>JADLAB010000250.1 GCA_020848455.1 Polyangiaceae bacterium
GAGCCGCTCGGTGGCCGACAGGCGTGCCGTCGCCGCGCGCAGGAGCGCATGCACCGCCTCTGCGAACTGCCCTGCCTGCGCGAGCGCCTCGATGGGGTCGAGCGCGGCCTCGGCCTCGGTGGTCCCGCCGACGGCCGCGAGCTCGCCGGACGCGACGGCCGTCGGGATCGGCTTCTGGCGGCGCCGCCAGCCCTGCCAGAGCGCGGAGGCGAGCGCGACCCCGAGCACGCCCCCGAGGAGCGCGAAGAGCGTCACCGCGACCGTGCGCGCGCCCGAGGCCTCTCGCCCGGCAGGATCCCGGGCCGGCTTCTCGGGCGGGGCGGGCTCGCTGTCGCGCTCGGGCTCATGCGCCCGCCGCGAGTCCTCTTCGGCGTCGGGGTCTTTGTCCGGCGGCTGCCTCTTCGCGGTGGGCTCGCGGGCGCTCGGGCTCGGGCGCTCGGCGGGCTCGCGGGCGCTCGGGCGCTCGGCGGGCTCGCGCCGGGCCTCGCCGGGCTCGCGGGCCTTTTGGCCCGGCTTCGAGCGCGAACCGCCCACGCCCACGCCGACCGGCAGTCCTTCGCCCCCGCGCGTGTCGCCGGGCCACGCGAGCGCGCCGTCCTCGGTGCCGAGCTCGGTCTGGTGGTCCCCGCGCCGAAGCACCTCGGCGGCGGCCTCGTCGAGCCCGCGCGGCGGGTCGCCAGCCTGCGCGAGCCCACTCGCGAGACACGGCGCGACGAGCGCGAGACCGAGCGCCACAGCGCAGGTTTCGACCGTGCGAATCCGGTGACTGCGGCGTCGCGACGTCATCGCCCTCGACGAGCAGGTTAGTCGATGTGCGGCGCGGGGTCTCGCAGAGGACGCAAGGCTCAGCCCGTCCCGCAAGCGAGGAAGAGCGTCGCGCCCGTGCTAAGCTGGGACGACGGCGCGGCGACGACCGCGTGACCATCGGACCGAGCAGCGTGCGAACAACGACCGGAAGCGGTGTCACGATGAAGCGGACGCATCAGCTCACGGCGATCATCGAGCGCGAAGGCGACGGCTACGTTGCCCTGTGCCCGGAGCTCGACGTTGCCAGTCAAGGTGATTCGGTCGAGACAGCGCGCCAGAATCTCGTGGAAGCGCTCGAGCTGTTCTTCGAGACGGCCGATCCGTCGGAGGTCGAGAGCCGGCTCCGCAGCGAGGTCTTCGTCACGCGGGTCGAGGTTGCCGTTGGGTAGACTGCGCACCCTCTCCGGGCGAGAGGTCTGCGCGGTTCTGCTGGCCCAGGGTTTCGCCCAGGTGCGCCGGCGCGGCAGCCACATCGTGATGCAGCGCCGAAGCGCCACGACCACGATCACGGTCCCTGTCCCGGATCACGCGGAGCTCCGGATCGGAACCCTGCTGTCGATCATCCGGCAATCGGGCCTGCCACGAAGGCTCTTCGAAATCGAGTGAGAGCGCCGCCTACGCGCCCGCGCCGACGGCGATCTCGCCCGCGACGACCCGCACGCTCGCCGTCGAGCCGCGGCCGAGCCGCCCTTGCAGGATGAGCTCCGCGAGCGGGGCCTCGACGAGGCGCGCGATGGTGCGGCGCATGGGCCGGGCGCCGAGCTCCGGATCGAATCCGCCGGCGGCGAGGAGCGCGTCGACGACGCCCGCGCCGATCTCGAGCTCGATCGCTCGCTCGCCGAGGCGGGCGGCGAGCTCCGCGAGGAGCTTGTCGGCGATGGTCGCGACGTCGGCGTGGGCGAGCGCGCGGTAGACGAGCACCTCGTCGAGGCGGTTGTAGAGCTCGGGGGGCAGGGCGGCGCGCGCCGCGTCGAGGGCGATCTTGCGCTGGCGCTCGGTCGCCTCGGGGCCGTCGTCGCCGGGCTCGCTCGTCACGGGGCGCACGGCGCCGAAGCCCACGCGCTTCTCGTGCCGCGCGGCGCGCATCTCGCCCGCGCCGAGGTTCGAGGTGAGCACGATGACCGTGCTCTTGAAGTCCACGCTGCGACCGCGCCCGTCGGTGAGGCGGCCCTCGTCGAGCACCTGGAGGAAGGTCTCGAGCACGTCGCGGTGGGCCTTCTCGATCTCGTCGAGCAGCACGACCTGGTAGGGGCGGCGCCGCACGGCCTCGGTGAGCGCGCCGCCCGCCTCGTGCCCCACGTAGCCCGGCGGCGCGCCGATGAGGCGCGCGAGCGCGTGGCTCTCGGCGTACTCGGACAGATCGATGCGCGTCATCGCGTCCGCGCTGTGGAAGAGCGCTTCCGCGATCGCCTTGGCCGTCTCGGTCTTGCCGACGCCCGTCGGGCCGAGCAGGAGAAAGCTGCCGATGGGGCGCGCGCCGCGCAGGCCCGCGGCGTTGCGGCGCAGGATGCGGGCGATGCGGCCGAGGGCGTCGGCGTGGCCGATGACGCGCCGCCCGAGCTCGCGCTCGAGCCGCAGCATGCGCTCGCCGTCGGTCTCGAGCAGCCGCTCGACCGGTACGCCGCTCATCTCGGACACGACCGCCGCGACGTCGGCGTCCGAGACCGCGCGCGGGCGGGCGCGGGAGCTCCCCGACGCGGGCGGGGTCGCGCGGTCGAGCGCGCGCCGGGCGCGCGCCCCGGCCAGATCGAGCACGGCGACCGCCTTGTCGGGCAGGGCCCGCCCGGTGACGAAGCGCGCGGACCACTCGCTCGCCGAGCGGAGCAGCGCCTCCGGGTAGCCGAGCCCGTGGTGGCGCTCGAGGCCCTCGGCCGCGGCCCGCAGCATGGCGCAGGCGCTCGTGACGTCGGGCTCCTCGACGTCGATGACGCTGAAGCGCCGGCAGAGCGCGGCGTCGCTCTCGATGGCGCGCCGGTGGCCCGCCGGGGTCGTCGCACCCACGAGGGCGAAGGCGCCCGACGCGAGGGCGGTCTTGAGCTCGCCGGCGACCTCGTCCGCGCCGCCCGCCACGAGCTCGTCGAGATCGTCGATGAAGAGCACGACGCGCCCGGCGCTCCTCTGCACCTCCTCGACCACGGCCGCGAGGCGCTCGGCGAGCGCGCCGCGCCCCTGCGTGCCCGCGAGCAGGGCCGCGGGCGACAGCTCGACGAGGACGCGCGGCGTCGGCGTCTCCTCGGCTAGGCGCGCCGCGAGCCCGCGCGCGACGCTCGTCTTGCCGACGCCGGCCGGCCCGACGAGCAGCGGATTGTGCGCGTGGCGCTTGGCGAGCACGTCGAGCACCCGCTCGATCTCGGCGTCGCGCCCGACGACGGCGTCGGCCTCGCCCGTGGCGGCGGCGAGCGTGAGGTTGCGGCCGAGCGCGTGCAGGAGCGGCTGCGTGCTCGCATCGAGCTCGAGCGCGCGCGGGTCGGCGAGCGCGGCCGTCGGGGAACGGCGCCCGCGCCCGCGCCCCTCAGGCAGCCGGCTCCGCGCGAGCTCGGACAGGGGCACCGCCACGGCGCTCCCGTGGCTCCGGGCGAGGGTCGAGGTGCTCGCGACCACGATGGGTGGCGCAGACGGGTGCGCGGCGGGCGCGTGCGGGTCGGACGGGTCGCGCGGGCTCGCCTCGCGGGCGTGGGCCGCGCTCGCGACGAGCGGCACGGCCTCGGCGGCGGGCGGCGCGGGGGAGCGCGTGGTAGCGGAGCGGGCGTCGCTCGCGGGCTGCGGCGTGAGCGCCACGGCCGTGGCGGTCGGCCGGCGCGAGCTCGCGGGGCCCGGGGTGGGTCGAGCGCTGCTCCGGGCCGGCACGGCGACGAGCTCGGCGAGGCGCGAGTCGTCGTGCGTCGCGGCCGGGCGGCCGTGCGCGTGCTCGATGGACTCGGCGCGCAGCCGGGCGATGTCGACGCCGCACTGCGCGAGCGCGCGGTACGCGGCGAGCTGCCGGTCGGACAGGAGCGCGATGAGCACGTGGAGCGCGCCCGCCTGCACGCCCCGCTGCGGAGCGCGCGCGGCCGGCACGCCGGTGCGGCGCCCGAGCACGCGCGCCGCCGAGAGCGCGCGCCCGATGGGATCCGAGAGCTGCTCGTCGAAGGTGCGGCCGGCCTTGAGCAGCGTCGCCTCGTCGAGGCGGCGCGCCGCGAGCAGCTCCTGGGCCGGGCCCTCGCGGCCGCACAGGACGGCGAGCAGGTGCACCGTGGTCGGGCGCTCCTTGCGGCCGAGCGCGCGCTCGCTCGCGAGGCGTCGCAGGAGCAAGAGCTCGCTCTCGGGCGCGGCGGGGCTCTCGGACAGGTGGCGCGCGCGACTCGGGCTCATGCCCCGCGTAGTTCCCACGCCCCCGCGCGTGCGGCCAAGTTCGGAGGAGGCGCGCCCAGGGTGGGGCTCAGGCGGCGGTCGAGCGGTACCGCACGGCCCGGCGCACGGCGCCCGTGAGCGGCCAGCGGTAGCCGAGGTCGTCGACGAGGCGCATCCCCGGCGCCTCGGGTGGCGCCTCGCGCGCGAGGAGCACCCAGACCTCCGGGGCGAGGGTCGCCCCGAGGGCGAGCCACGCCTCCGGGGCGAGCGTGGCGCGCGACACGGCGACGTCGAAGCGCCGGGCTCCGAGGCCCTCCGCCCGCCCGGCGACCACCTCGACCCGCGGCGCCTCGAGCCCGAGCTTGCCGCACACGAAGCGCAGGAAGGCGACGCGCTTCTGCAAGGGCTCCACGAGGCACATCCGTAAGTCGGGTCGCAGGATGGCGAGCGCGAGCCCGGGCGCGCCGGCCCCCGTGCCCACGTCCACCACCCGCACGGGCGCCGCGGGCGCGCCAGGGTCGTCCGGCGGGTGCGGCAGGTGCAGGGACAGGAGCGCCGCGTCGGCCAGCATGAGGTCGGTGAACTCGTCGTCACCGCGCGCCGCGGTGAGGTCGATCTTCCGGTTCCAGCTCCGCAGGGCGTCGAGCCACCCCTCGAGCAGGGCGATGGCGCCGTCGCCCGGCGCGACGCCGAGCTCGCGACACACCCGTTCGGTCCGCATCGGTCGCTGCAGTATACGGCAAGCGCCCGGCGCGCAGTTGCCACCCCGCGACGCGCGAGGGAACATGCCCGCCATGCACACCCCCGCAGATCTCGCGACCCGCGCCGCGCGCCGCACGATCCTCGCCCGGCGCACGGCCCTGCTCGGCTCGGCCCTCGCCACGCTCGGCGCGTGCCGCGAGACCGCGGCCCCGCTCGGTGGCACCGCGACCGCGAGCGGCCCCGCGCCCTCGGTGATGGTGCCGAGCGTGTCGCCGAGCGCGGCGCCCGAGCCCAGCACCGCCCTGCCCGAGCCGAGCGCCACGGCCTCGAGCCCGACGCCGAGCGCGGCCATCCCGAAGATCGTCGTGCCGCCCGACGCGAGCCCCGAGATGCGCGAGCGCTATGCCGCGCTCGAGCAGGAGCTCGCGCGCACGGTCGCCGGCTTCGATCGGGCCGACGCCCTCGTGCCGCGCGGCTGCAGCGTGCTCGACGCGTCGTGCCTCGCCAGGTGGCGCGCGCTCGTGGACGCACGCAAGGCGGCCGACCCGCCGTTCGGCCGCTACCGGGTGCCGCCGTGTCCGGACGCCGCGCCGGAGAAGCACGCGTATCACGAGCAGGCGCTTGCGGTGGTGGCGTACCGCGTGGCGCGCGCCGCAGCGATCGACGCCGCCGTGAGCGCCGAGCTCGCGCCGCGCGGGGAGGCTGCGGAGAAGCGCTACGGAGAGCTCGAGAGCGACTGGCAGATGGCGCACCCGATGCCGTGCCTGTCGATGCCGGCCTGCACGCGCTGAGGCGCCCGCGGCGCCGCGCGTTCACTCGAGATCGTCCGGATCGTGACCGGCCGGCATGGGCGGCGGCAGGATCGAGGCCGAGCCGCGCGCGTCGCCCTCGAGCCCGGCGAGCAGCGCGCGCAGGGGCTCGAGGTGCTCGTGGCGCGGGGCGACGAAGCCGTCGGCCCCGAGCAGCGCCTTGGCGGCGCGCATCAGCGCGACGTTCTGCCCGTCGACGAGCGCCGCCTGCACGAGGCGCGTCACGAGCGCCGGCAGGCGCGTGCTGGCGGCGACCAGATCGCTCGGGATGGGGCCGGCCTGCGTGATGATGTGCACCTTCGCGTCGCCCCAGCCGGCGCGCTGCACGAGCTGCGTGTCGTCGGCCTGGAAGTACGCGAAGCTCGCGCCCACGTCGGCGCGACCCTCGAGCACCGCGCGGGCGACCGCGTCGTGGGTGCCGACGAAGGACTCCTTCGTGAAGGCGCGCGCGAGATCGACCCCGAGCGCGCGAAGGTGCGCACGGATGATGAGGTAGCCGGCCGCGCTCTGCCGGTCGGCCCATGCGGCGTGCACGCCGACGAGGTCGGCCACGGTGCGCCACGGCGCGTCCGGGCGCGTGAACAGGGCGGTGGAGTAGGCCGAGGCACCGCGCCGCACCGGCAGGGCGAGCGGCACGATCTGGCCGGCGGCCGCGGCGCGCAGGGCCGGGATCGGCGGCAGCCACACGAGATCGAGCTCGCCCTGCGCCACGCCGTCGAGCAAGGTCTGGTAGTGGAGGACGCCCGTCGGCTCGACCTCCATGCCCGTCGCGTCGGCGAGCGCGAGGCAGAGCTGCGTGAGCAGGCCGCGCGTGGTGTGCGGATCGGTCGTGAGCGCGATGCCGACGGACAGGCGCCGGCCCTGGAGCTCGGCGACGCTGGGCTGTGACGGCTGATCCCCCACGACGTCGAACCTCGCAGGGTGCGGCCGGCGGGTCAAGGGACGTCGGGCGGTCGGGACGAATCGCCGGTGCTCGCGCTCGCGCCCTCGTAGGCGAGCATGC
Source organism: Polyangiaceae bacterium (assembly GCA_020848455.1). Taxonomy (GTDB): domain Bacteria; phylum Myxococcota_A; class Polyangia; order Polyangiales; family Polyangiaceae; genus JACRDA01. The sequence goes on from JADLAB010000250.1 coordinate 6,652, forward strand.
GCACGCTGCGGGGCAGGAGGCGCACCTCGAGCGTGCCGGCGCGGGCCCGGAGGCTCGTGCCCTCGAGCAGATCGGCGTAGCTCCCGTCGGGCGCCGAGACGCGCGCGACCAGATCGCGCTCCTCGGGGTTCAGCACGAACAGGACCCGCAGCTTTCCCGCGGCGTCGGTGTGGGCCGAGGCGCGCACCGTGTCGGGGTCGCAGGCGTGGCCGGAGAGCTCGAGCTCGCGCATGGCGCGCGACACCGCATCGTCGACGGCGGCGGGACCGGAGAACGCCAGGAGGTCGTGGCGGCCCGCGAGCGGGTCGGGGCCCTCGAAGGGCCGCATCGTCCCGTCGTAGGCGGGGGGCTGGGGGCCGATGGTGAGGCGCGCGCCGCCGGCCTGTGCCGCGGCGAGCCGCTCGCGCAGGGTCCGGTTCATGCCGCCGCTCGTGGCGCACACGATCCAGCGCGCGCCGGCGAGCGAGACGTCGCGGTCCTCGCCGGAGACGAAGGCCCACGGGACGCCGCGCGCGTCGAGCGACTCCTCGAAGGCGCGCGCGAAGGCATCGGCCTCGATGGCGATGGGATGCCCGAAGCCGAGGTCGTCCTCGCGGCAGCCCTCGCGCGGCCCGGCGCCGAGCACCGCGAGCAGCGCCGGCGACACCGGCCCGAAGGCGTGCGTCACGCGCGCCAGGCGCCGCTCGGCGCGGGGCACGAGGATGCGCACCGGCGCGGGCCGCACGAGGCTCGTGAAGTCGACGCGCTCGAGCGCCGCCGTGAGCTTGCGGAAGAAGAGCGCGAAGGTCCGCTCGCGCCCGCGCGGATCGACGGGCGCGCCGATCCAGCGGTCGCGCTCGACGGTCATGTAGAGGTTGAAGCCGCGCAGGCCGTAGGCGAGCGCCGCGAGCAGCGTGAACTCGCTGTCGCGCTCGCTGAGCGGCGGGAAGTACGGCGGGAAGCCCGCGCCCATCTCGCAGGCGTAGGCGGGCACCGCGAGCCCGTCCGAGCGCACGGCGAGCTCGCTCGTGCGCCGCGCGATGGTGGCGAGCGCGTGGCTCGACGCGCGCCCGTAGTAGTCGAGCCCGACGAGCGACACGGCCCGGCCGAGGCGTGCGGCGTTGAGCGGCGTCCGATCCTGCGCCGGAGGCAGGTTGTGCATGGTCGGCACGCCGTCGATGCCGGCGGCGACGAGCGCGCCCGCGAAGCGCTCGAGCGCGTGCGCCAGGAGCTCCTCCTGGAACTCGGCCCAGTCGATGTGGCGCGCGAGGCTCTGCGCGTCGCCGTGCGTGAGCTCGGACGGCGGTACCGCGTCGGCGAAGCGCAGCTCGCGCGGCGGCGTCAGCTTGTCCTCGAGCGCGCTCGCGACCCCCGCGGCGCTGCCGGCGGCCGGGACCGCGGGGCCCGGCCCGACCGGCGCCGTCGCGGCGACCACCCCCGCGTCGGCCTCGGCCGTGGCGGCGGCGGCCCCCGCGAGCGGTCCGTACGCGACCTGCAGCGCCTCGAGCGTGCCGTACTTCCGGCGCAGGAAGGCGCGATACTGTGCGACGGCGTCGGGGTGGTAGTCCTGGTCGTAGGCGCCGTCCCGGAAGTAGAGCGCGCCCTCGTTGTCGATCTGGACGAGCACGATGGGCCCCGCCGGGTAGACGAGCGGCGCGAGCGCCGGGCCGAGCAGGCGGAAGTAGCGCGCCGTCTCGTCGTGGAAGGCGTCGCTCGCGTAGCTCGGCACGGGGAAGAACTTCGGCAGGACCGGCAGCACGACCGGGTTGCCGCGCGGGCTCCGGGCCTGGCAGTCCTTGTCCCACACGATGCGCTCGGGCAGCCCGAAGTAGGTGAGCTCCGCGTTGATGTGCGGTCCCGGCCGCACGATGGCGTACAGGCCGACCTCCTCGGCCAGGCGCAGGAACGCGGCCACGTCGTGGCGCTCGTTCTTGGCGCCGAGGTCGAGCTCGCCGGGCGCGACCTCGTGCACGCCCCACGGCACGTAGGTGTCGACGAGGCGCAGGCCCATGGCCCGCACCGCCTCGAGGCAGGCGCGCCAGTGGCGGCGGTCGAGGTGCCAGTAGTGCACGCTGCCCGCGTAGAGCGGCACCACCTCGTCGCCGATGCGGAGGCCGCCGCGCGTGAGCTCCACCTTGCCCATAGCCGTTAGCCGTTAGCGGTTGGCCGAGGCCCGCGGCCCCGCCTTCAGCGCGAGTGCACCATGGCGAGCGAGCCCTGCACGAAATCGTACACCGGCGCCCAGTACACGCCGAGCGCGATGGTCGGCAGTACGAGCGCGAAGGTCGCGACCCCGTGCACGCGGCTCACCTTGACGGGCTCGGTGGACTCGGGCTCGGTGAGGTACATCGCCCGGGCCACGCGCGCGTAGAAGAACAAGGACACGAGGCTGTTGAGCACGCCGACGACGGCCAGCACCCAGCTCCAGGTGTCCCCGACGCCGACCAGCGCCGAGAACAGGTAGAACTTGCCGACGAAGCCCGCCATCGGCGGCACCCCGGCGAGCGAGACTAGGAAGATCGCCATCGCGAGCGCCAGGACCGGCGCGCGCTTGCCGAGCCCGCGGAAGGCCGCGAGCGTCTCGTTGCCGCCGTTCGCCTCGGCCACGGCCATGACCACGAGGAAGGCCCCGAGGTTCATGAAGCAGTACGCGAACACGTAAAAGCCGATGGCGGTCGTGCCCGGGCCGTCGAACACCGCGAAGCCGAGCAGCATGTAGCCGGCGTGGGCGATGCTCGAGTAGGCGAGCATGCGCTTGACGTTGTCCTGGTTGAGCGCGCTCAGGTTCCCGACCGTCATGGTCGCCATCGCGAGGCAACCGGCCACGATGGTCCACGGCGCCTGCACGTCGCTGCCGAGCAGCCACCCGGCCCGGTCGGCGCCGAGCGCGTCGGAGAAGAAGCGCAGGAGCAGCGCGAAGCCGGCGGCCTTGGGACCGACCGACAGGAAGGCCGTGACCGGGGTCGGCGCGCCCTCGTACACGTCGGGCGTCCACATGTGGAACGGCGCGGCGCTCACCTTGTAGCCCATGCCCGCGAGCATGCAGATCACGCCGAGGAACAGGGGCTCGGGCACCTTGCCCTGGGCCACCGTGAGCTTGTGCACGGCCACGGCGATCTCGCCGAGGTCGAGCGAGCTCGTGAGCCCGTACACCCAGCTCATGCCGTACAGCATCACGCCCGAGGCGACCCCGCCGTAGATGACGTACTTGAGCGCGCCTTCGCTCGACTTCTTGTCGCCGAGCTTGAAGCCCGCGAGCACGAAGGAGAGCACGCTCACGAGCTCGAGCGAGACGTAGATCATGAGCAGGCTGCGGCTCGCCGCCATGAGGTTCATGCCGAGCGTCACCGCCAGCATGAGCATGTGCATCTCGGCCGCGTTGCGCCCCTCGCGCTTGGGTCGGGCGAGCGAGCTCGGCAGGGCGAACAGGAGGGCCACGGCCGTCACGAACGCGAACAGGATGCGGAACAGGTTCGAGAAGCGGTCGTAGGCCAACAGGCCGCCGAACAGCGTCTCGCTCGTGCCCGCTGCGAGCCCGAGCCCGGCCATGCTCGCCGAGACGCCGAGCGCCGCCAGCGTGAGCGCGAGCGCCCCGAGCACCTTCGTCCGGTGGTTCTTGACGAAGAGGTCCCAGACGATCACGAGCACCATCGCGCCCACGAGCGCGAACTCGGCGGCGAAGTAGCCGAGGCTCTGGATGTTGTCGAGCGGCTTCACCGGTCAGGCTCCTCGAGCTGTGCGCATCAGCGTGCCGCCTCGCCGTCGCTGTCGTCGCTGGTCGCGGCGAGCACCGTCGGCTCGCTCCCGGCCGGCAGCGCCGCGACCGGTGCGACGCTGCCCGTGTCGATCATGCGGTGCATCTGCAGCGCGCCCTGATCGATGAGCCGGAGCAGCGGTCGCGGCCAGAAGCCGAGCACCAGCACCAGGATGGCGAGGGGCGCCAGGCTGAACATCTCGCGCCCGTTGATCTCCGGGAAGCGCCCGCCGTGAGGCTCGAGGTACTTGTTCGTGCGCCACTCCTCGCGGAATTTCCCGAGGAACATGCGCTGCAGCGCCCACAGGTGGTAGGCGGCCGTCACGATGACGCCGGTCGCGGCGATCACGACCAGCAGCCGGTAGCGCGGGAAGGACCCGATGAAGGTCATCGCCTCGCCCCAGAAGCCCGACAGGCCGGGCAGGCCCAGCGAGGCCATGAAGGCGAAGCCCACGAAGGCGGAGTAGAGCGGCATCTCCTGCGCGAGCCCGCCGAACTTGTCGAGGTCGCGCGTGTGCACGCGGTCGTACACGACCCCCACCAGGGTGAAGAGCATCCCGGTGATGAGCCCGTGGTTGAACATCTGCACGAGGCACGCCTCGATGCCCTGCGGTGTCAGTGCCCCCAGCGCCAGGAGCGTGAAGCCCATGTGGCTCACCGAGGAGTAGGCGACGAGCTTCTTCAGGTCCTTCTGCGCCATGGCGCAGAAGGCGCCGTAGATGATGTTGATGACGCCAAAGATCGCCATCGCCGGCGCCGCCCAGCGCGTCGCCTCGGGCAGGAGCGCGAAGTTCATCCGCAGGATGCCGTAGGTGCCCATCTTCAGGAGCACGCCGGCCAGGATCACGCTGATCGCGGTCGGCGCCTCGACGTGCGCGTCCGGCAACCAGGTGTGGAACGGGAACATCGGGATCTTGATGGCGAAGGCCACGAAGAGCCACACCCACACGACCTTGACCGCGCTCATCCCGAGGATCAGCAGACCCTTCGAGAGCCAGGCCACGCGCTGCAGCTCGGGGATCGCGAAGATGCGCGTCACCGCCTGCCCGTCGACCATGTAGGTCGGGTCGCTGTTCAGGTAGAAGAAGATGAAGCCGAGCAGCATGAACACGCTGCCCGCCAGGGTGTAGACGAAGAACTTGATCGCCGCGTACTGCCGCCGCGGGCCGCCCCAGATGCCGATGAGGAAGTACATCGGCAACAGCATCACCTCCCAGAACACGAAGAAGAGCAGGAGGTCGAGGGCGACGAAGGTGCCCATCATGCCGACGACGAGCAGGTTGTACATCGCGAAGTAGCCCTTGAGCTGCTTGTCGACGCTGTAGCTCGCGATGGCGCCCACGAAGGAGATGAGCGCCGTGAGCAGCACCATGGTGATGCTGATGCCGTCGACGCCCACGAAGTACTCGACGTTGAGCGAGCGCACCCACACGACGCGGTCGACGAACTGAAAGCCGTCGTTGCCGTCGCTGCGCAGCATGCGCGAGTCGAACTTGTAGTAGAGCCACGCCGCCAGCAGCACCTCGAGGCCCATGAGGACCACGGTCATCAGGCGCAGGTACTTGTCCTTCTTGTAGCCGAGCAGGTGCGCGATGAAGATCGCGATGACGCCTAGCAGCGGCAGGAAGGTCATGATGGTGAGGATGTGCCGCCCGATCCAGTCGAAGGGCCCGAGGCCGAGGGGGCGCTCGGCGCGCAGGCCGACGGCGGCGGGCTGGAGGCGCGGGCTGCCGTCCTCGCGCACGGCGTCGGACTCGACGAGCACGTGGCCGTAGAGCTCGCGCGCGCGCGCCGCGGCGGGCGCCCAGCGCACCGTGACCTCGGTCGTCTCGCCCGGCTCGAGCACGAAGGGGACGGGGTGCTGCCCGAGCCCCACGCCCGGGGGCATGCGCGGGTCCTCGGCCGAGGTGCGCGTGGCGATGCGCGTCACCGTGAGCGGTCCGTCGCCCACGTTCCGCACCTCGAAGGCGCCCTGGTAGTCCTCGCCCTGGGCCACGAGGTCGATCGAGCCGCGCCCGCCGCTCGTGGGGCCGAGCTCGATGCGGCCTCGGCCCTCGGCTCCGGCGGCCCGCGCGCTGCCGGCGCCGAGCGCGGTGGCGGCGAGCGCGAGGAGCGCCACGAACAAGCGGTAGCGGGCGAAGGTGCGTGCCATGCGAACGGTGCGTTGGAACATGGGTGGTGACTCGTCGGGCGCGAGGCAGGTTGGAGCCTTCAGCCGAGGAAGTACTGCAGGACGGCGAGCAGCACGATGCCGCCGAGGACGCCGTAGACGTAGTTCTGCACGCGGCCCGTCTGCAGCGTGCGCAGCTTGCCCCCCGCCTTCAACGTGCCCTCCGCCACCACGTTGACCGCGCCGTCGACCACGTGGCTGTCGACCGCGCCCGCGATCCACGAGAACAGCCGGGTCGCGACGCCCGCCGCGTTCACGAGGCCGTCCACGATCCAGCGGTCGAGCTCGGCGAGCCACAGGCGCAGGGCCATGAAGGCGCGCACCACGGTCGCCTGGTAGATCTCGTCGACGTAGTACTTGTGGTGGAGGATCTTGAAGAGCGGCAAGCGCGCCTCGCGCTCCGCCCAGTCCGCACGGCGCTTGGGGCCGTAGTTGCGCCACGCGAGGAAGAAGGAGGCGAGGGCGCCGCCCACACTGAGGGCCATGAGCCCGTACTCGAGCGCGAGCGAGCCGTGGTGCTTGGCGACCTCGGCGTGCGCCGTGACCGGGTGCAGCCAGTGCTCGAGCACCGGCTCGGCGTGCTGGCCGAGGAAGTGCCCCGAGAGCCCGAACACGGCGCCGGCCACGGTGGACAGCAGCGCGAGCGTGACGAGCACGCCCGTGATGGCTCCCGGGGACTCGTGCACCTTCGTCTCGATCTCGGGCCTGGCGTGCTTGCCCGTGAACGTGAGGAAGTAGCTGCGCCACATGTAGAACGAGGTGCAGAGCGCCGCCACGAGCCCCATGCCGTAGATCAGCATGCCGGGGATGCGCCCCGTCTGGCCGGTGTTGAAGGCCTGCCACAGGATCTCGTCCTTCGACCAGAAGCCCGCGAAGAAGGGGATCGGCGCGGCGGTGATGGCCAGGCAGGCCACGAAATAGGTGCGGGCGGTCCAGCGCATGCGCCGGCCGAGCCCTCCCATGTTGCGCATGTCCTGGACGGCGACCTCGTCGTGCTCCACCGCGTGCATGCCGTGGATGACCGAGCCGGAGCCGAGGAACAGGCAGGCCTTGAAGAAGGCGTGCGTCATCAGGTGGAACACGCCCGCCCAGTAGGCGCCGACGCCGACGCCGATGAACATGAAGCCGAGCTGGCTCACCGTGCTGTAGGCGAGCACCTTCTTGATGTCGTACTGGAAGAAGCCGATCGTCGCGGCGAACAGGGCCGTCAGAGCGCCGACGAAGGCGACGACGCCCGACGCGAAGGTGCTCATCGAGAACAGGAAGTTGAGCCGCGCGATCATGTACACGCCGGCCGTGACCATGGTGGCGGCGTGGATGAGCGCCGAGACCGGCGTGGGGCCGGCCATGGCGTCCGGGAGCCAGGTGTAGAGCGGGATCTGCGCGCTCTTGCCCGTCGCGCCGACGAACAGGAACAGGCAGATGAGCGTCACGAGCGCGACACCCCAGACCTTCTTGCCGAGGAAGCCCTCGCGCACGGTCGCGCGCCCCTCGCCGTCGCGGATGACGAGCTGGTCGTGGATCTCGCGGAAGGTGAGCGTCGAGCCGATGGGCACGAGCGTGAGCTCCTCGCCGCCGGAGACGCGCACGCGCACGAGCGAGCCCTCGGTGCCGAGGCCCGCGCCCTCGCCCGGGACGATGGCGATCGTGGTGACGCCGGCAGGGATGCGCTTGTTGACGAAGGGCGAGGTGGCCACGCAGCGCGGCGAGATCGCCGGGTCGTCGTCCGTGTTGGTGCGCCAGGCGGGCAGGGAGCGGCAGTCCTCGAAGCGCTGGCCCTCGATCTGCTCCACCGTCGACACGCCGAGGTAGAGCTTCGCCCCCGGGTGGCTCGTGAAGCTGAGGAGCGCCGTCTTGCCGAGCCGCGCCCGGATCGCGTCCGGGTCGGTGACGACCTTCGGCTTCTGCTGCGGCGAGGCCGCCGGCTCCGCCTCGGGCGCCTCGGCGCGCGCGTGCTCGGCGGTCGCGGCGCCCTCGCCCTCGTGCTCGGCGCCTGCCTCCGCGCTCACCGCGACGAAGCGCGGGCCCGTGTCCGGCAGGTAGTCGCCGTCCGAGAACCACTTGCCCCCGAGGCCCCAGAACAGGAGCGCCATGCCGCACACCACGCCGAAGTCGCCGACGCGGTTCACGACGAAGGCCTTCATGCCCGCCGTCGCCTTCTTGTAGTCCTTGTACCAGAAGCCGATGAGCAGGTAGCTGCAGAGCCCGACGCCTTCCCAGCCGAAGAACATGACGATGAGGCCGTCGCCGAGGACGAGCAGCAGCATCGCGAACACGAACAGGTTGAGATAGGTGAAGAAGCGCCAGTACGACGGCTCCTTCTGCATGTAGGCCGCGGCGTAGACGTGGATGAGCCCGCCGACGCCGGTGATGACGAGCGTCATCACGGCGCTCAAGGGGTCCATCGCGAAGGCGAAGCTCACCTCGAGCGAGCCGATGCGCACCATCTGCCAGGCGTGGCTGTAGAGGTAGCGGTGCTCGGGCGGGAGCTGCCACAGCGCGACGAAGTTGACGAGGGCGAGCGCGAAGGCCCCGGCCATCGCGCCGACGGCGACCGCCGTGACGCCGAAGCTGCCGATGTGCCAGCGCTGCTCGAGCGAGCGCGCGCCCTTCCAGGCCTGCAGCTTGCGGCCGAAGACGGCGTTGAGCGCCGCGCCGACGAACGGCAGGAGCGCGATGAGCCACAGCGGGATGGGCGCCAGCTCGACGTGGGTTACGGGACCTGAGTATTCGGGCATGAGCTCGGATCCCCCCAAGCGGTTTCAGACCCGTGGGTGGGGGTGCGCAGATGCTCTCGGGCCTCGGGAGGGCGCGCCGCACGAGATGCGCTCCGGGCCGTGGCCCGGGTGCGCGCGAGCGCCATCGGGGAACCGACTGGGACGACCGGCGGCAGCTGCCGCCGCACATCCCCGGCCGCGCCTGCGGGCGAGCCGCCGGTCGGGTCAGGGGATGCGGGCAGACCTTAGTGGCGGGGTGGATCCCGGGTCAAGGCCCACCCAGTGCCCGCGTGACGGTCGGTGCGTGACGCGACGCGAGATGCATTTCGCCGCGCCGCCCGCGCATGTAAGGTGCGCCTTCGCCGACATGCGACGCGTCGATTGGCTCGAGGTTCGGACGGTGCAGCGGGGTGGCTCGTGGAGCTAGCTCCCGGCGCCCTCATCGGCACGGAGGTGCGGCTCGTGCGCCTGCTCGAGGAGGGCGGCATGGGCGCCGTCTGGGTGGGCGAGCACATCGCGACCCAGACCGAGGTGGCGGTGAAGTTCGTGCACCGCGATCTCGCGCGCCGCGACCCGAGCGTGCTCGAGCGCTTCGAGCGCGAGGCCACGGTACTCGGCTCGATCCAGAGCCCGCACGTCGTGCGCATCTTCACGAAGGGCAAGCTGCCGGACGGCACGCCCTACATCGTGATGGAGTTCCTGAAGGGCGAGAGCCTGGTCAAGCGGCTCGAGCGCACCGGCAAGTGGATGAGCGTCGAGGAGGTCGGCACGCTCCTCTGGCAAATCGCCGAGGCGCTCGAGCCCGTCCACGCCCAGAACATGGTCCACCGCGACCTCAAGGGCGAGAACATCTTCCTCATCGACCCGCCCGAGCGCCTGCACGTCAAGGTGCTCGACTTCGGGCTCGCCAAGGCGGCGACGGCGCCGGGCAAGGCCAAGCTCACCGCGGCGGGCACGATGCTCGGCTCGGCCGAGTTCATGAGCCCCGAGCAGATCATCAGCGCCATGAGCGTCGATCGCAAGGCCGACCTCTGGGCCGTGGCGGCGCTCGCCTACATGGCGCTCACGCTCGCCCTGCCCTTCAGTGGCGACAAGCTCAGCATGGTGCTGACGGCCATCCGGAGCGGCATCTTCACGCTGCCGTCCGAGCTGCGGCGCGGCCTGCCGCCGGCCGTCGATCAGTGGTTCCGCAAGGCCTTCCACCTCGACGCGCGCCGCCGCTTCGAGTCCGCGCACCAGATGAGCGACGCCTGGCAACACGCCATCGGGCGGGGCTCGGCCGAGTCGGCGGCCCTGCTCGACATCCAGGCCTCGGGCATGTTCGTGCCACCGCAGCTCGCCGCGGCACGCGCCAGCTCGCCCTCGACGCCCGGGCTCTCGGGCGTGTTCGCGCCGCCGGCCGCGGCGGGCGGCGCGCCCGCGCAGAGTGCGGGGTCCTCGGGCGCTTTCGCGCCGCCGGGCAGCCCCGGTGCGTCGGGCGCGTTCGCGCCGCCGGCCGGGGCGGGCGCCTCGGGTGTCTACGCGCCGCCCGCGGGCGGTGCCGGAGCGTCGGGCGTCTACGCGCCGCCGGCCGGCGGTGCGGCGCCGGCTGCGGGTGCCTCGGGCGTCTTCGCTCCACCGGGCGCGGGCGCGGCCCCCGGTGCCCCGCCCCAGAACCCGGGCGCTTCGGGCGCCTACCGCCCCCCGGCGACCTCGGGCACCTCGGGTGCGTTTCCCCCCGCCGCGGTGGGGTCCGGTCCAGGCGCCCCGGGCCCGCAGGCCGCGACGCCCGCCTACGTCGAGGCCCCGAACCCCTTCGCCAGGCCCGCCGCGCCGCCGCTCGTCGCGCCCGGGCCCGCGAGCCTCGACATGCCTCGCCCGCGCTCGAAGCTGCCGATCGTCCTCGGCCTCGTGGCCGTCGTGGTGGTCGTGATCGTCATCGCGGTCGTCGCCTCCGGGTGACCGTGCAGCGGGCCGCGACTTGCGGCTTGTCCCCGCAGCCATGTCGGGGGACGATCGCGCCATGAACTGCATGTTCGAGGTGTTCGTGGCGCCGGGGCACGAGAGCGAGACGCTCCTCTCGGATGGCGTGATCAACGAGACGGCGGCTGCCGAGATGACCGAGGCAGAGGCCCAGACGCTCGCCGAGCAGAGTCACCTGCCCGCGCTGCCGCCGAACCAGAAGGGCGTCACGCGGAAGTTCATCGTGTGCCTCGAGAGCGATCTGCGCCTCATCGCCAATCGCCTCGAGGGCTCGAACGCCTGCTCCGGCTTCCAGGTCCACCACCTGTGAGCACGCCCGGTCCGCGCGCCGGCGAGGCCTCGGGCTTCGTCATGTTCGAGGTGCTCGTGACCCCGGGACACGAGGGCGAGGCGCTGCTCTCCGACGAGGTGCTCGAGACGACCGCGGCCTCGGTCATGACCGCCGAGCAGGCCGAGAAGATGGGCTTCCACGGGATCCCGGCCGATCCCGAGGGACGCCCGCGCCGCTTCGTCGTGTGCGCCGCGCGCGACGCGCGCCTGGTGCAGAGCCGGCTCGAGGGCTCGAACGCCTGCTCCGGGTTCCAGATCCACCCGATCGATCTGTGACACGGCTTGCTCCGCCCGAAGCGGAACGAGCGGAACCACGGAGGCACCGAGCCACGGAGCGTGACCTGCAGGAGTCCGTGAATCCTGCCGGCTCCGTTCAGCGCTTCGTGTCTCCGCGTCTCCGTGGTCGTCTCCTGGGCATGGGGACTACGCCCTCGGGTCGGCCGGCACGCCGTAGAAGTAGTACCCCTTGCCGAAGGGGGGAAAGCGGTAGGTGCCGTACGTGAAGCGCCACCCCGGCGCGGCCTCGGCGGCCATGTCGTGGAGCTCCGACTCGGTGTAGACGCGCAGCGTGCTGACGAGCCCGTCCCACACGCCGGCGGCGAGCATGATCGGCGTCGCCCAGGTGAGGAGGGCCTTCGCGAGCCGCTGCCGGTGGGCGAGCAGGGGGTTCGCGAGGAGCGCGGCGAGCCCGGCGGGCGCGAAGTTCGCGAAGGCGAGCGGGTTGCGCTCGAAGGCCTCCGCGATGAACAGGCCGCGCGAGCTCCGCGCCGCGTCCGCCACGATCGCGCGCGCGAGCTCGGGCGGGAAGTGGTGGAAGGCGTTGATGATGACCCGGGCACGGCCCGCGGCGAGCTCCGGCGCGATCGCGGTCGCGTCGACCGGATCGGGCACGAAGTCGATGCTGTCGGGGTGCGCGCGCCGGGCCTCCTCCCAGGCCTCGCGCCGGGGAAACAGATCCGTGAGCCAGAAGCGTGGCGGGCGCGCGCCGCGGCGCGCGATTTCCGCGGCCAGGATCGCGGCGGGGCCCGCGGCGCCGGCGCACAGATCGAGCACCTCCGTGGCGCCGCTCGCCGCGAGGAAGTCCTCGAAGCGCGCGACGAGCCCGCTCGTCATCCGGCCCCACCGGAGCGCGCGGCTCAGGGTCTCGACGACCCCCTCGCGCAGAGCCGTCGGTGCGCTCGCGAGGTCGTTTAACTCGAAGGCCTGGATGCGCGGCAGCGGCATGCGAAGGGACTAGCGGCGACGCGGCCGAGGGGTCAAGGGGCCGAGCTGTCTCGGGCCTCGACCCCTCGGTCGGCTCCTCGGCCCCTCTCGAGCTAGGCCGCGCGCCGCCGGCGCCGGAGCGCCATCGCGAGCACGCCGAGGCCGAGCGCCGCGAGCC
>JADLAB010000251.1 GCA_020848455.1 Polyangiaceae bacterium
GTGCCCGGCTGGTGAATGATGGCCGCGATGAAGCGCCCGCGACCGACCATCCACTTCGTGAGCCTCGGCTGCCCCAAGAACCGGGTCGACAGCGAGGTCATGCTCGGCGTGGCCGCCGACGCGCGCTACGAGCACGTGGACGATCCGGCGCGCGCCGAGGTCATCGTCGTCAACACCTGCGGCTTCATCGGCGCGGCGAAGAAGGAGTCGGTCGACACGATCCTCGAGATGGCCGAGCACCGGCGCGCCGGGCGCTGCACGAAGCTGGTCGTGGCCGGCTGCTTGTCGCAGCGCTACCCGGAGGAGCTCGCCGCCGGCATGCCCGAGGTCGACCACTTCCTCGGCTCGAGCGACATGCTGAAGCTTGGCGAGGTGCTGCGCGGCCGGGCCGAGCGCATGCTCGTCGGTCACCCGGCCGACTGGGTGGTGCGCGCCAGCGACCCGCGCGCGCTCTCCGGGCGCGTCGGCTCGGCCTGGGTGAAGCTCGCCGAGGGCTGCAACCGCACCTGCGCGTTCTGCGTCATCCCCGAGCTCCGCGGCAAGCAGCGCTCGCGCACGCCGGACGACGTGGTGCGCGAGGTCGAGGAGCTCACGGCGCGGGGCGTGCGCGAGGTGAACCTCGTGTCCCAGGACACCGTCGCCTACGGCCGCGATCTGCCCGGCGGCGCGAGCGCCGAGGCCCGCCTCGCGCCGCTCGTCCGGCGCGTGGCCGACGTGCCGGGCGTGCGCTGGGTGCGCCTCTTCTACCTCTACCCCGAGAAGCTCGATCCCGAGCTCGTCGAGCTCGTCGCCCACCACCCGCGTGTCCTTCCCTACGTCGACATGCCGCTGCAGCACGCCGCCGACGCCATGCTGCGCCGCATGCGCCGCGGCCACGGGGGCGCGCGCCTGCGCCGCCTCGTCGACGAGCTCCGGCAGAAGGTCCCCGGCCTCACCTTCCGGACGGCGTTCATCGTCGGCCACCCGGGCGAGAGCGCCGCCGAGTTCGAGGAGCTGTGCGACTTCGTGCGCGCGGCCGAGTTCGAGCACCTCGGCGTCTTCCGCTACTCGGACGAGGAGAGCGCGGCGAGTCACGCGCTCGACGCCAAGGTCCCGGCGCTCGTCGCCGCCAACCGCTGGCGCCGCCTGATGGCCATCGGACGGCGCATCGCCGCGCGCAAGAACGCCGCCTTCGTGGGGCGCGAGCTCGAGGTGCTGGTCGAGGGCGCGAGCGAGGAGCACGAGCTCGTGCTCGTCGGCCGGCACCGCGGCCAGGCGCCGGAGATCGACGGCCAGGTGTTCCTGTCGGGTGGCGCCGAGCTCGACGCGCCCCCGCGCGCCGGAGACCTCGTGCGGGCGCGCGTCACGCAGGCGACCGACTACGACCTCGCGGCGGGGCTCGTGTCCGTCGAGCCGCGCGACCGCCCCGCCGGCACACGCGCGCGGGGGCGCACCCTGCCGGTGCTGCGCGCGGGCGCCTGAGACGCCCGGCCCCGGGCCCCCGGCGGCGTCAGCGCCGGACGAGCGCCTCGAGCTCCGGTCTCAGGTTGTCGAGGGTCATGAGCGTCATCGTCACGTCCGCGCCGTCCCGCGCCTGGAGCGCCGCGCGCAGCATCTGCACGAGCGACACGGCCTCGATCACGAGTGGGTCGCGGCGCAGCTTGTCGCGCAGCGAGCCCACCAGGCGCTCGACGTCGTAGGCGAGCTTCTCGGCCTTCTGGAACAGGGCCGCCTCGTCATCGTTGCGCCTCGTCTCGGTCGCGCGCCGCCCGGACGCCTCGGCCATCGCGCGCACCTCCTCGCGCGTGAGGCCGCTCTTGGCCACGACGCGCAGCGACTGCTCCCGCCCGGTGTCGCGATCGCGGGCGCTCACCTTGACGATCCCCTCCTCGTCGACCGTGAACGTGACCTCGACGGCGTGCTCGCCGGCCCGTCCGCGCCGCAAGCCCTCGAGGGCGAGCTCGCCGAGCCGCTCGTTGTCCGCGGCGCGCGGCCGTCCGCCCTGCAGCACCACGAACTGCATGTGCTCCTGGTCGTCGTAGCTCGTGGTGAACAGCTCCGTGCGGCTCGCCGGCACGGGCGTGTTCTTGGCGATGAGCTCGTCGAAGCGCTCGTAGGCATCCATGAGCCCGATGGCCTGCGAGGTCACGTCGCGCAGCCGCACACCTGGCGTGGCGCCGGACGCGGCCGCCGTGCCGAGCGCCGCGGCGTGGATCGCGGCGCCGAGGGCCACGGCCTCGTCGGGGTGGACGGCGCTCGAGGGCGCGCGGCGAAAGAAGCTCCGCACCGCGGCGTCGATGCGCGGCATGCGACTCATGCCGCCCACCAGCACCACCTCGTCGATGGCCGAGGGGGCGAGCCCCGCCTCGCCCAGGACTTCCTCGCAGCACACGAGGGTGCGCTCGACGAGATCCTTCGTGAGCTCCTCGAAGGCCTGGCGCGCGAAGGTGCGCCGGAGGTGCAGCCCCTCGCCGCTCGCGCGCGTCGCGACGAGCGGCAGATCCACCTCGGCCTCGAGGGCCGTCGACAGGGCGCGCTTCACCCCCTCGGCGCTCTCCTTCAGGCGCTGCAGCGCCGTGCGGTCGGCGCGCAGATCGATGCCGTGCTCGACCGCGAAGCCCTCGATGAGCGCGTCCACCACGCGCTCGTCGAAGTCCTCCCCGCCGAGGAAGCTGTCGCCGCCGGTGGCGAGCACCTCGCAGTCGGCGCCGCGCACGCGCACGACCGAGATGTCGAAGGTGCCGCCCCCGAGGTCGTAGATCGCGATGCACTTGTCGACGCGCCGCCCGAAGCCGAACGCCAGGGCGGCAGCGGTCGGCTCGTTGATGATCCGCAGGACGTCGAGCCCCGCGATCGCGCCGGCGTCGCGCGTCGCCTGCCGCTGGTGGTCGTTGAAGTAGGCCGGCACCGTGACGACGGCGCGATCGACGGGCACGCCGAGGTGGGTCTCGGCCGCGAGCTTCAGCTGCTGCAGGATGAGCGCGGAGAGCTCGGGCAGCGAGAAGGCGCGCCCGCGCAGCTCGACACGCACGTCCTCGTGCGGCCCCGGCAGGAGCGCGTAGCTCGCGCCGCGTGCGGTGCGACGCGTCTCGGGCGCGCTCCACTGGCGCCCGATGAGGCGCTTCTGCGCGTGGACCGTGTGCTCGGCGTTGGTGACCGCCTGGCGCTTGGCCTCGCGCCCCACGAGCAGCTTGCCGGCCGCCGTGATCGCCACCACCGAGGGCGTCGTGAGCTCACCCTTGTTGGGGATCACGACCGGCGTGCCGTCGCAGAGAACCGCCACGCAGGAGTTGGTGGTGCCGAGATCGATGCCGACGACGGGACCGCTGCTCATCGGCGGCTCTCGAGCTCGGTCGTCGGCATCGCGGCTCTGGCATAGCATCCGGCCGCGACGCCGGGGAGCCCCACGTGGTCATCGCCGTTGACAGGGTAGTCAACCATGTTGGCCGTCGCGCGCGCGCGCCCCGCCGATATCGGGCATTTGTGCTAGGGCATGGTTCGTGCTTCCGACTGGCCCAGTGGCTCCCATGTCTCGCCTCCGCTGGCTCGCCTCGCTCGCCCGGCGTCTCCGGGTGCTCGGCGTGCTCGGCGTGCTGGGTCCCGCGGCGTGCCTGAGCCCGACGCTGCCGCTGCCCCCTCCCGAGGCCCCCGACTACCTCACCGCGGCGGCGGAGCCGGGCGTCTGGCGCATCGGAGGCACCGCGACGGCCGGCGCGATGGTGCTCGTCCGCAACGAGCGCACGGGCGTCATCGTCGGCGTCGAGGACGCCGACGGCAGCTACCTCGTCACGGTCGAGGCCGAGCGCTGCGACACGGCGAGCGTGTTCGAGGTCCTCGGCACGCACGCGAGCGAGTCGACCTACTTCATCGTGCGCGAGACCGTGAACGGCGTGCCGCAAGACGCGCCCTGCACCGCTCCCCCCTGAGGCGTGTGTCGACAAGAGGCGGTCCGCTCGAGCTCGAGCGCGTGCGCGTGCTCGCGTCCGTGCCCGTGCCGCGCGCCGGCGAGCTGTTGCCCTCCCTGCGGCGACCGGAATAGATTGCAGCATGGCCGTGGACTCTGCGCCGCGCGAGCCGGCCGCCGTCGAGGGCGGCGCCGGGCCGCCCGTCGTCCTCGTCGTGGACGACGAGCCGGGCATCCGCGGCGTGCTCGAGATCACGTTCAAGCGCCAGGGCTACGCCGTCGTGGCCGTGCCCGGCGTGGAGCCCGCCTGCAAGCTCATCGCCGAGCGGCACGAGCCCTTCCCGCTCGTCGTCACCGACCTCGTGATGCCGGACGGCTCGGGCCTCGCCGTGCTCGCGGCGGCGCGCCGGAAGTCACCGCAGACCGAGGTCATCGTGATGACGGCCTACTCCACGGTCGAGGCGGCCATCGACACGATGCGACAGGGCGCCTACGACTTCGTCACCAAGCCCTTCTCGCCGAGCGAGATGGTCGCGCTCGCGCAGAAGGCGCTCGAGAAGAGCGCCATCGTCGCCGAGAACGAGCGGCTGCGCGCGCGCCTCGACAGCCTGCGCCCCGACCCCCAGGGCGAGCTCTTCGCGGGCGGGCCGGTGATGGAGCGCATCGGCGCCCTCGTGGCGAAGATCGCCCCGACGCGCACGACCGTGCTCATCACGGGCGAGAGCGGCACGGGCAAGGAGCGCGTGGCGCGCGCCCTGCACGACGCGAGCGACCGCGCCGGCCGCCCGTTCTGCGTCATCAACTGCGGGGCCCTGCCCGAGGCGCTCATGGAGAGCGAGCTCTTCGGCCACGAGAAGGGCTCCTTCACCGGCGCGACGCACGCGCACGCGGGCCTGTTCCGGCAGGCCGACGGCGGCACGCTCCTGCTCGACGAGGTGGGCGAGCTGCCCCCGCTCTTGCAGGTCAAGCTCCTGCGCGTGCTGCAGGAGCGCAAGGTGCGGCCGGTCGGCAGCACCGCCGAGATCGCCGTCGACGTGCGCGTGCTCGCGGCGACGAACCGCGACGTCGAGCAAGACGTGGAGGCCGGGCGCTTCCGCAAGGACCTCTACTACCGGCTGAACGTCATCCGCATCGAGCTGCCGCCGCTGCGCGAACGGTCGGGCGCGGTGCGGCGCCTGGCCGAGCGCTTCGTGGCGCGCTTCGCCGCCGAGCAGCAGAAGGAGGTGCGCGGCCTGACGCCCGACGCGCAGCGGGCGCTCGAGCACTACCCCTTCCCCGGCAACATCCGCGAGCTCGAGAACATGATGGAGCGCGCGGTCGCGCTCGCCGCGGGCCCCGCCATCGCGCACGAGGACCTGCCCGACCACGTCACGGGCCGAGGCACGGAGCCGGCGGTCCGGTGGGCCGAGCTGCCCGAGGGCGGGTGCGACCTCGACGCGTTGCTCGGTCAGGCGGAGCGACAGCTCCTCGAGCAGGCCATGCGCCGCGCCGGGGGCAAGAGGACCGGCGCCGCGAAGCTCCTCGGCATCACGTTCCGCTCGCTCCGCTACCGGCTCGCCAAGCTCGGCATGGCGAGCGAGGACGACTCGGCGGAGGACGACGGCGAGAAGTAGTTCTCAGTTTTCAGTTTTCAGTTTTCAGTTGTCGGGTCGGGCCGGCCTTCGGGTCGACCGACCGGACCAGAGCCGGCGCCGCTCACGCGAGCCGCCGTGTGGGCGCGGCTCGCACCTGGGATCGGGAAACGGACCACGGGCCCTCGCGGAAGTGGCGGGGTGGGAGCGCGGCGGATAGCATCAGGGTGGACGCGATTCGTCAGCTTCCTGCTCCGGCGGTGACAAAGTTTGTCAGCGACGTGCAGCCGTCGGAGCGGGAGGGCGGGCGAGGCGCGCGGATCTCCGTTGGAAACGATGCGTACGGGGTGCCGGAGCGAGCCGGCACGGCGCGTGCTTTCAGAAAGGCGGTTCGACCATGGCGACACGACGAAGGACCTCTCGGAGACTCCGCCGTGGCTTCACGATGGTCGAGCTGCTCGCAGTGGTAGCCATGATCGGCATCCTGGCGGCCATCGCGGTCGTCGGGTACCAGAAGTACTTTCGCGCGTCCTTCATCGGCGAGGCCAAGGACGTCGTGGGCGCGATCCGGACCGCGCAGACCCTCTACAAGTCCGAGACCCTCGGCTACCTCAACTGCTCGGGCTCGGTCACGAACTGGTATCCGGCGGCGCCGGACGGCAAGCCGCGCCACTTCAACAACCCGGGTCACGCGAACTACGACTGCTGGAAGCAGCTCAACGTCGTCACGGACGCGCCGACCCGCTTCGGATACTCGGTCGTGGCCGGCGCACCGGGCCAGCAGGTCCCGGCACCGAGCACGCTCCAGAAACCCCAATGGCCGACGACGACCGAGCCCTGGTTCATCGTCCAGGCGGCCGGCGACCAGAACAAGAACGGCGTCTTCAGCTACGTCCTGTCCTCCTCGTTCAGCGGTGAGCTGTACGTGGAGAACGAGTACGAGTAGCCGCCGCATCATCGGCGGCGGGACCGGCGCGACCGGTCCCGCCCGCCACGAACGGAGAGACGGACACCATGAAGAAGGCGATTTCGAGACTGCGCAGAGGCTTCACGCTCGTGGAGCTCATGATTGTCGTGGCGATCATCGGCATCCTGGCCGCCCTGGCCATCTACGGCGTCAGCCGCTTCCTCAGCTCCTCGAAGTCGGGTGAAGCGAAGGACGGCGTCGGCGCCATCACGCGCTTCAGCATCGAGGCCTTCCGCCGCGGCGCGACCCCGGCCGAGGCGCTCGGCGAGGGCTCGAGCGGAACCGGCACCTCGCACCAGCTGTGCGAGACCGCCGCTGCGCCGGTGCCGGCCAATATCACCGCCGTGAAGGGTACGAAGTACCAGCCGAACACCGCCGACGGCAGCGACTACAAGACCGGCGACGCCACCGGCGGCTGGAAGTGCCTGCGCTTCGAGCACAGCCAGCCGACGTACTACCAGTACATGTACACCAAGGCCGCGAGCTGGACGGGCATCGCTGGCATCCCCGCCATCACGGCCACCGACTTCGAGGCCGCTGCCAAGGGCGACGTGAACGGCGACGGCGTGACCTACTCGACGTTCGCGCGCGTCGGCCGGCAGACGGCCGGCGGCGACGACATCAAGACCGACACCCAGCTCTACGTCGAGAACGAGGCCGAGTGACGCAGTGACCGAAGTCGCGGCTCGCTCCGCACGCATCGGCGCTCGAGCCCCGCGAGGGGACCGGGCGCCGTGCGCCATTTGCGGGGCGGGCGCGCGGCGCCGCGGCTACACGCTCGTCGAGGTCATGCTGGTCATCGCGATGGTGGGCATCATCGCGGCGCTCGCCATCTACGGCGTGTCGCGCCAGGTGGCGAGCTCGCGCACGGCCGAAAGCAAGGACAAGATCCGGCTCATCTGCGAGGCCGCCGTCAAGACCTACGTCCAGGACCGCACGCGCGACGTCAACGTGCTGCTCCCGGGCGCCTTCTCGCAGATGAAGAACCGCGTGCTCTGCGGCAGCTCGAGCTGGGTGCCCGACGACCTCACCAAGGTCAAGAGCTGCAAGAAATACCAGCCGAACAGCGCCGAGGGGCAGGACTTCAACACCGGCGACTGGTTGAACGGCTGGCGCTGCCTGCACTTCGACATCAGCGACCCCATCCACTACCGCTACAACTACAGCCTCAACGACGGGGACTGGTCGGGGACGATCTCGGGCGCGGGCGCCCCCGCGTGGTTCGTGGCGCGCGCCGAGGGCGATCTCAACGGCAACGGCGTCCCCTCGCGCTTCCTGCGCGGCGGCGTGGTCGAGAACGACGAGGTGCGCGTCACGAGCGCGCTCTGGGTCGAGAACGAGACGGACTGAGCGCGGCCCGGCGCGGCTGGCGCCGAGGGGCGTGCCGTGCTCGAGTAGGCACCGATGGCCCGGCAGTGGAGCGCCCTCGAGATCGCCGCCATCGTGGCGGTCGGCGGCAGCCTGCTCATGGTCGCCGTGCCGAGCTTCGTGCGCAACCTGGCCGCGTCGAAGCTCTCCGAGCCCGTCGACGGGCTCGACCGGCTGGTGCGCAACGCCCTCGTCTACGCCGAGGAGAAGCCCCAGGACATCAGCTTTCCGCCGTCGGCGCCGCTCACGCCGCCCGAGGTGCCGCGCGGCAAGGCCGAGAGCGACGCGCCCGAGCTCTGGGAGCACAAGACCTGGCAGGCGCTGAAGTTCCGCTTCGACGCGCCGCACTACTTCGCGTTCCGCTGGGACAGCGCCTTCGACCCGCAGACGGGCTCGATGCGCTTCGTCGCGACGGCGCACGGTGATCTCGACGGCGACGGCGTGCTCTCGACCTTCGAGGTGCGCGGCGAGCGCCTGCCGGGCCAGCCGCCCCGAGTCGTACCGGGCATGTTCGTGGACCGCGAGATCGAGTGATGGCGGCCTCGGCGCGCGAGCT
The DNA here is from genome assembly GCA_020848455.1 of Polyangiaceae bacterium. Classification (GTDB taxonomy): domain Bacteria; phylum Myxococcota_A; class Polyangia; order Polyangiales; family Polyangiaceae; genus JACRDA01. The sequence continues at coordinate 8,346 of JADLAB010000251.1, forward strand.
CGGGCTGACGGCCGCCGCCGTCCTCGCCGCGGTCGGCGCGATCGCGCTCGTGCGCGCGCCCCTCTGGGCCACCGAGCGGCAGGTCAAGGAGCGCTACGACGTCTACGTGCTGCCGCCCCCGGACGAGCTCAAGGTGCTGGCGCTCGGCTACGACTCGGCCGTGGCGGATCTCATCTGGTCGCACGTCATGGTGGAGCAGGGCCTGCACACCGAGGCGCGCCGCCGCTTCGACAACCTCGGGAAATTCTACGACGCCCTGCACGCCCTCGACCCCACCTGGCGCCGGCCCTACCTCTTCGCCGAGACCTTGTTCACGTTCACGGTCGAGACGCCGCCCCTCGAGGACGTGCTGAAGGCGCGCGAGGTGCTCGAGCGCGGTGTGGCGGCTCGGCCGCTCGACGGCGAGCTCTGGGCCGATCTTGGCTACTACACGTCGTTCTACGCACCGCCGAGCTTCCTCGAGCCCGACCACCCCGAGCTCGCCAAGGCGTGGCGCGCGGACGGCATCCGCTTCCTCGAGCGGGCGGCCGAGCTCAGCGGCGGCAAGACCGAGGTCGGCTGGAGCGCGATCACGGCGGCCTCGGCGCTCTGGAAGAAGGGCGAGACCGAGGCGACGCTGCGCTTTCTGCGGCGCGCGCTCGCCGTCACCGAGGACGAGAGCCTGCGGGCCTACATCCGGGCGCAGCTCGCGGCGCTCGGCGCGAGCACCGACCCCGCCATCGAGCGCGCCTTTTCCGCGCGCTACCAGCGCTTCTGGCCCTTCTTCGGGAAAGCGCGCGCCCTCTTGCTCGGGCCGCCGCGCGATCCCGCGCGCTGCGCAGGCGCGGGCCACGGCGCCGAGCCGGAGTGCGCGGCGAGCTGGCTCGAGTGGGCCGAGCGCGAGGGAGGGGATCCCTGGCTCGACGAGCCCTGACGGCTCGCCGACGCGCCCGCGTCAGCCGCCCTCGCTCTCCTTGAAGGTGACGGCGACGGCCTTGTTCTCGCCGGCGGCCACGGTCACCGTGCGCTGCTTGCGACCGCGGGTCTTGTGGATGAAGGTCACGGTGTGCGGGCCCGGCTCGACCTGCTTGGTCTGCGGCACGAGGCCGAGCGGCTGACCGTCGAGGAGCACGTTCGAGGGCGGGATCGAGTTCATGCTGATCGTCGCCTTGCCACCGCCCGCGGGCGGCGGCGCCTTGGCCGAGCTCGAGGCCGGCGGCGCGACCGTCGCGGCGCTACCCACGAGCGGCGGCTGGGCCTCGGGGGCCTGCTGCAGCTCGATGTTGACCGTCTTCTCGGGCTTGTCGTCGTCGAAGGCGAGCGTGTCCTTGAGGTCGGCGAAGCCCTTCTTGGCCGCCTCGAGCGTCCAGCGCTTCGAGGTGTCGAGCGTGCGCTCGATCTTGTTGTCGCGGGTCAGCCTGAAGTCGAGGATCTCGCTCTTGTTGTCGTCCTCGTTCGTGAGCTTGACGCCCGCGGCCGGGGTCACGAGCACGAAGGTGACCTTCACCTTGAGCAGCGTGAGGGCGATCTCGCCGAGGTCCTTCGTGGCCCCCGCGGCGACTTCGACCTCCATCTCCTTGGCGGCGAACTCCTTCGGCCCGACGAGCTTGATCTTCACCGTGCCGGGCTTGAGGTCCTTGAGCTCGTAGGGCTTGCCCTTCTCGAGGGTCGTCTTCTCGACGCCGTCGATGATGACCTTCACCCCGCCCTGCTTGCTGGCGAGCTTGATCGTCGCCGGCCCCGTCGCGGGCGGCGGCTGCGAGGCGACGGGCGGCGCCGTCTTCTCGGGCCCGACCGGGGCCGCCACGCCGATGTCGACCGTGACGGGCGTCTCGGCGCCGCTGTCGATCTGCACGTCGAGGACGCGCGAGCCCTTGTCCTTGGCGACGACCTTGACGTTGTACTTTCCGGCCTTCAGGTCCTTGACGGTGCAGGGCGTGTTGTCGCAGCGCCGCTGCCCCTCGATGTACACCTCGGCCACGTCGACGGGCGCACCCTGGTACACGACGTCGATGCGCAGCGCTCCGCCGCCCCCCTTGTCGCTGCGCAGGACCACGAACACGACCGCGATGATCGCGACCAGGGCGACGAGCGCGATGAGGTAGGGGACGGGCCCACGGCGCGCCTCGCCCGCCGCGGGGGGCGCCTGCCAGCTCGGCTCCTTCGGACGCGGCATCGACGGCGGCGTGGGGGCCGGCGCCGGGATCTCGCGCGGCACCGGCGCGGGTGCCGGGATCTGCGCCATGACGGGCGGGGGCGCCGGGGTCGGCGCCACCATCGGAACGGCCGCCGCCGTTCGGCCCGAGCCCTTGAGCAGCGCCGCGGCCATGCCGACGTTGCGCTTGGCGGTGTCGTCGGCGTCGACGCGCACCGCACGGGGGCCCTTCGAGGCCTCGAAGCCCTGGAAGAGGTCGACGCTCTGCTCCGCGAAGACGTGCGTCGACTCCTCCTGATCGTCCCAGTCGAGGTCGGCCGTGGCAGCCCCGGGCAGGATGCTGTCGTCGTCGTCCTTGACCGCGATGGCGGGCGCTTCGCTCATGCGGGGCGAGCGCGACGGCGGGGGCGTCGGCTTCGGCAGCACGGCCGGAGCCGAGCCGCCGGAGCTCGGGGCGATCGGCAGGCTCGCGGGCCCGGGGCCACTGCCGCGGGCTGCGTCCTTGCTCGGGGGCGGGGTCGGCGCCGGCAGCGGCGTGGGAGCCGGGAGCGGAACGGGGCCGCCCGCCTCCTTGCCGCGACTCGGGACCTTCGAGGGCGGTGGGAGCGGTCGGCTCGCGGGCCCCATCGGGGTCGAGGTCGGCGGCGGGGGCAGCGGCTTGCTCACCGGTCCCTTGGCGGACGGCGGCGGCAGAGGTCTGCTGACGGGGCCGGACGGCGGCGGTGGGGCCATCATGCCCCCGCGCAGCGTGGCAGGCGCGATCGGTACCGGCTTCTGTGACCCGGCGCGGCCCTTTTTGGACAGCCCCTCGAAGACGTCGAGGTCGCTGCCACCCTTGTCATCCGCCATGTTCTATCTCGAGCTCCTCACGGCCGGTGCGAGCACCGGTGCGCCGCAGTCTCCCGCCCCCCCGAAGACGTCGTGCCCGCGCGGACGGTCCGGCGAGCGAGTTCTGACGACGCACATCGGGGGTGGAGCGGGTAGCAAGTGGTCTCGCGGCGTTTGCACACCGCGCCCGCCACGGCGCGAGCCCAGGCGACCGCCAAGAACGCGGGCGCGTGCTCCAGCCACGGCGAGCGCACAATCGTCTCTCGGCTGGAGTATAGGCGGAATCTCCTCCGGTCCGCCAGTCACCCGACCGCCCGAGCCCGGCGACGGGGCTCGCGCGGCGGTTTTCTGCGGCGCACGGGTCACCAGGCCCTCGGCGGTGGGCCGCCCCCCGTCGCTCGCGACGCGCTACTGGGCGTCGCCCTTGGGCTTCTTGAAGTAGCGGATCCGCTGCGACTGGAGCGGATGCCACTCGCGCATCGGAACGATCGGGGTGTCCTGGAAGACGCGGCGGCCGCCAGGCACGGCAGCCTTGCGGTAGAGATGCACCACCGCCGGATCCGTGCGCAGCCGCTTCGGCCCCCCCGCGAGGTCCGTGTCGCCGCCGAGCGCCACGCCGAGGGTGCGCTCGAGCAGGAGCGGCGAGCGGACGCCCATCGCGCCGAGCAGCTCGACGAGCGCCTTCGGCGCGGCGCCGCCGGGGTCGAGGGCCTCGGCGTACACGAGCATCCCGCGCTCGTCCTGCACGCCGGCGGCCGCCGCGACCTTCGCGGGCGCCTTGTCGGGCTCGAGCCCCGACAGGAGCCGCACGGCGTGCGGCACCGGCGCGCTCGGCGCGACGGCGAAGGCGTCGGGCGAGACCCAGAGCGAGAGCTCGCCCCGCGCGCCCTCCGCGCCGGGGTCGATCGCCGCGACCACGCTCGGGCTCGCCGGACCACCCTGGGCCGCCGACGCGCTCGTCGTCAGCATGCGCGGATCGATCGCGAGCAGGCGCACCGTGCCGCCGCCCGCGAGCGGCGCCTCGCCGAGGGCGAGCGCGTACGGGAAGCCGTGCTGCGGCAGGCCCTTCACGCGCCACCCCGCGCCCTCCGCGACGCCGGGCGGCGGCGGCCCCGGCAAGAGATCGCGCAGCAGCATGTAGAAGTAGTCGCGCGCCTCGCGCTTGATGTAGCGCGGGAAGTACATGAGCCCCATGCCGGCGATGAAGCGCCGCCCGCGGAACTTCCAGCCCTCCATGTCGGGCACGTCGCCCTCGGCCTCGAGCTTCGGCCGCAGCTCCTTGCCGAGCGGCTGGAACTCGGCCGCCGGCTCGACGCGGTAGAACTCGAGCCCGCTGTGGCCGGCGTTCATGTCGAGCGCGAGACCGTAGCTGCAGCGCGCCTGGATCATCGCCTGGGCGAGCGCCTCGGGCGAGAGGTCGGCGCCGTAGAAGTAGGCGATGAACGACTCGGCGGTGAGGCACATGCCCGTGCGCACGGTGTGCGTCTTGTCGGCCCAGTCGGGCGGCGTCCCACCCCACCAGGTGCGCCCGTACGGGTTGAAGGTGCCGTCCTGCACGAGCACCGTCATGTTCTGCCGGTAGCTCATCATGTCGTCGGGGAGCGTGGGATCGTTCGGCCACGTGCCGAGCACGGTGCTGCCGTCGCGCAGCACGCCGACCGTCGCGGCGTAGGGCTTGGGCGGTAGGTAGATGACCCCGTCGCTCATCATCCCGAACTCGCCGTGCTCCGCCTGGAACCCGGCGTTGCACGTCGCCGCCAGGCGCCGCAGCACCGACGGGTCGCGCGGCACCATGCCCGCGCCCGTCTCGCCCGTGGCGCTCTTCGGCTCGGCGACGCCGGCCATCGTGTGGAGCTCCACCTGGCGCGGATCCCAGAGCGCGATGTAGACGACGCTCTGCTTGCGCGTCCGGTCGGAGCGGATGAACGTGGTCGCGAACGCCGCCCCGAGGCCGGGCAGCGTGCGGATGGTGGGATCGTCCGTCTTCGGGTTCCACTCGCCCTCGCCCTGGAGGGCGGGCGTGACCCAGAGCTCGAGGGGCGGCGGGGGGAAGCCGATGTCGGGATCGACGGGCACCGCCTGCTTGACCGGCGCGAGCTCCTGCTCGTCGCCGATCTCCTCCGCGATCGACGCCTCGGCCGTCTCGCTGCTCGCGAAGTCGCCCGAGCTGCCGAACAGCGACAGCACCCGGAGGCGCACCTGCTTCAGGTACTGCGTGCCCTCCTCGCCGATCCACGACACGTCGCGCAGCCGGTCGGCGCTCCAGGTCTCGAGGTTGCCGGGCTTGGTCTCGACGTACTCCTCGGCCTCGAGCCAGTCGGGCGTGCCCGTCGGCGCGGCGAGGTCGACGAAGCCGCGCCGGTCGTCGGCCGTCACCGACAGGCCGCGCTCGTCGAGCGTGAGCGACAGGGCGTGCGGGGCCGGCTCGACCGTGTAGGTGTAGCGGGCGACACCGCGAAACCGGCCCGTGTGCTGCAGGTTCGTCAGCGCGATCTGCACCCGCTCGAGCCGCGTCAGCGGCTCGTCGCCGAGGGAGCTGCCGCGCTCGAGGTCGAAGAGCCGGATGCGGTTCGGGCGCGCGTCGTGGACGAGCGGCTGCTCGACGAACGCGAAGCGTCGGCTCGCGCCGCCGAGGCCCTGCGAGGTGACGGGGCGACCCTCGTCGACGGCGCTCGTCTCGGTGAGGTTGTAGGCGGTGCCGACGTCGAGCAGGACGCCCTCGGGCGAGAGCCGCGCATAGGCGAGGAACACGTCGTGGGGCTCGCCTTCGCCCGGCGCCGCACGCGCGACGACCGGCACCGAGGCGACGAGCGAGCGCAGCGCGCCGAGCGGCGGGGCGTCGAGCCAGGCCACGCCCTCGCGGTCCACGACGAGCCCGCGCAGGCCGAGCTCCTCGGCGAGCGCGCTCGTGCGGTCGACGTCGCTCCGCACGCGGTGACCCGTCGTCACGACGAGCGCGAGCGCCGCTCCGGCGACCACCAGCCGGTAGCGGTGGCGACGCACGGGGCGCGCGCCCTCGTCGGCCGAACCGCCGCCGCGGTCGGCGCGGCTCTGCACGGTGATTTCCGGCACGACGCTCACCCGAACGCCTTGCCGGGTAGCACTGTTCCCGCCCGGTCGCCATCGCGCCGGGGCGCGTCGGCCGGGCGCCTCACCCGGCGGCGAGCTCGACCACGAGCGGGGCGTGGTCGCTCGGGCTCTTGCCCTTGCGCGCGTTGCGGTCGACCGCCACGGCGCGGCAGCGGGCGGCGAGGGCGGGCGAGCCGAGCGCGTGGTCGATGCGCAGGCCGTGGTTCTTCGGGAAGCCGAGCATGCGGTAGTCCCACCAGGTGTAGGCGACGCCGTCCGGGTGCAGCTGGCGGTACAGATCGACGAGGCCGAGCCCGACCAGGCGCCCGTAGGCGGCGCGCTCCTCGTCGCTGCACAGCACCTGCCCCCGGAACGCCTCGGGGTCGTAGACGTCGCGGTCGCCGGGCGCCACGTTGTAGTCGCCGCACACACACAGGAGCGGGTGGCGCGCGAGCGCGCGCTCGAGGTAGCGGGCGAGCCGCTCGAACCAGCGGAGCTTGTAGGCGTAGGCGTCCGAGCCGAGCGCGCCGCCGTTCGGCGCGTACAGGCACACGAAGCGCACCCCGTCGTCGAGGGTCGCCGCGGCGAGGCGCGCCTGCGGATCGTCGTCGCCGTCGCCGAGGCCGAGCTCGATCTCGTCGAGGCGGCCGCGGGCGACGATGGCCACGCCGTTGTAGCCCTTCTGGCCGAGCACGGCGGCGCGATAGCCGAGCGCCTCGAAGGGCTCGCGCGGGAAGCCCGACTCGACGGACTTGATCTCCTGCATGCCGAGCGCCGTCGGCTCGGTGGCCGCGAGCCAGGCCGTCACGCGCTCGGCGCGCGCCTTGATGCCGTTGATGTTCCAGGTCGCGAGCTTCACGGAGGCGCAGCATACAGCGGTGGGGCGCCGGGCGCCGCCCGCGCAGCCTCGAGCGGGAGGCCTGCCACTCGCGCCGGGCTCGTAGTAGAGGTCGGGCATGTCCCAGGCACCCGTGGACACCGCCGAGGTGCGGCGCATCGCGGAGCTCGCACGGCTCGAGCTCTCGGAGGAGGAGCTCGGGCGCATGACGCGCGAGCTCGGCGCGATCCTCGCGTACGTGCAGGAGCTCGAGGCCGTGGACACGAGCGGCGTCGAGCCGCTCGCCCACGTCGGGCGGCAGACGCTCGGCGTGCGCGCCGACCGAGAAGAGCCGTCTCTCGAGCCCGCCGTCGCGCTCGCCGAGGCGCCCCGCCCCCTCGGCGGCGGCTTCGGCGTGCCGGCTTTCGTGGACGAGGGCTGACATGGCACGGGCGACGGACTCCACCCCGAGCACCAGCCTGACCGCACTCGCGGCCGCGGTGCGGAGCGGCGCCACGAGCGCCGAGGCGCTCACCGAGCACGCGCTCGAGCGCATCCGGGCACTCGACGGCGAGCTCGGGGCCTTCCTGCACGTCGCGGCCGACGCGGCCCGGGCCGAGGCGCGCGCGCTCGATGCCCGCCGGCGGCGCGGCGAGACGCTCGGCCCCCTCGCGGGCGTGCCGATCGCGCTGAAGGACGCGCTCTGCACGCACGACCAGCCGACCACGGCGGGCTCGCGCATCCTCGTGCAGCGGCGCCCCGACGGGAGCGAGCACCCCTGGCAGCCCCCCTACGACGCGACGGTGGTCGCGCGCCTGCGCGCCGCGGACGCGGTGCTCATCGGCAAGACGAACCTCGACGAGCTCGCGATGGGCTCGTCGACCGAGAACAGCGCCTTCCGGCCCACGAAGAACCCGTGGGACACGACCCGCATCCCGGGCGGCTCCTCGGGCGGCAGCGCGGTCGCGGTCGCCGCCGGGATGGCGCTCGGGGCGCTCGGCAGCGACACCGGCGGCTCCGTGCGCCAGCCGGCGGCGCTCACGCACGTCGTCGGCGTCAAGCCGAGCTACGGGCGCGTCTCGCGCTACGGCCTCATCGCGTTCGCCTCGAGCCTGGATCAGGTCGGCCCCTTCGCCGCCGACGTGCGCGGGGCTGCGGCGCTCACGGCGGTCGTCGCGGGCCACGATCCGCGCGACGCGACCTCCCTCGAGGCACCCGTGCCCGACTACCTCGCCGCCTGCGAGCGCGGCGTCGCCGGCCTGCGCATCGGCGTGCCGGAGGAGTACTTCGCGGCGGGGCTCGACCCCGAGGTCGAAGAGAACGTGCGCGCCGCGCTCGCGGCGCTCGCCGCGCAGGGCGCCGTCCTCCGACCCGTGCACCTGCCGCACACGCGCCACGCGGTCGCGACCTACTACGTGATCGCCACGGCCGAGGCCTCGAGCAACCTGGCGCGCTTCGACGGCGTGCGCTTCGGCCTGCGGGCGGGCGAGCGCGCCGAGCTCGGGCGGATGTACGAGCGCACGCGCGGCGCGGGCTTCGGGCGCGAGGTCAAGCGCCGCATCATGCTCGGCACCTACGTGCTGTCCGCCGGCTACTACGAGGCCTACTACCTGCGCGCGCAGCGCGTGCGCGCGCTCATCAAGCGCGACTTCGACGCGGCCTTCGCCGAGGTCGACCTCGTCGCGACGCCGGTCTCCCCGACCGTGGCCTTCCCGCTCGGCTCGCGCCTCGACGATCCGCTCGCGATGTACCTCGCCGACGTCTACACGCTGCCGGCCAGCCTCGCGGGCGTGTGCGCCGTGAGCGTGCCGTGCGCGCTCGGGCGCACGAGCGGGCTCCCGGTCGGGCTGCAGCTCGTCGCGCCGGCGCTCGAGGAGGCGCGGCTCTTCGCGGCGGCGGCGGCGTGGGAGGACGTGTCGCCCGGGCGCGGTCTCTGCCCGCCCGTCCACGCGCCCGCCGCGCCGATCGTGGCGCCGTGAGCGACGTCACCCCGTGCGTGGTCGTCGCGGCGAGCGCCGCGCACCGGGCGTGCCTCGCGGCGCTGTTCGCGGACACCGCGCACGCCTCGGCCGGCTGCTACTGCCGCTTCTGGCACTTCGAGGGCGACGACAACGCCTGGCAGGCGCGCCTCGCCGAGCCCGACGCGAACCGGGTGGCCTTCGAGCGCGACCTCGCCGCGGGCGCGCCCGAGGCCGCCGGCCTCGTGGCCCTCGACGCCGACGGTCGCGCCCTCGGCTGGCTCAAGCTCGCCCCGAAGGCGGTGCTCGGCAAGCTCGCGACGCGACGCCCCTACCGCGGCGTCGCCTGCCTCTCCGGTGCGCGCGCCGCAGAGTCGGGCGTGCTCGTCATCGGCTGCGCGCTCGTCCTTGCGAGCGAGCGCCGGCGCGGTGTCTTCGCGGCGCTCGTCGCCGGCGCCGTCGGGCACGCGCGCCGTACCGGGGCGCACGCCGTCGAGGCGGTGCCGCGGCGCGCCCAGGGACCCGTGCGGGACGAGGAGCTCTGGACCGGCGTGCCGTCGGTGTTCGAGCGGCTCGGCTTCCGCGCGGTCGACGGCCACGAGGCCTACCCGGTGCTGCGGCTCGAGCTCGCTCCGGCGGGCGCCGGGGCGGAGGGCGCCTCCCGTGCCTGACGACAGCGCCACGCGGCGCGGACACGGCGTGCTCGTCGTCGACAAGCCGCCCGGCATGACGAGCCACGACGTCGTCGCGCGCGTGCGGCGCGTCGTCGCCGCGGAGCTCGGCGGCAGGGCCGGGCGCCGCCGCGGTGGCCTGCGCGTGGGCCACGCCGGAACGCTCGATCCGCTGGCCTCGGGCGTGCTCGTCGTGATGCTCGGCGAGGCGACCAAGCTCGCGCCCTGGCTCACCGCCGACGACAAGCGCTACGAGACCACGGTCGTGCTCGGCGTGGGCACCGACACGCTCGACGCCGACGGCACGGTGGTCGCGGTGCGCGAGCTCCCGGCGTGGCTCGGGGACCCCGACGAGGCGCGCGCGCGGCTCGAGGCCGTGCTCGACGTCGAGCGCGCCCGCACGCGCCAGCATCCGCCCGCCTACTCGGCCATCCAGGTCGGAGGCGTGCGGGCGCACGCGGCGGCACGCGCCGGCGCGGAGCTCGAGCTCGCACCGCGCGAGATCGCCGTGCGCACGGTCGCGCTCACGGCCATCCGGCGCGCCGGCGACCACGCGGAGCTCGAGCTCGAGCTCGCGGTGAGCAAGGGCTACTACGTGCGCGCGCTCGGCCGCGACCTCGGCGCCGCGCTCGGGCTGCCGGCGCACCTCGTCCGGCTGCGGCGCACGGCGAGCGGCGCGTTCGCGCTCGCGGAGGCCGTGACCCTCGACCGCCCAGGCGCCGAGCTCTGCGCGGCGCTCCGCCCGACCGCGGAGGCCGCGCTCCGCGCCTTGCCACGGGCCGAGCTCACGGCCGACGGCGTGCCCCGCGCGCGCCAAGGCAAGCTCCTCGAGCTCGCCGACTTCGCCGCCCCGCCCCCGAGCGGCGGGCCGAGCGCGTGGGTCGGCCCCGACGGCGAGCTCGTCGCGGTCGGGGAGCGCGACGAGGCCCACGCGCGCGTCGTGCGGGGCTTCGGGACCGGAAACTGACCGGGATGGCGCGCGGCCATCCACAAAAAACAACTTAGTTCTGAATACTTATGACGCTTCGCTGCCCGCGGCGTGACCCGCGGCCGGCACGCCCGCCCCGGGGCGCAGCGTCGCATTTGCGCCAGGGCGCCCGGGTGGCTACATTCGAGCCGGACTTGAACGTGGACGAAGCACCGATAGCCGCGCCGCTGCTCGCCGCGGCGGCGATGGCGTGCATCGGCGCGCTCTTCGCCTGTGCAGACACGGCGTTGACCTCGCTGACGGCTGCGCGGCTCGAGGCATTGACCCAGCAGGCGGCGACCGAGGGGCGTCGCAAGGCGCTCCTGCGGGTGACCGCCAAGCGCCGGACGATCCACGCCCGCTACCTGCTCGGCAGGCTCCTCAGCTCGGTGCTCGCCGTCGGCTCGTTCTGCTGGTGGGCGTTCCGGACCGAGGCGTCCCTGGCGCTGCGCCTCGGGCTCTCCGCCGCGGCGCTGCTCGTGCTGGCGGCGCTCTACGAGACCGCGACGGCGCTCGGTCGCAGCGCGGCGGACTGGGTGGTGCCGACGGCAGCGCGCATCCTGCGCCCGCTCGAGCTCGTGCTCGTGCCGCTCGCGGAGAGCACGGCCGCCCTGAGCCGGCTCGTCGTGCGCCGGCAGGTCCCGAGCGGCTCGGCCGACGCGCGCGTGACCGAGGCCGAGGTCGAGATCATGGTCGAGCACGGCGAGAGGAGCGGCGTGCTCGAGCAAGAGCCGGCCGAGCTCATCCGCAACGTGCTCGAGTTCTCGGAGCTCACGGCGCGCGACGCGATGGTGCCGCGCACCAAGGTGGTGGCCATCGAGCTCGCCACGCCGCTCGACGAGGTGCTGCGCACCGTCGTCGAGTCGGGGCACTCGCGCTACCCGGTCTACGACGGCCGCATCGACGACCTCGTCGGGCTCCTCTACGCGAAGGACCTCTTCCGGCTCATCCAGCGCGGCCGCACGCTCCCGCCGAGCGCGGCGCTGCCCGAGGTGGGGCCGGGCTCGGTCGACGCCCACGACGCCGAGAGCTGGCTCGCCGAGCACGCGGGCCGGGCGTCCGACCCGGTCGTCTCGGTCGAGGAGGCCGATCGGACGCCGCTGCCGCCGCTCGCCGCGCTCCACGCGCCGACCCTGCGCGACCTCATCCGCACGCCCATCAACTTCGTGTCGGAGTCGCAGCCGCTGTCGAGCCTGCTGCGCGGGATGAAGCTCAAGCGGCAGCACCTCGCGGTCGTCGTGAACGAGTTCGGCGGCATGAGCGGCATCGTCACGCTCGAGGACGTGCTCGAGGAGATCGTCGGCGACATCGAGGACGAGTCGGACGCCGAAGAGGAGGCTCCCATCGTCGACGTCGGGGGCGGACACCTCGTGGCGGACGCCTCCGTGCTGCTCGACGACCTCGGCAGCTACCTCGGCATGGAGCTCGATCCAGAGGGCGAGTACGACTCGCTCGGGGGCATGCTCGTCGAGCGCTTCGGCCGGGTGCCCGAGGTCGGCGCACACCTGAGTGCCTACGGCCTGCACTTCGAGGTGCGCGCCGCCGACGAGAAGCGTGTGGAGCAGGTGGGTATCACGCGCGAGCCGCCGCGCCCGCTCGGCGACCCGGACGCCGCCGTGGAGTCCGGGCCGTCACCGGCCCTGCGGCACGAGGACCGCGACGTGAGCTGACCGAGGACGCCCGGTCGGGCGTCAGCCGCCGGAGCCCGTCGCCGCGGCGGCGGGTCCGCCGCTCGAGCGCGCCTGGCCCATGAGCTCCTCGCCGGCGCGCTTGGCGAGCGCAGCGGTGATGTTGGAGTTCAGCTTGATGAGCCCCTCGACCTCCTGGCCGGGGATGCCCTTGCCCTCGAGCGCCTGGAGGATGGCGCCGAGGTTGATGGTCGCCTGGCGCTTGAGGCTCTGGATGGTCGTGCACTGCGCGCCCGGAGGCGGGGCGGCCGGCGGCGTCGACTGCTTGGCCTGGTCCTTGTCGAACTCGGTCGCGCAGGTCGGCACGGTGTTGAGATCGACGGGTACCCCGATCGCCTTCTCGCCGAGGATCTCGCCCTTGGCCCAGCGCTCGGCCTCGTAGTTCTTCTCGTTGCCCTGATCGTCGATGCGCACGAGCGCGAGCGTGTTGGGCCACGCCTCACCGACCGCGAAGGGGGTCGTGACCTTGACGAGCTCCGCCACGGCGCCCTTGTCGCTCTTGTTGAACGACACGGCGAAGTGGACGGTGGGCTTCTCCTTGTCGGCCACGTAGGCGGCGAAGTCCTTCTGGAACGTCGCCATGTTGAGCAGGCCGACGACCTTGTCGCGGGTGGACTTCACGTCCTCGATGGCCTGGCCATAGCGCAAGAGGACGCCGGCCTGGTCGCCGAGGCCGGCGAGCCAGCGCGGCTGCAGGCGGGTCATGTCGAAGGGAATCGAGACCCCCTTGATGGTCTCGACGAGGTCCTTCGGGTACTTGTCGGCGCGCAGCTGCTTCTGCGCCTCCTCGACCGCGGTGCTGAGCGCGATGAGCGCGTCCTTGTCGCGCTCGACCATCACGGCGACCTGCGCGGCGCCGCTGCGCTCCTCCTTCGCGACGTCGCCCTTGCTCTTGGTCATGCCGAGGCCGAAGCCCACGCCGCCGCCCGCGGCGAGCGTCAGGAACGACACGATGAAGACGCGCACGCGCCAGCGCTTGCGCTCCGCGAAGATCTCCTCGCCGACCTCGACCTTGATGGTCTGCTGCTCGGCGCTGACCTTCTTCTCGGGCTCCGGGGCGGGCGCGAAGGGCCCCGGGATGAGCCCGGGCGGCGGCATGATGCCGCCGGGACCGGAGAGCACCTTCGGCGGCGGCACGCTCCCGCGCGGCGCCGGCGGGAAGGCGGCATCGCCCGCCTCGCCCGGCGCGGCCGAGCGCACGGTGCTGAGGCGGGCCTTGAGGTCGATCTTGCGCTTCTTTGGCTTGTCTTCTTCCGACATCGATGCCTCGGTGCGCGGGCGCGGCAGAGCGATCCGCGGACATTTGGCCGACGTTAGCGGCCGGACGCCCGCAGTGTCAACGTGCTGCCACGCCGGACGGCGCGAAGCGCGCGGGGTGCAAAAGGGCTCGACCGCGTCGCGCCGCCGCGGTAGCCGGGTCGGCGCCGCGGCCGAGCGACCGCGCGCGCTCCTCTGGAAGCACCGATGTGGACCCAGCGACTCGTGCAGAGCGCCGACGGCACGACGCTCCGCGCCTACGCGGCAGGCGTGGCGCGCGCCACCACCGTCCGAGGTGGCGTACCGGCGGACGGCAGCGCCAAGCCGGGCGTCGTCGTGTGCCCGGGTCTCGCGGGGGGCCACCACGCCTTCACGCCGCAGGTGCGCTATCTGGGCGACCGGCTGCGCTTCGTCAGCTGGGACTTTCGCGGACTGCACCCGATCCGGCCCGAGGAGGCAGCGGCCGCCGGCGGGCCGTGCGCGGCCGTCGGACGCGAGATCGACTGCTCCATCGACCGGCAGGTGGACGATCTCTTCGCCGTGGCCGCGGCCGAGGGCCTCGACCGCCCCGCCGTCGTCGGCTGGAGCATGGGCGCGCAGGTGGCGCTCGAGGCCTACCGGCGGCGCCCCGACGCGGTGCGCTGCCTCGTGCTCATGAGCTCGACCGGCCGGCGCCCCTTCGAGTCGCTCACGCGCGGCTCGGCGAGCGCGCGTGCGATGACGGGCCTGCTCGCGCTCGCCCGGCGCGGTGAGCGGCGCACCGCCGCCGCGCTCGAGCACGTGCTCCGGCGCGGCGACGTCGCGCGCTGGGTCGCCCGGGTGGGGCTCGTCGCGGCGTCCGCGGACCCGCTGGCCTTCCGCGAGCTCGTGGCGCACGCCCGCGACCTCGACGCCGCCGCGTACCTGCGCACGGCGCTCTGTGCCGCCGAGCACGACGCGAGCGACATGCTCGCCAGCGTGCGCGTGCCCACGCTGGTGATCTCGGGCGAGCACGACCCCTTCACGCCGCCGGCCCTGGCCCAGCAGCTGGCGCGCAGCCTGCCCCTGAGCGAGATCCTCATCGTGCCGCGCGGCCGGCACTACCCGACCCTCGAGCACCCGGAGCTGCTGAGCCTGCACCTCGAGCGCTTCTTCTGCGAGGTCGGGCTCCTTCGCTAGGCAGCGCGGCGGCCCGGCGCACGGCCGGCGCGTGGGGCACCGCGCGCGAGGTCGTTTCCTTCGGCGGCCGGCTGCCCTAGGCTCTACGCCTCGGCACGGGGTCTCGCATGACGAACACGCATCTGCTTTGGATGGCGGCGGGGGAGGGCGCGAGCGGCTCCGCCCTCGAGCATCTCGGGATGACGGCGCTCTCGTCGCTCGTCTTCGTGGCCATCGGGCTCGTCGTCTTCGCGCTCGCCTTCTGGCTCATCACCAAGGTGTCGCCCTTCTCGATCCGCAAGGAGATCGAGGAGGACCAGAACGTGGCGCTGGGCATCGTGATCGGCGCCGTCATCATCGGCCTGGCGATCATCATCGCCGCCGCCATCGGCTGAGCGGCGCACACGGCTGTGCGGCGGGGGCCCGCGGCCGCCCGAATGACCCTTGACCCGACGTGCGCAGGCGCCCAGAGTCGCCGGGATGACTCGCGTTTCGGCGCTGGCTGGGCTCATCGGTGCGGCGGCGCTCGCGCTCTCGTGCGCCGCGTCGACCGATCTCACGGTGCCGCCTCCGAAGGTGCACCCGAGCTTCACCATCGCGATCCCCGAGCCGCTGCCGAGCGGGCGACTGCCGGGCCTCGCGTTGCCCAAGCGCTACGAGCTCGCGCTCGTCGTCGACCCCGCGGCCGAGCGGTTCTCGGGCGAGGTCGTGATCGACGTCGTGCTTCCCAGGGACACGCCCGTCGTGGTGCTGCACGCCGCCGAGCTCGACATCTCCCGCGCCGAGGCGCTCGTCGGCGACGAGCGGATCGCGCTCGACCACAAGGCCCGCCGGGCCTCCAGGGCGACGACCGAGGAGGAGGAGCTGCTGCTCGTCGCGCCGCGGCCCCTGCCCGCCGGCCCGGCGCGCCTGCGCCTGGTGTACACGGCGCCGCTCGCCGACCGGCTCACCGGGCTCTACCGCGTGAAGGAAGGCGACGCGTGGTACGCCTTCACGCAGCTCGAGCCGGCCGACGCGCGGCGCGTGCTGCCGTGCTTCGACGACCCGGCCTACAAGACGCCGTTCGACGTGTCCGTGACCGTGCCGCGCGGCCTGCGCGCCTTCGGCAACGGGCCCGAGTCCGAGCTGCCGGGCGGCGGCCCCAACGTGACCTACCGCTTCGCCACCACGCCGCCGATGCCCACGTACCTGCTCGCCCTCGCGGTCGGTCCGCTCGAGGTGCGCAAGGGCCCGACCGTGCCCGGCAGCACCGTGCCGCTGCGCCTGGTCGCCGCCAAGGGCAAGACGGCCCTCGGCGGTGCGGCGCTCGAGGTGGCCGCCGAGGAGCTCGGCATCCTCGGCGACTACTTCGCGCGTCCCTACCCCTACGACAAGCTCGACCTCGTCGCGGTGCCCAACTTCGGCGCCGGAGCGATGGAGAACGCCGGGCTCATCACCTTCCGCGAGGAGATCCTGCTGTCCGACCCGAAATCGGTGTCGGCCGCGACCCAGCGCCGCCTCGCGGCCACCGTCGCGCACGAGCTCGCGCACCAGTGGTTCGGCAACCTCGTCACGATGCAGTGGTGGGACGATCTCTGGCTCAACGAGGGTTTCGCGACCTTCATGGAGACGGTGGTCGCCGACCGCTACAAGCCCGCGCTCGGTGCGGGCCTCGAGCTCCTGTTCGACACGCACGGCGTGATGGACCTCGACGCGCTCTCGTCGGCGCGCGCCGTGCGCCAACCGGTGCGCGACGCCGCCGAGGCCGACGAGGCCTTCGACGGCATCACCTACGTCAAGGGCGCCAGCGTCATCGGCATGCTGCGCGCCTGGCTCGGCGACGAGGCGTTCCGCGCCGGCCTGCGCGAGTACCTCGCGGCGCACGAGTGGGGCTCGGCGACCGCGCAGGATCTGTTCGCCGCGCTCGCCAAGGCGAGCGGCAAGGACGTGAGCAGCGTGGCCACGACCTTCCTCGACCGCCCCGGCGTGCCGCTGGTGCGCGCGGAGCTGCGCTGCGAAGCGGGCAAGCCGCCGGCGGTCGCCCTGTCGCAGCGCCGCTACGCCGCCCGGCCACAGCCCTCGACCGACGCGGCCACGTGGCACATCCCGGTGTGCGTCGAGTGGGGCGACGCGCGCGGCAAGCCCGGCGGCCGCGACTGTGGCCTGCTCGCCGAGCCGTCGACGACGCTCGTGCTGTCGTCGCCCGCCGGCAGGGCCTGCCCCGACTGGATCAACCCGAACGCCGACTACCGGGGCTACTACCGCTTCTCGCTGCCGAGCGCGGGGCTCGGCGCGCTCGAGCGCGCGGCGAGCCGCGGCGACGCGCGCGCCAAGGTGGGCTTCCTCGGCAACGCATGGTCGCTCGTCGAGGCGGGCGAGCTCGGCGCGGAGCGGCTCCTCGACATGCTCCTCGCCGCCAAGGGCGAGCGCGAGCGCGGCGTCGTCGAGCAGGTCATCGGGCTCCTGACGCGTGTGTCGGATACGCTGGTCGAGCCCGGCGCGCGCGCCGCGTTCCAGGCCTACGTGAGCGCCATCCTGCTGCCCACCGCCAAGCGCCTCGGCTGGGACGTGCGCCCGCGCGACAGCGAGGACGAGCGGCTCCTGCGCCACGCGGTGCTCGAGGCGCTCGGCGCGCTCACGGCCGACCCCTGGATGCTGCGCGAGGCCGAGAGCCGCACCCGCGCCTACCTGCAGAACCCGAGCAGCGTGGACGCCGACGCAGCCGCCATCGCGGTGCGCGTGGCCGCGCACGCCGGCAGCCCGGAGGCGAGCTACGACGGGCTCCAGAAGCTGCTCTCGAGCGCGTCGTCCCCCGAGCACCGCGTCAACGCCGTGCGCGCGCTCGGCAGCTTCGCGGACCCGGTGCTGCTCACCCGCACCTTCGACCTCGTGCTGTCGGGCGGGATCCGGGCGCAGGACGCGATGTACGTGCTGCGCTCCGCGGTCGTGTGGCCCGACACGCGCGAGCGCTTCGTCGACTGGTTCGCGCGCCACCTGCCGGAGCTCGCCGAGAAGCTCCCCGGCTTCGCCGTGTCACGCATGATGGCGGCCGTCACCGGCGTGTGCGACGAGCAGCGCAAGAACGCCCTCGAAGCGGCGCTGCGGCCCGAGGTCGACAAGCTCGGCTTCGGGGAGCGGCGCCTCGGCGAGGCGCTCGAGCGGGTCGGGCTGTGCATCGATCTGCGCGCGCGCCAGGCACCGGCCGCGAGCGCCTACCTCGGCAGGCGCCGCTTCTGACGGGCGCGCAACCACGCGACCTCGCACCTCGACGACGGAGCAGCCATGATCGTGTTCCAGAAGATCCTGACCATCGAGACCCGGCCCCGCTCGCTCGTCGACATCACGCCGGAGCTCGTCGCGGCGGTGACGGAGAGCGGCGTGCACTCGGGCACGTGCGCGGCGTTCATCGAGCACACCTCCGCGAGCCTCGTCATCCAGGAGAACGCGGACCCGGCCGTGCAGCGCGACCTCGCCCGCTGGTTCGACAAGCTCGCCCCCGAGGACGCGAGCTGGGAGCACGACACCGAGGGCACGGACGACATGCCGGCCCACGCGCGCAGCGCCGTCACGCGAACCTCCGAGGTCATCCCGGTGGTGCGCGGTGAGCTTTCGCTCGGCATGTGGCAGGCGGTGTACGTGTGGGAACATCGCCACCGCGGGCTGCGCCGGCGGGTGCACCTGACCATCATGGGCCTGAGCTGAAGTCTCGCGCCGAGGCGCGAGGGCGCAAGGGCGGACGACGGGCGCCGTCTACCCCTGTCCACCGCGTCGCAGGCCGTCGCGGCCTGGCCCTCGCTATGGCTATAGCTATTATCTATAGCTATAGCCAATAGCCCTAGTACCCCCAGTTGCTCGGCGACTTGGCGCTCGCCTTCGGCAGCGGCTTCGGCTCGGCCGGGGGCGCGACGGCGCCGGACTTCGCCCCGGGAGGCGGGACGGCGGGGGCCGAGCTCGAGGCCGCCGCGGCGACCGACGCCTCGGGCGCGGGCTCGGGCTCTGCCGGCTGGTCGGGTGTGCCGACGGGCGGCACCGCCTCGGGTGGCTCGGGCGCGGGGACTGCGCTCGTGGGCTCGGGACGCGCGCTCGCCGCGCGATCTGCGGCGGCCACGGTCGCCGCGGGGGCGGGCGCGGGGCGCGTCGAGCCACCGGCGACGATGACGAGGGCGGCGACGGTCGCCGCGGTGAGCGCGAGGCCACCGAGGATCACCGCGGCGAGACGGACGCGGCGGCGGCCGCTGCCCTCGAGCTCACCGGTCGCGTTGGTCAGCGTCCCGGGCGAGGTGCCCGGCACCGCCGCGAGCCCCGTGCCCGACGACGATGTGGACGACCAGCCTGGCTCGAGCGGCGGCCCCGGGCTGGCGACGGGCGCCACGGGCCACGCGTGCGGATGCGCCACCCCGGAAGCGGGCGGGGCGCCCGGCGCGACCGCGCTGGGCGGCGCATGGAGGGCGCGCTCGTGCTGGCCACCCGGGCCCCAGGCGCCGGCCGCCTGCGGCAGCGCGCCGGCGCGAACCGCCGCGCCTGCCTGCGACGGACCCGTGTGGCCGATCTGGGTGCGGCCGGCCAGCGCGGAGGCGCCGCTCGTGGCGGCGACCGCCTGCTGAAACGCCTGGGCGAGCTCGACCGCGGTCTGGAAGCGCTCCGAGACCGGGCGGGCCAGCGCGCGTGCGAAGAAGGCGTCCATCGCGGGCCCGAGCTCGGGCGCGTAGAGCGAGGCCTGCGGCAGCGGGTCGCAGCAGATGCGCACGATGACGTCGCCGGTCGCCTCGCCGCGGAACACGAGCTCGCCGGTCAGGGCACGGAACAGGATGACGCCGAGCGACCAGAGATCGCTGCGCTGGTCGACGTCGCGCATGCCGCGCGCCTGCTCCGGGCTCATGAAGTGCGGCGAGCCCATCACGACCCCGGTCCGCGTCGACTCTCCCTCGCCGAGCGGGTCGTTCATCTTGGCGATGCCGAAGTCGAGCACCTTGACGACCTCGTCGTCGTCGCTGCGCGCGAGGAAGATGTTCTGGGGCTTGAGGTCGCGGTGCACGACGCCGCTCTCGTGGGCGCGGCGCAGGGCCTTGGCGGCCTGATCCGCGATGCGCGCGACCTCCGGCATCGGGAGACGGCCGACGCGCTTGAGGCGGGTGTTCAGATCCTCGCCCTCGAGCAGCTCCATCACCATGAACGGCCGGTCGAGATCGACGCCGTAGTCGAAGATCTGCACGACGTGCGGGGTGCGCAGCCCGGCCGCCGCCTTGGCCTCGCGCGTGAAGCGCTGGCGCAACAGGCTCGAGTGCGCGACGCGCGCCGCCATGAACTTCACGGCCACGACTCGATCGAGCTGCAGATCCCAGCCGGCCCACACGGTGCCCATGCCACCGACGGCGATGAGCCGGTCGAGCCGGTAGCGATGGCCGCCGACCAGCATCCCCGGCACGAGATCGCCGGCCTCTTCGTGCAGGGGCGCCGCCGGAGGCTCCAGCGTGCGCTGCGTGTGGGGAGGCAAGCGGTTCATGGCCCAGGCGGTGTGGGGGACGTGCCGTCAATATACGCGGCGCACCGACGGGCACGCCAGAGCGTGTTGGCGCAGGCCAGCCCGCTTCCGCCCTACCCACCGCGGCTCACATCGCGCCGCGCAGCCGCAGGCCTCCCGGCAGGAGCTCGAGCGCGAGCGAGCGGATGGCCGGCGCGCGCCCCTCGACCGGCGCGTCCGTCGCCGCCCCGCCCGGGGGGTCGAGGATCATCCAGACCGCACCACCCGCGAGCGCGAGGCCGCCCACGACGAAGCTCACCGTCGAGGCATGGCCGAGCCCGCGCGCCGACGTGGCGAGGCTCTCGTTCTCGGGGGCGCAAGGGCTCGACGGGCACAGGTCCTTGAGCTCGCTCGCCTTGCCGAGCGCGGCGACTCCGGTGCCCGTGCCGACCGCGAGCCCGAGCGCACCGAGCCCGAAGAGCGCCGCCGGGCCGATGACGTTCGCCGCGACGCCGCCGCCCGGGCTGGGCTCGTCGGTGGGGGGTGCGAGCGGATCGGGAGCCCCCACGCCCTCGAGGCTCACGCGCTCGTGCTGGCCGTCGGCGAGGCGGAGCTTGCGCTCGACGCCGGGGTGGCCGGGGCCCTGCACCGCCACCCTGTGATCGCCGGGATCGAGCTCGACGCGCTTGCCGAAGGTCGCCGCCACGCCGTCGACGGTGAGCGAGAGCCCCGCGCTCGACCCGCTGGCGACGACCACCGTGACGCCGGCGATGCGCGCCTCGAGCGCGGCCTTCTCGGTCCGGGCGGCCGCCTGCGCCTCGCGGAAGGGCGCCGGCGCGTCGTCCGCGATCTGCTCGGCGAGGAGCCTCGCGTAGTGCTCGCGCGCCGCCAGCAGGGCGCCCAGCTTGTCCTTGCAGCGCGCCATGAAGAGCAGGTGCGGCGGCGCGTGCACGATGCCCTCCGCCTTCGAGAAGCGCTCGAAGGCCTCCGCGTAGCGCTCGGTGTTGAAGAGACCGAGCCCCTCGTCCGCGAGGCCGCGCGCCGCCTGCCGCTCGGCGGGCGAGGGCCCGCCCGGTTGGCCGAGGGACGGGGAGGCCGCGAACGCGAGCGCGGACGCCAACAGAGCCGCCGAGAGCCAGCGCATGGCGACACGATACCCCGTTTCGCGCCCGCGAGGCGGCCGAGCGAACGCGCGCCGGCTGCGGCCGGGCGCGGCCCGCTCACAGCTCGACGGCGACCACCCGGGCGATGTTCGGGAACGCGCGTAGCTCGGCCACGAGGCCGGCCGGCACGACGTGGTCGAGCGTCCAGAGCGAGATCGCGTCGTCGGCGGAGGCCTTGCCGAGGAACACCGACGCGACGTTGATGCCCGCCGTGCCGAGCGCCGACCCGAGGTAGCCGATGACACCCGGCCGGTCCTTGCTGGTGACGACCAGCGCCGTGCCCGCGAGGCGCGCCTCGATCCCGAAGTCGCCCCAGCGCACGAGGCGCGGGGAACGGTCGCCGCCGAGCGTGCCGGCCGCGACGCGCTCCTCGCCGGCCTCGCCGCGCACGCGCACGATGACCTGCGAGGCGTAGGGGCCGGCGGGCTGGCTCGACTTCAGCTCGCGCACCGCCATGCCGCGATCGGCCGCGATGTGCGGCGCCGAGATGTGGTTCACGGGCACGTGCAGGAAGTGCGTGAGCACACCCCCGAGCGCCGCGGCCGTGATGGCCGCGGTGCTGAGGCCGGCCGGCTCGCCCTGGCACTCGACCTCGATGGTGCGCGGCGTCACGCTCTCGACCTGCGCGAGGAAGCGCCCGAGCCGCTCGGCCAGGTCGAGCCACGGCGCGAGCCGCGGCGCGAGCTCCACCGGCACCGAAGGAGCATTGACGGCGTTCTTCACCTCGCCGCTCTTCAGGAAGGCGAGCACCTGGTCGATGATCTCGATGGCGACCCGCTCCTGCGCCTCCGACGTGGACGCACCGAGGTGCGGTGTCACGACCACCCGCTCGTGGCGCACGAGCGGCGAGCCCTCGGGCGGGGGCTCGTCCACGAACACGTCGAGGGCGACGCCGCCGATGTGCCCGCTCTCGAGCCCGCGCAGCAGGGCCGCCTCGTCGTAGATGCCGCCGCGCGCGCAGTTGACGAGCAGCACGCCCTTCCTCAGCTTGGGCACCACCGCGTCGTTCACGAGCGCGCGGGTCGTCGCGGTGAGGGGCGTGTGCACCGTGATGACGTCGGCCTCGGCCCAGAGCGTGTCGAGCGTCACGAGCTCGACGCCGAAGGACGCGGCGCGCTCGGCCGAGAGCACCGGATCGAAACCGACCACGCGCATCTGCAGGCCGCGCGCCCGATCCGCCACGATGCGCCCGATCGTCCCGAGGCCGACCACGCCAAGGGTCTTGCCGGCGAGCTCGCGCCCCTCGAACTTCTTCTTCTCCCACTTGCCGCCCTTCAACGACGCGCTCGCCTGCGGTACCCACCGCGCCAGGCTCAGCATCAGGGCCAGGGTGTGCTCGGCCGTGGTGACCGAGTTGCCCGTCGGGGTGTTCATGACGACGATGCCGCGCTTGCTCGCGGCGGGGACGTCGATGTTGTCGACGCCGATGCCGGCACGCCCGATGACCTTGAGGTTTCGGGCGTGCTCGAGCACCTTGGCCGTGACCTGGGAGCCGGAGCGCACGACGAGACCGTCCGCGTCGCCGATGGCCTCGGCGAGGGCCGCTTCCTTGAGCCCGGGCTTGTAGTCGAGCTCGAAGCCCTCGGCGGCCCGCAGACGCGCGAGACCCTGCTCGCTCAGCGCGTCGGAGACGAGAATCCTCGGCATGGCTTGCTCCCGCGCGTGACTCAGTTGTTCACGCCCTGGCTGAAGATGACGACGTCCGAGGGCTGCGCCGCGGCGCTGTCGCTCTCGGCCGTGATGATGAGCTCGAAGGCGGTCATCGGCACGCTCGCCTCCTTCAGCTTGCCGACGCGGCTACCCTCGTCGTACTCGAGCGCGCCGACGCGCTGCCACGGTGCCTTGGGCGTCCGTGCCCACACGACGAACAGGGAAGAGCCCCCCTTGACGCGATCCGGCGGCGCGAGGTGCTCGGCGTCGACCGTGAGGCGCGTCATCGAGGCCCCGCTGTCCACACGCGCCACGATCTCCGCGTCGGCGTCCGGCGCCTTCTCGCCGCCACGCAAGGTGTACGTGAGAGGGCCGCCGCAGGCCGCGAGCGTGGAGAGGGCGAAGACGGCAGTGAGGGCGATCATCTTGGCACGCATGAGAACCTCCAAGAGGTGCGGGGTGGTGCGGACCGGTAGGGGCCCGCGAACGCGCCTGGCATATACCGCCGGCCGCCCGAGCCCGCAACCGACCTCGACCGGGCCGCGCGGGCGGCGGCGCCGCGCGCGGTAGATCCGCCGGGACGCGCCCGCGACGGCGCGCCAAGCCTCACGTAACGGCGGGTACGCTGGCGCGACCGCCGCGACCGACCCGCGCGCCCGACCCGCGCCGCGCGAAACGGCGCCCCCCGCGGGCGCGTGCGTGCGCACTTGCACTCCGCGTGGGATCCGCGCTCCCGCTTCGGGGCCCGAAGCCTGGCGCCCGAAGCCTGGAGCCACATCACGCTGGAGCCGAGCTCTCTCCTAGAACGTCACCCCGCCCCCGAAGATGATGTTGTGAGTCAGAAGGACGTTGGTCTTGGCGTGGATGTCCGCGCAGAAGGGCTGAACGTACACGAGACCGCGATCGCCGAGGACGATGCGCAGCGAGGTGCCGATCTGCACGTTGAACGCGTGGGCGTCGCCGCTCTGGTTGATGTACCCATACCCGAGCTGCACGGTAGGGGTGATGTAGATCCCCATGTCGGCGATCGGCCCGATGTCGTACCAGAACTTGAGCCCCGGCTCGGCGCGGAACGGCCCCCCGAAACCAAGGTCCGTCGCGAGCCCGAGCGCCGGCCCGGAGCTGTCGCCCGAGAAGTGGTAGCCGATCTCGAACTGGAGCATGAACTGCGTGTCGCCGCGGCCGCCGCGGCAGCCGAGCCCGAAACACCTGCCCGGCCCGTAGTAGTAGCCACCCCGACCCTCGAGCAGGATGGAAGGACCGAAGCCACCGGCGAAGAACCAGGGCCGCGTGCCGGGCCTCAGGATGTCGCCGCCGTCGGAGCCGCCGCCATCGTCGCTGTCGCGGTCGCGGTCGCGTCGTGCGCGCTCGCGCTCGCGCTCGCGCCGCTCGCGGTCCCGGTCCCGGTCGTCGTCGCGGTCGCGGTCGCGGTCGCGGTCCTGGTCGTCGTCCCGATCCCGATCCCGATCGGCGTCGTCGTCCTTCGGCTGGGGCTGGCCGCGGAGCCGGGCCTTGCATTCCTCGATCTGCTCGTCGGCCCGGCACCCGAGCCGAGCATGACACTCGGCCTGGGTCTCGATCACCATGCAATCGGTGGGCGGCGGGTTCTGCGCCAATCCCGGCGCAGAAAAGGCGAGCACGGCGCCGGCGCCGCTCAGGCCCACCCATAGAATCCCGGGGCGGCTGCTATGCAAGGCAATCCTCCATGTGCTCGCACGAAGGGCCCGTGCCGAGCGTTCGCACGACCGTCGGCATGGTCGCACGTATCGGCAGTCGACTCAACGTTGCCGCGCTGGCCCGGACCCGGGCACCCGGGCGCCTTGGCGCCTTGGCGCGCGACTCTTCGAAGCGGCGCCGAGGTCGCCGCACCCGCGCCCCGGCCGGCGTCACGGCACCAGGCTGAAGTCGCAGTCGCCGTTCGGCGTGCCGGTCGTGCAACCGGTCGGCACGACGATGCTCGGCGCCCCGGCGAGGACCGATTGCAGGAACGCCACCATCTGCTCGCGGGCCGCGCGACCGGCGGGGGTGTCGCGCGCGGCAAAGCCGTGGATGTCGAGCTCGTCGGGCCCCGCCACGCGGTACTGCATGAGGCCCGTCGCGCCGAGCGCCGCGTCCACCTGCTCGAGCGCGGGGATGTCGACGAGGACGGGCCGCACGAGCTCCGCCCGCGCGGCCACGCCGAGGAGCTCCGTCACCATGTTGGGGACGATCGGATCGCCGATGCTCTCCTGCACGAGCGCCACGGGCGACGCGGCGCCGCGACGACCGGCCCAGACGGCGCCGTCGACCACGTCCCAGATGCTCTGCGACTCGAGCAGCGCGAGGTAGAGATCGAGCTCGCTCGGGTAGCTCAGCCGCAACACGGGCACGAGGCTCTGCCACATGCTGCCCGCGGCCAGGAAATGCGTCCAGCCCGCGCCCGGCACGTTGAGCACCGCCGCCGTCACGGCCTCGTCGACGCTCGCGTGGACGAGGCCCATGGACCCTCCCAGCGAGCCGCCGCCCACGAAGACCGCCGCGACGTCGGGGCGGCGACCGGCCACCGGGCTCGGCACGCCACCCACGCTCGCCGCGGCGAGCACGTCACCGAGCAAGCCGCCGAGCGCCCGCTGGATCGCAGCCTCGTCGGCGAGAGCCTGGAGCAAGTACGACGACGCGCGGTCCGCGCCCGTGTACATGTGCCCGAGGCCGAGCAGCGTGCCGGCCGAGGCCGTGTCGTGCCAGCCCGTCCATTGGATCGACACCTTGCCGATTCCCGCCCCCGCCAGCTCCTCGTCGAGGAGCGCATCGTGCACGTTGCCGCCATTGCCGTGGCCGTACATCAGAATGGCGTAGTCGCCCTGGCCCTCGGGAATCGCGACACGAAACGGCGCGTCGTGGACGCCGACCGCGATGGGCTCCCCGTCACCGCCGAGATGCGGCGCGCCATCGTCCGCCAGGAAGGCTGGCAGGCCGGTCAGGCGCCCCTCCACGACGAGCGCCACGGGCGAGACGCCGGGAGCGGCCGAGTCCACGGTGACCGCGACGGCGTTCGTGTCGACGGCCTCGAGAGCGGCCGCGCGCATCGCGAGCAGCCGCTCGGTCGCGTCGCCCTCCGAGCGGGTGCTGAAGTCCCAGACGCGCAGCACGCGCTCGGGCGCGATGCCCACCTCGGCGAGGAGCGCGCGCGTGGGTGCGTGGTAGGCGCGCAGGCGCGCGTCGGCCTCGGTCTCGGGGCTGCGCAGGCCGAGCGCCGTCCGGGCCGCCTCGGACGGCGCGGGCGTGCTGCCATCGAGGGTTCGGAGCGAGTCGAGCACGACGACGACGTAGTCGCTGTTCGGTGCGAGGGGCTCGCGCGGCAAACCGTAGACCAGCGTCTCGGGCGGCTCGCCGGCGCCGCGTGTCACCTGTGCGAGGTGCAGGGGCACGCGCTCGCCGCGCCGGGGACTCCCGGGCTCCGCGACGACGAGCAGCATCGGCGCATCGGCGCTCGACGCGAGGCTCGCCGCGTCGATCGCGTCGGAGAACCCGGCGACGAGCGGCGTCACGATCGAGTAGCCATCGGCCCGGTCGAGCGCGGCCGGATCGTCGGCGATCTCGAGCGACGAGGCGTCCACGTGCAGGCGCAGGCCGGTCGGCGTCGCCGGGTCGGCCACGGTGAACGTGCTCGACGGCCACGGCAGCAAGCAGCGCGTGGGATCCAGGGCGTCGCAGGGCGCCGACAGGGGCGTTCGGTCGCCGGCGAGTCGATCGGGGAAGGTAGGCAGGCCCGCGTCCTCGCCACCACAGGCCGGCAGGCCCAGGGCACCCAGAACGACGGCGGCTGCGAGCGAGCGACGCGGCGAGGTCGACATGGCAGGGCGGAGGCTAGCACGCCCCATCGAGCGCCTGGCGAGCGCGGCGGCGCCCGCGCTCGGGCGGCCGCCGGCTGCTCGGCGGCCGCCTCCGGCCACCGCGCCGTGCCCCGGTGACGTGTCCGCGTCGTCCAGCGGGTGCCGGTACGATCGTTGCTAACCGCCTTGCGGTCCCGTCCCCGAGGAGGTGCCATGTCCCGCGATCTCGGCGGCATCCTGGCCAGACACCGGAACGACCCCACCCGGCTCGTGCAGATTCTGCGCGACGTCATGGAAGCGGACGGCTGGATCTCGCCGCCCGCCATCACGGCCTTGGCCGACGGGCTCGGGCTGCCGCGCGCCCGCGTCGAGGGCGTGGCCGGGTTCTACGCGTTCTTCGCCACCGAGCCGCGCGGGCGCTACCGCGTGCTCTTCAGCGACAACATCACCGACGAGATGGCGGGCAGCGTCGAGCTCCGTCAGCGGCTGCTCGACGCCTTCCACGTGCGGCTCGGCGAGGTGTCGCGCGACGGGCTCGTGAGCATCGACGTCACGTCGTGCACGGGCCTGTGCGACCAGGGGCCGGCCCTGCTCGTCAACGGACGGGCCATTCCGCGGCTCACGCACGCGCGCATCGGCGCCATCGCGGCCATGATCCGCGGCGGGGCGCCACTCACCGAGTGGCCCGACAACCTCTTCGAGATCCACGAGCACGTCGAGCGCCAGGACGTCCTCGTCACGACCCCGTTCGCGCCCGGCGAAGCGCTCGGCGCCGCCCTCGCGCGCGGCCCGGAGGCGACGCTCGGCGAGGTCGAGCGCTCGCTGCTGCGCGGCCGCGGAGGCGCCGGCTTCCCGACGGGCCAGAAGTGGCGGCTGTGCCGCGAGGCCCCGGGGGAGCGCTACGTGGTGTGCAACGCCGACGAGGGCGAGCCCGGCACCTTCAAGGATCGCTTCCTCCTCGCGCGCCACGCCGACCTCGTGCTCGAGGGCATGACCGTCGCGGCGTTCGCCGTCGGCGCGCAGAAGGGCTTGCTGTACCTGCGCGCCGAGTACCCCTTCCTCCTGCCCGGCCTCGAGGCAGCGCTCGCGCGCCGGCGCCGCGAGGGCCTGCTCGGCGAGCGCATCCGCGGGGCCGAAGGCTTCGACTTCGACATCGAGATCCACGTGGGCGCCGGGGCCTACGTGTGCGGCGAGGAGAGCGCGCTCCTCTCGTCGCTCGAGGGTGAGCGCGGCATCCCGCGCAACCGGCCCCCCTACCCCGTGACCCACGGCTACCTGCAGAGGCCGACCGCGGTGAACAACGTCGAGACGCTGGCCAAGGCGGCGCTGGTCGCCCGACACGGCGCGGACTGGCTGCGCTCCCGCGGCACGGGGCGCTCCACCGGCACGAAGCTCCTGTCGGTGTCGGGCGACGTCGCGCGCCCCGGGATCTACGAGTACCCCTTCGGCGTCGCCGTGAAGCAGGTGCTCGAGGACGCCGGCGCCCGGCGCGTGCAAGCGGTGCAGGTCGGCGGGCCGTCGGGCACCTTGCTCGCGCACAACGAGCTCGAGCGGCGCATCGCCTTCGAGGACGTGCCGTGCGCCGGGGCCTTCATGGTCTTCGACGAGTCGCGCGACATGATCGACGTGCTCCACAACTTCGCGCGCTTCTTCGCGCACGAGAGCTGCGGCTTCTGCACGCCCTGCCGGGTCGGCACGACCCTCGAGCGCCAGATGCTTTCGCGCATCACGAGCGGCAAGGGCACGCGCAAGGACGTGAAGGACCTCGGCCACGTGGCGCGGCTCATGAAGGCCGCGAGCCACTGCGGGCTCGGGACGACGGCGGGCAACGCCGTGCTCGACGCCTTCGCGAAGTTCAAGCCGTCCTTCGACCGCCGGCTCGCGTCGCTCGACGTCTTGCCCGTGTTCGACCTCGACGAGTCGCTCGCCGAGGCGCGCGAGGTCACCGGCAGGGACGACGTCGGCGCACACTTCCCGGAGGAGCCATGAGCGAGCCCACGCCGGCACCGGGCGACACGGCGCCCACCTTCTCCCTCGACGGCCACGACGTGCCCTTCGAGACGGGGCAGACCGTGCTCGCGGCCGCCCTCGCCGCGGGCCACTACATCCCGCACCTCTGCTACCACCCGGAGTTCGCGCCCCACGGCAGCTGCCGGGTCTGCACCGTCAAGATCGACGGGCGCCCGACCGCGAGCTGCACCGCGGCGGCCCGTGCCGGGGCCGAGGTCGACTCGCGCAGCGACGAGGTGCTCGAGATGCGGCGCCGCCTCGTGCAGTTCCTGTTCACCGAGGGCAACCACTTCTGCCCGTCCTGCGAGCAGAGCGGCAGCTGCATGCTGCAGGCCGTGGGCTACGCGCTCGGCGTCACCAATGCCCACTTCAGCCCCCTGTTCCCCGACCGCCCCGTCGATGCGTCTCACCCGGACGTGCTGCTCGACTTCAACCGCTGCATCCTGTGCGAGCTCTGCATCCGCGCGAGCGCCGAGGTGGACGGCAAGCACGTGTTCGACCTCTCCGGGCGCGGCATCGACAAGCACCTGATCGTCAACGCGGAGTCGGGGCGTCTCGCTGACACGGCGCTCGCGGTCGAGGACAAGGCCATGAGCGTCTGCCCCGTGGGGGTCATCCTGCGCAAGCGGCGCGGCTTTCGCGTGCCCATCGGCGAGCGCCGCTACGACGCCGCACCCATCAGCGTGGTCGCGCTGCAGAAGAAGCCGCGCCCGAGCGCCGCGCCCAAGGAGGGCTGACATGGCGGCCGAGAAGAAGAAGCTCCGTGTCGCGACCGCCTCGCTCGCCGGCTGCTTCGGCTGCCACATGTCGCTGCTCGACATCGACGAGCGGATCGTCGCCCTGCTCGAGCTCGTCGAGCTCGACCGCACGCCGCTCACCGACCTGAAGCGCGTCGGGCCCTGCGACCTCGGCATCGTCGAGGGCGGCCTGTGCAACGCCGAGAACGTGCACGTCCTGCAGGCGTTCCGCAAGAACTGCAAGGTGCTCGTGGCGCTCGGCGCCTGTGCCGTCAACGGGGGCCTGCCGGCGCAGCGCAACCACCTCGACATCCGCGACTGCCTGCAGACCGTCTACCTGACCGGGCACCGCGTGCGACGCGGCTTCATCCCGAACGACCCCGAGCTGCCGCTGCCGCTCGACAAGGTGCACCCGCTGCACGACGTCGTGCGCATCGACTACTTCCTGCCCGGCTGCCCTCCGCCGGCCGACGCCATCTGGCAGTTCCTGACCGACCTCATCGCCGGTCGCACGCCGCAGCTCGGTCACGGGCTCATCCACTACGACTGAGGCGCAGCGCCGCCCGCCACCGCGCCCGAGGTACCGCCATGTCGCTCCCGCTCGAGAAGGCCGACCACCCCGAGAAGCTGCGCCGCATCGCCATCGACCCGTTGTCGCGCGTGGAGGGCCACGGCAAGGTGACCATCCTGCTCGGCGCCGACGACAAGGTCGAGCAGGTGCGCCTGCACATCGTCGAGTTCCGCGGCTTCGAGCGCTTCATCCTGGGGCGCCCGTACTGGGAGGTGCCGGTGATGGTGCAGCGCCTGTGCGGCATCTGCCCGGTGAGCCACCACCTGGCGGCGTCGAAGGCGCTCGACACCGTCGTGGGGGCGCGCGCGCTCACGCCGACGGCCGAGAAGGTGCGCCGGCTCATGCACTACGGGCAGATCCTCCAGTCGCACGCCCTGCACTTCTACTACCTGTCCTCGCCGGATCTCTTGTTCGGCTTCGGCAGCGAGGTCGGCAAGCGCAACGTCGCCGGCGTGCTCGCCGCCTACCCCGAGCTCGCCAAGCAGGGCGTGCTCCTGCGCAAGTTCGGTCAGGAGGTCATCCGCGTGACGGCGGGCAAGCGCGTGCACGGGACGGGCTCGATCCCGGGCGGCGTGAACAAGGCGGTCTCGCGCGCCGAGCGCGACGAGCTCCTGCGCCCGCTCGCCGACGTGCTCGCCTGGGCCGAGGGCGGGCTCGCGCTCGCGAAGAAGCTCTACGTCCGGCACCGCGAGACCTACGAGCGCTTCGGCGCCGTGCGCTCCAACGTGCTCTCGCTCGTGGGCGCAGGGGGCCGGCTCGACCTCTACGACGGCACGCTCCGGGCGCGCGACGCCGACGGCAAGATCCTCTTCGACGGGGTCGCGTGCGACCAGTACGACACCCTGCTCGAGGAGAACGTGCGCTCCTGGAGCTACATGAAGTTCCCCTTCATCGGCGCGCTCGGGCCCGAGCTCGGCTGGTACAAGGTGGGGCCGCTCGCCCGCGTGCAGAACTGCGACTTCATCGCGACCCCGGCGGCCGAGGCCGCCCGGCAGGAGTTTCGCAGCATGACGGGCGGCGCCATGGTGCACGCCACGCTCGCCTACCACTGGGCGCGCATGATCGAGCTCGTGCACGCGGCCGAGGTCATCGGCGAGCTCCTCGGCGACGACGACCTCGGCGGCGACGAGCTCGTGGCGAGCGGGCCGCGCCAGAAGAGCGGCGTCGGCATCATCGAGGCCCCGCGCGGCACGCTCATCCACCACTACGAGGTCGACGCGCAGGATCTCGTCACGATGTGCAACCTCGTCGTCTCGACCACGCACAACAACCCGGTGATGAACGAGGCCATCCGCGCGGTCGCCCTCGAGTACCTCGACGGCCACGAGCCGACGGAGCCACTGCTCAACCACGTGGAGGTCGCGATCCGCGCCTACGACCCGTGCCTGTCCTGCGCCACGCACGCGCTCGGCAAGATGCCGCTCGTCATCCAGGTGCTCGATCACGCGGGCCGCGAGGTGGGGCGCGTCGCGCGCGACGCGGCAGAGCTCGCGTGACGCCCCCGCCCTTGCTCGTGCTCGGGGTCGGCAACCCGTCGCGCGGCGACGACGCGCTCGCGCCTCTCTTGCTCGAGCGCGCCGCGGTCGAGCTCGCACCGGCGCTCGCCCGGGGCGAGCTCGAGCTCCTCACGGACTTCCAGCTCCAGATCGAGCACGCGCTCGATCTCGTCGGGCGCACGCGCGTGCTGTTCGTGGACGCGAGCGTGCGGGCCGCCGCGCCCTTCGAGGTCCTGCGCGTCACGCCGGCGCGCGACGCCTCCGCGACCACGCACGCGCTCTCGCCTGCCGCCGTGCTCGCGACGCACGCCGCGGTCGCCGGCCAGCCGCCCGAGGCCTGGCTCCTGGCGATCCGCGGCGAGCGCTTCGAGCTCGGTGAGGGCCTGTCGGACGCGGCGCGCGAGAACCTCGCGGCGGCCGTGCAACACCTCGCGGCGCTCGTGACGGGCAGCACGGCGTGGGCGGCAGTCGGTCGAGAGGTCGTCGGTCGTCCGTAGTCGGTGGCGGCGAGAAAAGCGTCCACTCGGCACGCCGGGCCGTCCGGGCCGAGAACCGCCAGCGGACGACCGAAGACCGCGAACGGACCAGGGACACCGACCTCTCGGGCTCACTCCTCGGGCGGCGCGAGACTCGCGTAGGCGATGTCGCCCGTCGGCCCGAGCGAGTCCGCGACTGCGGCGAGGGCGTCGAGCGCCGTGAGGATGCCGCGCAGCTCCCCCGCCTCGTTCACGACGACGACGCGGTGGATGCGCTGCTTGACCATGAGTCGCACGGCGAGGGCGAGCGAGTCGTTCGGGCGCACGGCGTAGACGGGGTCGCTCATGATCTCGGTGACCGGCGTCGCGTCGTCGGCCCGCAGGAGATCGGCGCGCGACACCACGCCGAGCACCTGCTCGCCGCGCACCACCGGCGCGCCGGTCACCTCGAGGTCGACGAGGATGGTCTTGGCCTCGCCGGCCGTCGCCGACTCCTCGATGACCCCGACGGCCTCGCTCATCACCTCCGAGACGCGCCGGTGCCGCTCCTCCGCCAGCTTGATCGCCATCGGGGGCGATTCTGACCGCTACGGGCCGGGGTCACAAGCCGCGTGCACGGGTCCCCCGAGGGTCCACGGCGCCAGCACCGCGGCGGCCTCGCACGCCACGCGCCCGCAACCGAGCACCCGCGCGAGCTCGGGCCGCGCGCGAAAGAGGGCCGTGGCGCGCAGATACGCGGGCAGGTAGACGCGCTCGCGCCCCAGGCCGCCGCCCCGGTGCGCCCGCGCGGCGACGCGCAGGCGCGCGGCGAGCGGGGCCCCCGTGTCGGCGAGGCTCTGCACCGTGTCGACGAAGGAGGCGCCCTCCTCCATGCGGCGCGCCGCCCGGTGCCGCAGGGCGAGCTCGCTGCGCCGGACGGCGTCGAGCCAGCCGGCCGCCTGCTCGAGTGCCAGCGCACGCCCCTCCTGATCGTCCGAGCCGCGGGCCGTGCCGCAGCCGAAGAGCCCGAGCGGAGCGGCGAGCGCGCGCTCGCGCGGGGCCGCGTGGCCGCAGAGCTCGTGGACGACGGTGCGCTCGGTGGCGCGCCGGCTGAGCCAGCGCCCGCGCTCGACGAAGACGACGCCCGGGCCCGTGGCGGCGAGCGCGGCCAGCCCCTCGACGGCGACCACGCGGACGGCGAGCCGCTCGGCGCCGACGGCGGCGCGCAGGCGGTTGAAGAGCGAGCCCGGGTGGGCGGCGTCGTCGCTCCGCACGAGCTCGGCCGCGTCGGCCGTGCCCGGCGCGGGCGCGGCGCCCAGGCCACCGTGCGCCTCGGAGAAGTCGGCCGCGCCGAGCCACGCGTCCGCGAGCGCGTCCGCGCGACGGTCGAAGGCGTCGCGCGCTGCGAAGCGCCGGCGGGCGAGCGCGAAGAAGGCGGGGCGCCCGACCTGCTCGCAGAGCTGCGCCTCGAGCTCGAGCTCCTCGGCGCGCGCGGCGTAGAGCGCGCCGAGCGGGCCCGAGCCCGCGAGCCGGCTCGCGAGCTCGCCGAGCAAGCGGCGCACGGCGGCAAGCTCCGGCGCCGGCGCGTACGCGAACGCGGGCGCCCGCTCGGCGCCCGACGCGAAAGCGCCGGCGAGCGCCTCGAGCTCGGCGCCGAGGTTCCTCGGGGTCGCACACCCGATGAGCCGGATGTGCGCCGCGGCGTCGCCGAGCACGCGCCGCGCCACGCGCTCCCAGGCCGGGATCGTGGGGCGCGGGAGCGGCGCGCTCGGGTCCGCCCGGTCGCACGCGACGCGGACCTGCGCTGCCGCGGCGCGGCTCACAACAGGTTCGCGGCGAGCTCCGCCAGCTCGCTGCGCTCGCCCTTCGCGAGCGCCACGTGCCCCGCGAGCCGCTCGCTCTTGAAGCGCTGTGCGGCGACCGACAGGCCGTTGCTCGCGTGGTCGACGTAGGGGTGGTCGATCTGGTGCGGATCGCCCGTGAGGATGACCTTCGTGCCCTCGCCGGAGCGGGTGATGATCGTCTTGATCTCGTGGGGCGTCAGGTTCTGCGCCTCGTCCACGATGAGGAACTGCTTCGGCAGGCTGCGACCACGGATGTAGGTGAGCGGCTCGACCTGGATGACGCCGTTCTCGACGAGCGGCAGGTAGGCGCGCGAATCGCGCCCGCCGCCAGCCGCGTGCGGGGTTTGCGTGAAGATGTACTCGAGGTTGTCGAAGATGGGCTGCATCCACGGGTTGAGCTTCTCGTCGACGTCGCCCGGCAGAAAGCCGAGGTCGCGTCCGAGTGGCATCACCGGTCGGCTCACGAGCAGGCGCGTGTAGGTGTGGTCGATGGTCGTGCGGTGCAGGCCGGCGGCGAGCGCGAGCAGCGTCTTGCCCGTGCCGGCCTTGCCGAGCAGGCACACGAGGCGCACCGAATCGTCGAGCAACAGATCGAGCGCGATCGACTGCTCCTTGTTGCGCGGCCGGATCGACATGACGCCCTCGCGCGGCACGCGCAGCGCCTTGACGACCTTGCCGTCGTAGCGCGCGAGCGCGGTGTGGCTGAGGGCCTGCTCGTTGCGCAGCAGCACGCCGGCGTTCGGGTAGAGGTCCGGGTGGCTCACGGTCGCGCTGCCCGTGGCGAAGAAGCCGTCGATGTCCGCGGGCGGGACCTGCACCTCGATCACCGACTTCTCGAGGTCGAGATCCTGGACGCGCGGGTTCTCGTAGGTCTGCGAGGCGACGCCGATGGCGTCGGCGCGGATGCGCAGGTTGGTGTCCATCGTGACGAACACGGTCGGACACGCCTTGTCGCGGTCGCGCACGTCGATGGCGGTCTGCAGGATCGCGTGGTCGAGCGAGTTCGAGTCGAGCCCGACGCCGAGCTCGTGGCGCCGCTTCGGGACGGCGATCTGGAGCGTGCCGCCGCCCTTCAGCGGCACCTGCTGCGAGAGGCTGCCGTTCTGGCCGCGCAGCTGGTCGAGCACACGCGCCACCGTCCGGGCGTTGCGGCCCCGCTCGGTGCTCTCGCGCTTGAACTTGTCGATCTCCTCGATCGCGTAGATCGGGACGATGACGTTGTTGTCCTCGAACTTGAAGACCGCGTGGGGGTCGTGGAGGAGGACGTTGGCATCTAGGACGTAATTCTTCTTCATGTACCGGGCGTCCGCGCCGCAGAGCTCGCGCCGGATCGGCCGGGCGCGAAGCGCGCGACCGCCCTCGGCCGCGCGCGTCGTGGCGAGGCGCACCGGGCGCCCGCCCCGAGGGCCCCGGGGAGCGGGTCGCGCGCACGTGCCGCTCCGACGACGCGTGGGCGGCGCGAGAGGGCAGCGCGGGCGGCTCGTGCCACCGCGGGGCTTCGGAGCTGTCCCTAGCACGGCACGGGCGCGGGGGACCCCCAATCCGACCGGCGCGCAGCGCCGCCGGCGCGGGGACCGGGCGCGCGGCGTGCGCCTGGGACTTGAAAGGACGCGCGAAGCGAAGTAGAAAGCCAAACCCCGGTGCGGCACGACCGCCCGAGTGGAGCAGGTGCGACGATGTTCCTCATGATCGCGAAGCGACCGCGCAAGACCAACCGCACGAAGACGGCCCGCTATCGGGCCAAGCTCAAGGCGAAGAACAACCGCCGCCGCGCGGGCACGATCGCGAGCTGACCCGCAGCGGCCACGTCCGCCGCTCGGCTCGCTCTGCCTGCCGGCTCCACGCGAGTCAACGCGAGTCTGCGCGAGCGAGCGCAGGCGCGCGTGCCATCACCCGTTGCGACGAGACCACCGCGGCGACGCGGAGACACGGGCGTAGCCGCGAGCCCGCATCGTCAGGCGGCTCGTCCGCGGCACGCTCGGCGTCGCGGCGCCTCCTTGGCTCGGCTCGTTCCGCTTCCGGGCGGATCGGCCCAGGCACCCGCGCCGCGGCTCAGGCGCCGCTCTTCTTGAGCTCGAGGAACACGAGGCGCGCGACGGCCTTCAGCGTCTCGAAGACGCCCGTGCCGTCGCTGGCGACCGCCTCGAACTCCGGCACGCCGTCCGGGTTCAGGGACGCGCGCAGCTCCTCGACGCTCATCACGCTCGGCAGATCGCGCTTGTTGTACTGGATGACGTACGGGATCTTGTCGAGCGACAGGCCGTACTCGGCCAGGTTGACCCGGAGGTTGTCGAGCGATTCCTCGTTCGCGTCGGCGCGCGCGATCTGGCTGTCGGCCACGAACACGGCGCCGTCGATGCCCTTCAGGATGAGCTTGCGGCTGGCGTCGTAGAACACCTGCCCGGGCACGGTGTAGAGGTGGAAGCGCGTCTTGAAGCCGCGGATCTCGCCGAGCTCGAGCGGCAGGAAGTCGAAGAAGAGCGTGCGGTCGGTTTCGGTGGCGAGCGAGACCATCTTGCCGCGCGAGGTCGGCTTGGTCTTGTCGAAGATGAATTGCAGGTTGGTCGTCTTACCGCAGAGGCCGGGACCGTAGTAGACGATCTTGCAGTTGATCTCCCTCGCCATGAGGTTGATGAAGGTCATGACGCGCGCTCCAGCGATCAGTCGTTGAAGAGGTTGTCGATGTCTTCGTCGGTGATCTCGGCGAACGCTGAGCCACCCCCGGGCTCCGCGGACTTCTTGGCCATCTGTTCGAAGATCTCGACGAGCTCGTCGCTCGTCTTGCGCACGCGCAGCCGCACGAGGCCCAGGCTCGACTTGGCGTCGAAGATGACGACCAGGATGACCCGGTTGCCCACGAGCTGAATGTAGATGTGGGCGTTCTTGCCCTCGTGGAACTGCGTCGTGAACTCGTTCTCGCGCAGCAGCTTGGCCATCCCGCCCGTGGCCGCGATGTTGCCAGCCGTGAGGGAGGCGAGCGACGTCGCGTCCATGTTCTCGACCTCGCCACTCGAAGCGATGAACTGTCCGTTCTTGTCGACGACGAACACGCACTTCGCGTTGGCGGCCTGGACGAGCGCGCTCACGGATGTCTGGATCCGGTTGAGCTCCGCCTCGTACATCACCGTGTGAGGGTTGACCATCGTGCCTCCGCCCCTCTTTCCTCTTCTTGTCCGCCCGCGCTCGCGCGGTCGCTCCCCGACACCGGGTCCGGCCACCTCGCCGGAGCCAGTCGACTGGCCGCGAGCCGCACCGCGACTCCGACCCGCCCGCTCGCAGCGGCGCGGGGTGCCGAGCACCCAGCCTTCAGTCTTCGATTCTCCCCGACGAGCAAGCCGCGAGGGCGGCCGCCGGGGTTCTTCGTTTTATCCGACCGGGTGCGGTGGAGCAAGGACCGCAACGAGGAGGAGCGCTTTTCCGGATCCGCGCCGCCAGGACCGGTAAGCTCGGTCGAAGCGCGCCATGGTGGTCCTCGCCGTCGCAGTCCTACCCTTTGTCGTCGGGCTCGTGCTCATCGCCGTCCTCGCGCGCTTCGCCCCCAACGTACCGCGCACGGCGCCCGGCGAGGCCACGGGCCCGGACGGGCGCCCCGAGCTCGACGTCCGGGACTTTGGCCGCACCGTGACGGACCTCGTCGCGGCGCTCGGCCTCGAGACCGGGTTCGCGAGCGTCGGAACCGGAGGCGTCGTCGAGATGACGCTCCGCGACCCGCGCCCGCTCGTCGGCGGGCGCATCCACCTGCACGCGACCCCGGTGCTCGACGGCGCGCTCGAGGCCGCCGACGTGCTCGGGTTCGCGGAGGCCGTGCGCGCCGACACGGGCGCCCACAAGGGCATCCTCATCGCGCTCGCCGGCTTCACGGACGAGGCCAGGAGCTCGGCCCAGGCCTCGCCCGCGCCGGTGGATCTCGTGGACGGCGCGGAGCTCGCCGAGCTCGTGGCGAGCCACCTCGATCCGGAGCGGGCCGCGGCGCTGTCCGCCTTCCGGGGCTTCGGACGCGGTTGCCGCGGCAGCGCGAGCGACGTACGCCCCGAGGCGTGACCGAGACGGCAGACATGCGGGCGGAGCTCGCCGAGCTCGTGCGGAGCGTGCGCGCGCTCGTCGAGATCACGGCCGACTCGGGTGCCGAGGGCCTGCCGGTGTCGCTCGACCGAGGCGCCGGCCCGAGAGCGGCGGCGGAGCGCGACGAGCCGACCGCGACGGCGCGCATCGCGGCACCGGCGCCCACCCCATCCTCGCCAGCTCTCGCACCGCTCGCGCCGCTCGCACAGCCCACACCCCGGCCGGCCGCCGCGCCGCCACGCCCGGCCGAGGCGGCCCGCGAGGAGCGGCCCGCGCCGGCCGAGACCACGAGCCCGAGCGGGGTCCCGCTCGCGGAGCGCACCCGACGCCTCGACGCGCTCGCGGCCGAGGTGGCGCGCTGCACCCGCTGCCCGCTCGCGGGCGCGCGCACCCAGACGGTGTTCGCGCGCGGCACGCCCGCCGCGGAGCTCGTGTTCGTCGGCGAGGGCCCGGGCGCCGACGAGGACGCGCAGGGCCTGCCCTTCGTCGGCAAGGCGGGACAGCTCCTCGACCGCATGATCCAGGCGATGGGCTCCGCGCGCGACGAGGTTTACGTCTGCAACATCGTCAAGTGCCGGCCGCCCGGCAACCGCAAGCCGACACCGGAGGAGATGGCCGCGTGCGCGCCCTACCTGCGCACGCAGCTCGAGGTCATCGCCCCGCGGGCCGTCGTCGCGCTCGGCGCGACCGCGGTCGAGGGCCTGCTCGGCTCGTCGGGCGGCATCACGCGCCTGCGCGGCAGCTGGAAGCTCTACCTCGGCCGCGTGCCGGTGATGCCGACCTTCCACCCGGCCTACCTGCTGCGCTCGCCCGA
>JADLAB010000252.1 GCA_020848455.1 Polyangiaceae bacterium
CGCCAAGGTCCGCCTGCGCCGCGACCTCACCGCCGAGCGCATCGTCCAGGTGCTGAACGGCTACGAGGCGCGCCTGCGCGAGCAGTGCCCCGAGGTGAAGTGGTCCTTCGTCGAGCCCGACATCGAGAGTTGAGCGGGAGCTCACGGATGCCGGTCCGGCCAGGGCCCCGCGCCGAGCGCACCGGGGTCGAGGGGCAGAAGGTACGGGCCTCGCGCCGGGTCGAGGCGCAGCAAGTAGACGCCCCGGTCGTCGACGGCCACGCGTAGCGACTCGTGCGGAGCCAGGGCGGCGCGCTCGCTCCCGCCGGGCCAGAGCGTCACGCGCCGCGCGCCGTCGACGAAAACGGCGACGAGCCGCGGCGCCGGGTCGGCCATCCACTGCGGGTACACGAACGCCAGGCCTGCGCTGACCGGCTCGGCGGCCGGCGCGATGCGGTGGGTCGCGAGCTCGTCCGCCGGGACCGACCACCGAACGAGGTCCCACGCGATCGTGGGGGCGCCGCGCTGCCGCACGAGCGCGCCGACCGAAGGCGAGCTGCGGCCGGTCACGACCGGGCGCGCGTCGGGGTGCGGCTCGTAGCCGACAAGGACCCTGCGGACAAACCCCGCCGGCGGAGAGCCGTCGAACCCCTCCGCCAGCGACAGCACGACGCCCTCCTCGCTCTCGCCGAGAAGCGCCAGCGTCGGTCCGCTGCCGCCGTTCGCGAAGTCGTCCAGGGCCGCGTCACCATCGCGCACCCAGCCGAGCTCTGGCGGAAGCGGGTAGGACCAGGCGATGGCTGGCGGCTGCTCCGCGCCCAGGTACACCCGGACGAGCGCGCTCGCCGGGCCCGTCCGCTCGGGTCCGGCGAGCACCAGGGCGTGTCTCAGTGCCGTCGCGAGGATGCGCTGGGGCCACAGGTCGACCGTGACGTGATCGACGCCATTCGTGACGTCGTGTCCCTCGAGCCACATCGCGTCACTCGCCACGAGGTCCCGCGCGCTCGGAGCCGCGGGCACGGCGCGAGCGCGCCAATCGTCGCCACTGCCGCGGTCCTCGGCGCTCGACGCCGTCACCACGGCGACCGCACCGTCCGAGCCGCGGTGAAGGCCCACCGCTTCGAAATCGAACGCGCGGACGAGCTGGCCACGACTTGCGTCGAACGGACCACAATCCTCCCAGAGACGCGCGCTCGTGACCCGACTTCCGGCGGCGCCGTCGGTGTAGTTGCCGAGCTCCACCCGCGTGACGATCGCATTCGAGATCGCGCGCCCGGCCTCCACCGTCACCTCCGCCCGGAGCGCGTGGCAGCCAGGCTCTCCGAACGCCGCGGGCAAGAGCTCGACGTAGAGCTCCGTCGTGGCACCCGGCCCGATGGCAAGCGTCGAGACCTCCTCGGGGCGACGAAACGTCTCTGCCCGGCGCCGCGCCTCCCGACCCGACGGGGCGGTGTCGACCACCTCGATGGTCGTGCGAGCGACGTGCACCGTCTCATCGCCGCCGTTGTGCATCAGCAAGAGCCCGTCCTGCATGACCCCCGCGACGGTGGAGGGAAGCTCGCGCGCAGGGCCAGCGTCCGGCGCGCGGAACGCGAGCGTGAGTGTCACGGGCGTGCTCGACGCCCCCTCGGCGCTCTCCACGGCCGGCGGGCAGGACGCTGCGGCTGAGCGGCGCGGCGTTGCGCTCGGAGACGGCTCCGACACGGGAGCGGTACGGCGAGGCACACCGCAGCCCACGGCGAGCGCCAGGCAGGCGAGCACGCTAGCAGAATGGTGGACGGGACGAGTCGATGCCATCTCGCGGATCACCACTGCGTGGTGTGGCCGGGAACACCGCAACACGGGAGCGATACCGCGAGCCGCTCGGCGACCCACCGCGAGGACGAGGCCAGTGAGCGCGGCAGCGGAGCCGTTGACGGGAGGAATCGACCGCATGTGGCACATCACCTCAGACCACCCCGCCCGGGCGGTCACTCGGTCGTCATGGCCTGCCAGTTGGGAACCCAATGGCCGTCGAGGCACTCATGATCCCGACTCTCGAGCACCACGTAGCGGCCGTGGCCGACGCGAAGCGCGAATCCGCCGGCCTCGAACTGGTAGAGCAGGCACATTCCCGCCGCGTCGCCCAGAGGGCGCGCGTACAACCCGACGCCGTTGCACCAGCCTATCGGGCGAACGCCCTCGTGGAAGAACGACGCGTCGAAGTCGCCCGCGCATGTTTCCATCACGTCGGAAGGGCGGGAAGCGCACGCGGGTGCGGGGAACCGTCTGCAGACACGGAAGCGTCCGCCGCCGATGTCGTCGACGACCCCGCCGCACGCGCGGGCGAGGTCCCAGAACGTGCTGGCATCCGTCATCTGCGATTGCAGCGTCAGCCTGACGAGCGCGCCGCACCCGACTCCCGCCGGCTCGACCCCGAGCACCGACCAAGCCTGTAGCAGGGCATCGTCGATCACCACACGGCCGTGAATCTGCCGGTAGCCGAGGAAAACGCCGGTCACGACGGGCTCGTCGGCGTCCCACGACCAGGCGGTGACCTCGACGCCCGCGCGGGGTGCCGGCCGCAAGGCCGGGGCCGACCTCGAGGCGCTCGGTCGCGGCAATGCCGGCTCCGGCGGCGTGACCCGCAGATCGCAGGCCACCACGACGGGCAGTACCAGCGGTACCAGCACGATCTTCGCCGGCGCCGCCGTCATCACGGGGTGCTTCGCGGCTGGACCGCGTACCGCCGCGCCGCACGGCTTCGGCATGGCGGCCTGCACCGGAAGCGTCGATGGCGCGTCGCTCGTCGTTCCCACGTCGGCGTTCCTTCACTCCGAGGATACCACGCGCGTCACGAGGACGTGGTCTCCACCCGGTGGGCGCCGGCGCGTGCCTCCGAGCTTGCCAGGAGAGGGTCTCGACTTCCGACGACACTGGTGCCCGTGCCGTGCCTACTCCGCGGGTGGCCAGCACGCCATGGCCTCCGACGGCGCGTCGCGACGCGCAGCGGCGCTCGCCGCCGGGGCGCGGGGGTTCGTCCGCGCCAGGTCCTCGTTGCGCCACTGCGTTGCCCAGTACCGCACGATGTCCGGCTCGGACGAGTCGCCCGCCACGGTCGCCAGGAGCTCGCGGTCGTCGAGCATACGGAGCGCGAGGAGGCGCGGGCTGCAGAGCAGGCGGTACACGGACACCGCGACCAGGGCCGCCGGTGCGCAGGCTCCCTCGGCCGCCCCCGGAGGCGGCTCGGGAAGGGGCAGCGTCCGGTCGGTCGCCACCGAGCGAAGAACCGGGTGCTCGTCGCCGCCCTCGGCCAGGCGCTCGGCCTGGTAGATGAGCGCCACCGCCCACGCTCGTGCCGGAACGCCCAAGGGGACGTCCGGAAGCCCCACCTTCGTGAACACTTCGGGGGTCCCGAGCGGACTGGGGGGCGCGCTGCGGGGGTCACTCAGCAGCGCAAGCGCAAAGCCGAGGTACTTGGGCCTTGGCGCAGCGACCATGCGCTGCAAGTACTGGAACCACCACCGCGGATCCGCCAGCGCGAGCTCGCCGAGCACCTCGTGCGCGCGTGGATCGAACGACTTCCAGAAGTAGAAGAGCACGTGGGCAAACGCATCCTCCCGCGTGCAGTACTGGTCAAAGTACTTCATGGCGCGCTCGATGGTCGCCCACTCCGAGACCGACGCCTCGGGAAGCCACGCGTCCAAGGGCGCCACGCGGAAATGACGCTGACGAACCACCGCTATGAGCTCCTCCATCGGATTGTAGGCACGTGGCACACTCGGCGCCGCGCTCACCGCGGGCACGGCCGGCCCCGACACCGTTGCCGCGCCACGACACGCCGGCGGCTCCGCGCTCTCCGTCCGGCAGCTCGCGAGCAGGGGTGCCGCGAGCAACGCCGCCCGCCACCGCCTCACGGCACCACCTCGCGCTCGTCCACCCACTCGCGTGGCGCGCACGTGGTTCCCATCGCACCGCGCTCCAGCCCGAACGCACGCAACCCGGGTTGACCCATCCGCAGCGACATCGCCCAGAGGCGCACGAACGGGTCCTCGCGTGGGTCGGTCTCCACGAGCCAGGCAACACCCATATCCTCGAGGATCGCCAGTGCCATGATGCGCCGGCTCGCGAGCGCGCGATACTCGTCGACCGGCACCTGCTGGGCCCGGGGGCACGAAGCCCCGAGCCCCGGGGGAGCGTCGGGAATGGGTCTCGAGCGGTCGAGCGCCTCGGCAACCAATAGCTCGCGTGCTTCCTCCGTCCGGATACGCTTCGCGAGCAGGAAGGCCCGCGTCTGAGCCGTCGCGAACACACTGTTCCGCGCCGCTCGCCAGCGCATCGCCGCACAGAGCCACCGGAGCCGGAGCCGCGCCCCATCGCCACACACTTCGACGCTTCCGGGAAGGAGCCCGCTCGCATCGTCGAGGACCGCTCGTACCACCCGGAGATACGCGGGGC
This sequence comes from Polyangiaceae bacterium, assembly GCA_020848455.1. Taxonomy (GTDB): domain Bacteria; phylum Myxococcota_A; class Polyangia; order Polyangiales; family Polyangiaceae; genus JACRDA01. The sequence goes on from JADLAB010000252.1 coordinate 4,417, forward strand.
GCGGGTACCAGGCCAGGGAGCAACCGGTGAGGTCGCCAAAGTTGAGCGCGAATGGATTCGTCGGGGAGAGCACTGCGTAGTCCGCGATGGCCTCGCCCGCGCGAGGATCGTCCGAGCGGCAGAGCATGTCGAGGAGACACCGCCAGGCATTGGACGCGCTACAGCGCCTACCCCAGTAGAAGCGGTACGCCCGGTCCACCACTGCCAGCTCCGCGATCGGCTCGACCTGGAAGGGGCTGCGCGGCGACCGCCGCGATGGTCGGTAGCGCCGCGTCAGCGCGGTGAGCTCCCCGATCGGGTCGTACCCGTCGTCGCTCGAGGCCGAGTCTACCGTAGCGCTGGCGGTGTCCTGCGGTGCCGCGTCAGTCTCGACGCAGGCCGGCACCTCGCGCGAGGGACTGCACGCGCTCCCGACAGCCAGAATGAGGGCAGCCACGCACGACCCCAAGCGAGCGGAGACGCGGTGGGCCCTCATAGGCCGGAGAGCGCGAGAAAATGCGCCAGGTAGGTACTCGCGACACCCCATGTCGCGAGAGAGTTGGGTTGGAACGGCTCACCTCCGAACACGGCAAACTGCTGCCACATGCTGGGGGTCCTGGCGGGGACGGGTGCGACCCCCGGGGGCGGACTCGAGCCGTCGAAGGGATACTTGCGTATGCGCTGAAGCTCGAGCCAGTGCGGATTCAGGGTCGGATCCACGTAGTACGAGTTGTTCGGGGGAAACAGCCTGGCCTGAGCTGCATGTTCCGGCGGAATGCCGACGCTCGCGATCGACCGCATCAGGGCCATGGCGGGCACGTGATTGACGGCACCGGTCATCAGCAGGCGATGACGCGCAGATGCGCGAAACCACTGAAGGACCCGAGCCGCAGCGAGGCTCGGGATCTCCAGTTCTTGACCCTCGTCATTCTGGTGTCTCTCGACGAGCCCGGTGGTGTCGAACGACATGATGACCGAGACTCGATCACGCGCGTGCGCAAGCGCGTTCCACATTGCAGGCCCCCCGCGGGCGAAGGCCGCTAGGCAGAAGCCACCGACAAGGTCGGGGAGAAGAGACTCCCTCTGCGCAATGACTTGGTTCGCCCAGAGCAAACGCACACAGGCGCGTACCCGCTCCCACAGGAGGGGCCCCTCGGCATCGCCATACGAGGTGCCCTGAGGCCACGGGTGGACCATGACCATCTCGCCCTTCCTTCCCTCGTGAGTGTAACCGCAGAGGGCCGATTCGAAGCGGCAGCGCACGTGTTCGTAGGTCTTCCACGTGCCCTGGTCCTGGAAAGCCGTGAAGCCCGTGGTCCCCTCGAGGCGGGGATACCCAATGGGCGGATCCTGACTCAGCATGACGAACTTCGGGTCGAGCAGATAACGATGGAAGCGGTGGACTTCATGCTTGTCCCCGATGCTGCTGTAGGGTCTCAGATTTGGCGGACGAAAGAAGGCCACCGCGGGGATCAGGGAGTCCTTGACCGCCAGTCCCGAGCTGCCGTGCACGAGCCAGATCAACGGGGTGCCCACCGTGCACCCGAGCGCCACGTAGAAGCTGCTGTTGTCGCTGTAGATCGAGTCCTGAACATAGTCATCATCGGGGGAGGCGACCCGAGTACTAGGGCGCCAGAAGGCCGTCACATCGACGAACGAGACGTCGAGCTCAATCGCGAAGGCGGCATTCACATTGGCGCCCGTGCGGACGTTGACGAGCGGGTGCGGAACGCCGCCGAAAGCGCCATATGGAACGGCCGTGAGGGTGCCGCTCTCGGAGAGGTAGAAGTCCTGCTTGATCCGCAGTGTGGGGATGACTTCCCCAGGCCCGAACGACGCGCTGAACACCGCCAGTAGATTCAGCTCGGCCGCAACGGCGGGGATATGGTACTCGCGGATCCCGGGCCCGGTGCGGGTCGGCGAGAATGCCGTCGAAGTGCCCACGGCGCCCAAGGTGATCTCTGAGCGATCGTCGTCGAGCAGACCGTGAGGGCCGTTGGCGCCACTCCACCGCACCTGAATCCTGATGATTGCGCTCATCGTTGAGCTACCCTTCGTCCGAGGTGGGGTCGCCGCAGGGCGGGTCCTCCCACCCATCCATGCGTACCGCAGCGCATAGGATCGCCAGCAGCGCCAGCTCTGCGCTCGGGGGGGCCCAGACACGGGGCGGGGAGCGGTGCGGCTCTGCTGGGATCCGCCAAAGCAACGGCCACACTTCCTCGAAACGCCCGGCGAAGAGCGCCTCATGCATTGCGTCGATGGGCGCGTCGAGCCAGGGGGTACCGTCGGAGTCTGAGCGGGCCGGCCATGGGGCAACCATGCTGACGGCGCTCGCGGATCCCGTGCCGCCGAACGCCGAGGCGGGCACGGGTTGGGGCTCGATGGACGCGACCGCGCGTGACGTCGCTAGGACGACGGCGTGCGCAGCGCTTGCATCGGCGTGCAGGGAAAGGCGCACCATGGCGCCCTGCTCGAGGGCAGCGGGGGCGGCGGGATCGGCGAGGCGCAGCGCTGCGGCGGTATGAGTCCAAGATGCGGACTGGTGCGTGACGTCGGTGCGGGTCACGATCATGAGCCGCTGCGGCACGGCATCGGGAAGGACGACCGGCTCACGCAAGCTCCGCGGCGTGCGCACGTGCCAGTCGGGGCCCACGGGCAGCGGCCAGCGGCGACGCGGTCGACTCTGCCAGCCGCGCGTGAGCTCCGCGAAGCTTTCCGGCTCGGCACAGCTGGCGGCCCCGAAGCCCGGCGGCGCCTCGGCCACCCGCACACGGCCCGCGGCATCCGTACGGCGCGTCGTAACACCGGCGGGGGTCGCGAGCCGAAGCGGAAGCCCCTCGATCGGGCTGTCGCGCTCGTCCACGACGCAGATCTCGTAGAAGGACAGGGAGCGCTCGGGGCGATGGCCAGGCGGATCAGGGGGGACAGTCGGACGCTGCGGCTCCGGCCCCGGCGCCGTCCCCCCACCCCGAAAGTCTGCACCCTGGAACACGCGCAGGCGCCGCCGCTCGAGCGCCGTCAGCACCTCCTCGATGACCTCGACGTCCGTGAGGCGGTCGGGCTCGAAGTGGGGGCTCGCCGCGAGCACGGCGCGAAGCAGGCGGAGCCCGTGCGGCTCGTCGAGCACGAAGCCCACCCAGCGCAGGGCCTGCTCCCGCTCGGTGATGCGGAAGGACGCCTGCTCGCGGCCCTGCCGCAGGGCGTCCATCTCCCACACGAGCTCGAAGCTCGTGCCGAGCGCCCGGAACGGGATGCCTTCAGCCACGCCGCGCCTCGAGGTCGAGGCGGAGCGCGCCCTCGATGCCGTCGCAGTGCTCGGGGGTGCTGGTGGCGACGACGAGCTGGTTGTGGCCGAGCCCCGCAAGGCCGCGGACGAACGCGCCCGCGTGCTTCGGGTCCTGGTAGAGCTCGGGCCGATCGACGAGCACGAGCGAGCCCTCGAGGCCCTGCCGCACGAAGGTCGCGGCAAAGAGCACGGCGTCGGCCTCGGAGTCGGAGAGCGCTCCGAGCTCGACCTCGCGCCGGTCGCGGCGCACGAAGACGACGTCGGCCCCGAGCGCGCCGCTGAGCTCGACGCGCAGCAGGCGCAGATCCTTCGCGAGCGGCGCGAGCGCCTGCTTGAACGGCGCGAGCTCGTCCGCCTCCTCGCCGCGCGTCACGACGCCGGCCGCGACGAGCGTGCCCTGCAGCCGCTCGGCCGACGCGGCCGCGAGATCGCGCAAGAAGCGGCCCACGAAGCCATACTTGCCGAGGTCGCGGCCGAGGCGCGGTGCCGCCTCGTCCCGCTCGCGGCTGGTCGGGCCGGGCTCGCGCCACAAGGTCGGGCGCATGCGGCGGTCGGCCGGGAAGTACTCGGCCTTGCCGCTCGTCGGGGCGCGGTCGTAGCGGCTGAAGACCGGCTCGAGCCTGCGAGGCCGCTCGACCGTGCCCGCGTCGGCGTCGATGACGACCTCGGTCTCGACCACCCGGGGCGGCGGCTCGGGCTTGGCCTCGGCGACGGGGCTCCCCGACGCGTCGGCCTCGATCTCGCGGGCCCGGCGGCTTGCCTCCTCGGCGCGGTCGACGAGCCCGGCGTACACCGCGCGCTCCGCATCGTCGAGCACCCAGCGGGCGACGAGGGTCGCGCGTGCGGCGCCGCGGCGCACGAGGCCCGCAGCAGCCGGCAGGCGGCCATAGGGGCCCACGAGCTCCTTGGCGGCCACGATGGCCTCGAGAAGCGACGTCTTGCCGCACGGCCCCGCCCCGGTGACGACGACGAGGCCCGCGGGCTCGTCGCCCGTGCCGAGCTCGTAGCTGCCGTCGGGGAGGCCGAGAAAGCCGGCCGTGCGGAGCGAGAGGATCTTCATGTGGGCACGCCTTCGAACGATTCAGGTGGCATGGGTCGGCACGGCGCTCAGTTGATCGACACCGTGCCGGCCTTGATGGTGATCGCGCCGTCGGTGATCTCGATGCTCGAGCCGCCCGCCCTGAGCGTGATCGTCGACGCCTCGATCGTCACCGAGCCGGCCTCGGCGGCGAGGGCGCCGTCGACCTGGATGCGCATCGTGCCGGCGTGCATCGAGTGCTTGCCGGTCGTGTTCTCGGCGCGCGTCCCACAGGTCACGTCCGCCGCGCCGTCGGACACGAGGAAGTCGTCGGCCGACTTCGTGTAGCGCATGCCCGCCACGTGGGTGACGAAGTCCCCTCCGATGCGCACCGACTGGTCGCCGCCGACGACGAGGCTGCGGCTGCCTCCTACCGCGGTCGACTCGGAGCCCTTCACCTTGCGCGTGTAGAGGCGCTCGGCCTCGACGTGCAGCTCCTCGCGACCATTGGCGTCCTCGAAGCGGATCTCGTGAAAGCCGGTGGCCTCGGGGCTCGATTCGGTGCGCCACAAGCTCTGCGTGCGGTCCCGCGGAAGGGCCACGGCCACGCGATTGGTGCCGTGGTAGACGCGACCGACGACCACCGGCTCGTCCGGATCGCCGTCGACGTACGCGACGAGCACCTCGTCGCCGGCGCGCGGGACCGCGAGAAAGCCGTGGCCGGACCCAGCCCAGCTCTGCGCGACGGGCACGCGCCGGGTAAGCTGCAGGTTGGTGCCGCGCGCTTCGGTGATGCCATCGCCCGCGACGTCCCAGTAGAACATGAGGACGACGCGGCCGTGCTCGTCCACGTTGATGTGCTCGGGGCCGATCACCGTCGCGCGCTGGACGCCGTGGATGCGGGGCTTCGGCAGGTGTCGAGGCCGGAACGGGAAGCTCGCCGGGATGGAGCGCGCGCGGTGCAGGCGCGTGACGCGCCCGCCGGTGGCGTCCTCGGCATAGCGGAGCAAGGTCGTGCTCTCCACGATGGTGAGCTCGGTGTCGGCCATGGGGTGCTCGCCCGTCACCGTCAAGACGCCGCCCACGGGCAGGGGGCAGCTCGTGCGACAGGTGACGACGGCGTGATCGCGTCGCTGCGCCTGCAGGCGCTCGTGCGCGCGGCGCGTACGGTCGGCATCCTCCATCAGCCGGTCGAGCTTCGTCGCGGGGTCGAAGACGTGGAGCGCGCCCTCCTCGTAGACGTAGTCGAGCGACTCCTCGCCCGGCACCGGAACGGTGGACGCTGCCCCCTCTGCGCGGAACTGGGGATTGTCGAAGTGGTAGTCACGCAGGAGCTCGTGCGTCGGCCGCAGCGCTGGGCCCGTCTCGACCTCGAGCACGACGTCGTCGTCGTGCAGCAGGGCGTCGCTAGCCGGCCGGTAGGGAAGGCGAATGCCCTCCGCGGCCGCGCGATCCTCGGTCGTGTCCGACACGAGCTTCAGGTCCCGCAGGGCGTCGCCCGCGAAGTAGAACGCAATGCCCTCCTCGGCGAGGATGCGGCGCACGTGGTCGAGGTTGCGCTCGCCGTACTGCACGACGTACTCGCGGCGGCGCGACCCGTGCGTCGCATCGATGGCGGGCTCGAGCTTCCGCGACGAGGTGCGGTTGTGGAGCTCGAAGTGGCGCGCCACGAGCTCGGGCGCCGTCACGCGCTGCTGGATGTAGGAGCCGCGGTGGAGGTCGAGCAGCGAGAGCGCGGGCGCGATGACGAGCTCGTAGGTCGACAGCGCGCCGGGCTCGCCCGCCACGAGCTGCCGCGCGTGCCGCACGATGCCCGCGACGCGGGGCAGGTAGTGCTCCGGAGCGTGGCCGGCGTCGTCGCGCAGGAGGTGCGCCACCACCCGCTGGCCCAGCAACTGCCGCAGCTCGACGTGGGGTGCGGGGGACCGAAACCGCACCGCGAGGTGGAACAGCTCGGACATCGCCTGCCACAGCTCGACCTCCGTGACCGTGAAACCGGGGCCGTCGAGCTCCCCCGGCGAACCGTCCTCGAATTCCAGCCGGAAGTGGAGTCCCATGGTCGTCTCTCCCGCGTCGTCGCAGTCAAGCGCCCGAGCGCCCGCGTCGCCAGGCCTCGTATTCCGCGCTCACGCGCGCCCACGCCTCGCGCGCCCACGCGCCCGCCGCGAGGTAGCTGCGGAGCTCGGCGTCGAGCGCGGCCGCGAGCTCTTCGGTCAGTCGATACTGGGCGAGCACGCTCGCGCGCCGCGCGGGCTCACGGCGGAGCTCGCCGAGCGCCGCCGCGACCTGGCGCAGCGTCAGCGGAGCCGCTCGAAACCGGTGGGCGCCCGGGTCGAGGAGCGCCGGATCGAGCGCCTCCGTGGACGCGAGCGCAGGCGCGGCCGGGGCCGGCTGCACCCCCGGCGTTGGCGTGCTCCGCGGGGGCTCGTCGGCCACCCTGAAAGGCAGTGGCTCGTCGATGACGATCCCCGTGAAAAAGCCGGTCTCGCCCACCTCGTCGTGGGGCGGCAGCGCGGCCGCGGCCGGTGGGGGCGGCGCCGCCGCGCCCTCCACGAACGGCAAGGCCGCCTCGGGGACGAGCACGCCGACGAAGCTCGTCTCGTCGAGCGGAGACCGCGGCGCGCTCGCAGCCTTGGGCCGTGCCGTCGCCGTGGCCGCGTCCGCGTCCGGCTCACGCCGGAACGGAAACGAGGCCTTGAGCTCCGCGAGGCGCACCGCCCGCGTGGCGCCCGGGCGGACCGCGACCTCCCGCGCCGCGCTCGGGGGCGGCGGCGTCGCCAGCGCGCCCGAGAACGGGAGCGCGGGCTCGAGCACGAGGTCGGTCGCACCCGTCGTGTCGAGGTCGTTCGGAGCCCGCGCGGGCATTCCCGTGGGAGGCGCGAGCGGCGCAGCCGGTACCGCGGGGACCTGCAGGCCCACGATGGCCTTTTCCACCGAGGGCGCCCAGGGGGAGGCGCGCTCCTCGTGCTCCTTCCGAACGGGCGGCGCGGGTGCCGCCACGGCCACCGGCGGCTCCGGCGTGACCGGCGCGCTCGCGATCGCCGCGGTCGCCGTCGCCGCGCTCCGTGGCCCGCTCCACGCGCCGCGCGCCTCGCGCACCAGCCTCTCCGGCGCCTCACCGGCCGCGAGGGCAGCCGTCGTCCCGGTGTAGCGAGCCGCGTAGCGTGCCCTGCCCTCGACGTCCGCGGCGAGCGCCTGCCGGCACGCGACCGAGAGCTCGCGCCAGCGCGCCTCGTCGACCTCCGCCGCCGCGAGGACGACCGAACGGTCTGCGAAGACGTCCGCGAGCGCGGCCGTGACGACCGCCAGACCCTCCGGCGTGCCCGCCCACTCGGTCTCGACCTGCACCTTCGTCACCGCCCCGAGACCTCCGTGACCACACCGCAGGACCTCGCGACCTTCGAGCTCCTCGACTCCCATCGATACGCTCGGTGCAGGGCGCCGGCAATCTGCATCGACCCACCGCCGCGGCGTCGGGCGTGGTCAGGTAGGGGACCCGCGCTCGCGGTCCACGCGCGGCTCGAGCGCGCGCCTCAGCGTCTGCGCAGGCCGTCGAGCAGCATGCTGATGAGCGCGCCCGGCACCTCGGGCAGCGAGCCGAGGTCGCGCTGCTCGAGAAAGCCCATGAGCAGCGCCTCGACCGCGCCGACCACGGCGAGGGCCGTGAGCTTCGGCGGCAGCGGGCGCAAGAGGCCGTGCGCGTGCGCCGCGTAGGTGAGCGCGAAGGCCCCCTCGGCGAGATCCTCGGACAGGACGCGGATCGGCCGGCGCGCGCCCTCGGCGGGCCCGCGGCACTCCTGCAGGTAGAGCCGCACGAGATCGAGCGAGCCGAGCAGGGCGCCGGCGAGCTCGGTCGCGAGCACCTGGTAGGTCGTGGCGAGCGTCTCGGGTCGTGTCTCGTTCGCGAGCGCCGCCTCGCAGCGCCGGATCGCGCCCACCACGGACGTCCGGAGCGGCGCGAAGAGCGCGTCCACGAGCTGCTCCTTGTCGTCGAAGTAGCGGTAGAAGCTGCCCTTCGCGACGTCCGCCTCGCGCGTGATCTCGTCGACCGTCGCGGCCTCGACCCCGTGCGTCAGGAACAGCCGCAGCGCGGCCTGGCACAGCACGCGCGTGCGCTCCTCGCGGTTCTTCGCCCGCACGCCGCCGGCCTTGCCCGGGCGCTGGCTCGGCAGCCGGCCCGGCTCGAAGGCCTGGGGCTGCGAGGGCGCCGCCGGCGGGATCGCGAGCGACGCGCCGGCCGTCCCGCGCGCGCGCCGGCCCGATCCGCTCGCCGAGCCGCGCGCGCCCGACCGGGCACGCCCACCGGCACGCGCGGTCGCACGCGCGGGGGAGGCGGACGGCGAAGGCTTCGGATGCATCGTGGCTCTGGCGGAGAACGCCACCCGCGAGCATGCCACACGCAAGGCTACGGGCGACAGACTTCAGGCGGCAGGTCTACAAGTGGCCGCTCGCCTGCGACCGCACCCCGAACGGGTAGGCTCGCCCGCCGCCTGCTGCTACACGGGCGTCCGCCGCCATGAGCCTCAACCTCGCCACGCTCCTCCGCACGAGCGCCCGCCGGCGCCCCCACGCTCCCGCGCTCGCGCTCGGCCCCCGTCGGCTCGACTACGGCGCGCTCGATCGCGCCGCGCAGCGCTTCGCGGGGGGCCTCCGCCGGCTCGGCGTCGCGCGCGGCGAGCACGTGGCGCTGCTCCTGCCGAACGTCCCCGAGTTCACGATCGCGTACTTCGGCTGTCACCTCGCGGGCTGCCCCGCCGTGCCGATCAACGCGCTCTCGGTGGCGGACGAGATCGCGTACTACCTCGCGGACAGCGAGGCGCGCGTGCTCGTCGCGTCGGAGGGCCTGCTCGAGGCGGCGCGCAGCGGCTGCGCGCGCACGCCCGGGTGCGAGCGACTCGTCGTGGTGCGCGCCCCGGGCGCGACCGGTGCGGGGGCTGCCCTGCCGGACGGCGCCCACGACTTCGAGGCCCTGTGCGCGGCGAGCGCGCCCGAGCCCGAGATCCCGGACACGCGGGCCGACGACACGGCGGTCCTGCTCTACACCTCGGGCACGACCGGGCGACCGAAGGGGGCCGAGCTCACGCACGTGAACCTGCTCTACAACGCCGACGTCGTCGCGCGCCTCTTCGACATGGACGCCGGCTCGGTCTCGCTCGCGGTCCTGCCGCTCTTCCACTCCTTTGGACAGACCGTGATGCAGAACGCGACCCTGCTCGCGGGCGGCAAGCTCGTGCTCCTGCCGCGCTTCGACGCGGCCGCGGCCTTCGCGGCCATCACGGCCGAGCGCGTGACGCTCTTCGCCGGCGTGCCGACCATGTACTTCGCGCTGCTGCACCACCCGGACGCGGACCGCTACGACCTCGGGACCCTGCGCACCTGCGTCTCGGGCGGCGCGCCGATGCCCGTCGAGGTGATGCGCACCTTCGACGCGAAGTACGGGGTCAACATCCTCGAGGGCTACGGGTTGAGCGAGACCTCGCCCGTCGCGGCGTCCAACGTGCCCGAGAAGAAGAAGGCGGGCTCCATCGGCGTGCCGCTCTGGGGCGTCGAGTTCCGGCTCGTGGACGCCGCGGGGCAGGTCCTCGAGGCCGCGAACGTGCCCGGGGAGATCCACATCAAGGGACACAACGTGATGAAGGGCTACTACCGCCGGCCCGAGGCGACGGCCGAGGCCATCCGCGACGGCTGGTTCGCGACGGGCGACGTCGCGGTGCGCGACGAGGAGGGCTACTACTTCATCGTCGACCGCAAGAAGGACCTGATCCTGCGGGGCGGCTTCAACGTGTACCCGCGCGAGGTCGAGGAGGTGCTCTACCGGCACCCCGCCGTGCTCGAGGCAGCCGTCGTCGGCGTGCCGCACGAGAGCCTCGGCGAGGAGGTGAAGGCCGTGGTCGCCTTGAAGCCGGGCGCGAGCGCCACGCCCGAGGAGCTCATCGTGCACTGCAAGGCGCACGTGGCCGCCTACAAGTACCCGCGCTCGGTCGAGCTCCGCGCCTCCCTGCCGAAGGGACCGACCGGCAAGATCTTGAAGCGCGAGCTCCGCTGAGTCCCGCGCTCAGGCCGCCGGGCTCGCGTGCCGGCGCTGGCGGTTCTTGACCTCCGGGCTCTCGGTGACGGCCATGCCCACGAGGCGCGCGCCCTCGAGGAAGTGCTTCATGCCGATGCGCACGAGGTCGGGGCACGCCGCGCCGACGTCGGGAAAGCCGCGCCCCTCGGCGTCCGGCTGCACCTCGGCCCAGTTCGCGAACAGGCGCCCCCACTCGCTCTCGAGCACGGGCGCCATCTTCTCCTTCGCGTAGCGCGGGTACCAGAACATGTCGTGGTAGGCGACGCTCGCCACGTAGGCCCAGGGCGCGAGCCAGGTCTTGAGCGACCACTCGACCGGCTTCTTCAGCGGGCCCCAGTAGATACGGTGCTGGTTGCGCGAGGCGAAGGTCATCTGCTTGAAGGGCCCGTCGAAGTGCCAGTTCTCCCGGGCGGCCTCGACGTCACCCACGATCTCGATGTCGCGCACGTCGCCGCAGCCGAGCCCGAGCTCGTGCGCCAGGCGCACGAATTTACAGTCCGCGAGCGGGTCCATGCCCATGAGCTTGGCCGCCACGGCGTCGATGGCGACCTGATCGGCCGACGCGAGAAGCACGTTCTTCACGTGCGGCACCATGCAGCGCGGCCCGGGGCCGTCGCCGGCGAAGGTGCCATCCATCACGGCGAAGACGCCGCGGTGGATCTTCTTCTGGATCATGAGCAGATCGACGAGCGTCTCGTGGATGACCGGGTGGGTCCAGTGCCGGTGCTCGTTGAGCAGCCCGCCGAAGGCGTTCTTCATCGCGCCCGTCGTGGTCGTGAAGATGTGCGTCTTGACGGTGGGCAGGTGGATGATGTTCTCGCCGATGAAGCGCTTCGGGATGCTGAAGCCCTTCGGGTAGACGTCGTTGAGGCACAGGAACCTCTTCCGGAGGTCGCCGACCGCGTCGCCGATCGGGATCCACTCCTCGCCCTCGTAGAGGTGCACGTTGCGCAGGCCGTGCGCCTCGACCACGGCGAGCTGCTTGTTCTCGCGCTCGCCGAGGTGCGCGTCGATGACGACCGTGCGGTTGTGGCAGGCGTGCACGAGGCTCTTGTCGTAGCCGTCCTTCAGCATCGCGCGGATGACGCCGTCGAGCTGCCACGGCGTCGTCGAGGCCGCCGGGTAGAAGAAGTGCCACGAGATGTTGACCTTGAGGCCCGTGTCCGCGTCCTTGGCGACGACGTCCTGGTAGCCGCCGAGGTTCATGAGGCGGTGGTAGTCCTCGAGCACCGTCTTCGGAGTGGTCTTGAGGATCGCGACTTTCGACTTGGCCATGAGGATCCCGCTTGCTGGATGCCGACTTCGCGCGCCGCCTCGAGACTCGAGCGCGGCCGCGCGCGCCCTTCCTTTGGCACTGCTGCGGCCAGAAGACGAGGGTGTCTTCGTGGAGCTTCGGGGGAGAGTCCGCAGACGCCCGCGCGCCTCTCAGGGCGGCGGCGCGACCGGCTCGTCGAGCGCCCGGGCGGCGCGCGTCACGAGGCGCGAGCCCCCCGCGTCCCACCAGGCGGCGTAGGTGACGGACCGGGGAGCGCGCCGCTCGCGCCACATGCCTCCGACCCAGCCGATGTAGCGCTCCGTCTCGGCCGAGAGCGTGCCCTCGCCGCGCAGGTGCCGGGCGAGGCGCCCCGGCCCGCCGTTGTAGGCGGCGGCCACGAGCTCGACCGTCTTGTCCGCGTCGGCCGCGACGAAGTCCGTCCGCTGCCGCGCGAGGTACCAGGCGCCGAGGTCGAGGTTGTAGCGCGGCTCGACGAGGCGGCGGTCCGCGTGGTCCGCGAGCGCGCGCACACCCGCGATGTGTCGGCCCGTGGGCGGCAGGATCTGCATGAGACCGCGGGCGCCGGAGGAGCTCCGCGCCGCGGGGTCGCCGCCGCTCTCGACGAGCACCACGATGGCCACGAGATCCGCCGGCAGGCCGTGCACGGCCGCCGCGGTCTCGATGTCCGCGCGCCAGTGGGTCACGCTCGCGGGGAGCCAGTCGACCGCGACCACGCTCGGCGGCGGCTCGGGCGCGCGCCCGGGCTCGGCGCTCGCGGCGGGAGGCGAGCCCGACGCGCCGTCGCTCTGCTCGGCACCGGTCCGACGGCACCCGGCCGTGGCCCCGAGGACGACGCCGAGCACGGCGACGCCTGCGCGAAGCTCGAACGAGCGCGTCGGCATGGTCCGGGCGTGAAACGCGCGGGGCGCGGGTGGCCTTCCCTGCCGAGCGCGCGCCGGCGCGGGGACGGGAGCCCGGGCGCGGGCTAGCCCAGTCGACCGTCGATGATCTCGGCCGCGCGCAGGCCGAGGGCCATGATGGTGATCTGCGGGTTCACGCCGAGCGACGAGGGCAGCGCGCTGCCGTCGCACACGTAGAGGCCCGCGGCGTCGTGCACCTCGTGGTCGGGACCGATGCAGGAGCTGCCCGGGTCGGAGCCCATGCGGCAGGTGCCGAGCGGGTGGAAGGCCGCCATCTCGAGATCGCCCGGGCGCAGGCGCGCGCGCCGGAAGCGCTCGAGCTCGGCCGGGGTGCTCACCTCGTCCCAGCCCGCCACGAGCGGGAGCACGCGCTTCGCGCCGGCGGCCTGGTAGATCTCGCACAGGATCGCGAGGCCCTGGTGCACGCGCGCGAGATCGCGCTCGCACAGGTTGTAGAAGAGCAGCGGCTTGCCCCCCGGCCCGGTGCGCACCTCGCCGCGGCTCTCGTCCTTGACCATGAAGCCGAAGGTCGCCAGGTGTGGGTAGCGCTCGACGAGGTCCATGAAGCGCGGGCCGCTCCACGGGATGTTGAGCGCCGTCACGTTGAGCGGCGTCGAGCCACCCTCGAACATGATGCCCTGCTCGGCGAACTCCTCGACGCAGTAGCCCTGCGGGATGGCGCTCGACATGTCGATGCGCTCGTCGAAGAGCGCCATGACGCGCGTGGCCGGGTGCACGGAGAGGTTCTTGCCGAGCATGTGGCTCGTGCGGCCGACGCCGCTGCGCCGCAGCAAGAGCGGCGTCTGGAAGGTGCCGGCCGCGACCACGACGGCGCTCGCGCGCACGGTGAGCGTGTGACCGCTCCGCAGGCGCACCGTCACGCCGCGCGCCCGGCCCGCCACGAGATCGACGCGTTCGACCCGCGCCCCCGTGTAGAGGAAGGCGCCGCGCTTGAGCGCCTCGGGCACGTAGCTCACGTCGGTCGAGCGCTTGGCGCCGGTCGGGCAGCCCATCGTGCACACGCCCTGGCCGTCGCAGTCGGGCGCGTTGCGCCTGAGCACGCCGTGGCGGTAGCCGAGCCGCTCGGCCCCGCGCGCGATGACCTCGCCGACCTTGCCGACGTGCGCCGGGTTGGCGGCCGTGACGGCGAGCATCGCCTCGACGCGCGCGAAGTACGGATCGAGCCCGGTGTCCGAGAACACCGACGGCAGACCGAAGCTCGAGCGCCAGCCGGCGAGCGTGCGCTCGGGGGTGCGGTAGCAGGTGCCCGAGTTGATGGTCGTCGTGCCGCCGACGGAGCGCCCCGTCCAGATCGGGATGCCCACGTTGCCGAGCGCCATCGTGAGCCCGTGGTCGCGGTAGAGCTTGTGGTACGCGTGCGCGGGCCGGCCGTCGAAGCTCGAGCGGCGGTGGAAGTCCCCCTCCTCGAGCATCACGACCGCGCGACCGCGCTGCGCGAGCTCGTACGCGACCGCGGCGCCGCCGGCGCCCGTGCCCACCACGACGACGTCGCACTCGACGGTCGAGTCCTCGGTGACCTGGCGCCCGTCCTGTACCTGCCCGAGCCAGCGCGGCTCCTCGTCGCGCACCGTCGGCCAGGTGTAGCGACAGCCCATCGCGGCGAACATCTCGGGCCGGTCGAAGTGCACGAACTTCATCGGCACGAGCAGCGCGCGGAGCGCGTTGCGCAGGTGCGGCGAGCGGAGCTTCTCCCAGCGCTCGAGCAGGCGCTGCCGCTCGCCGACGGGCAGCGCCGAGAAGGGGCGCCCCGTGAGGGGGAGCGAGGCCGCCTCGAGGGTCCAGAGCGCGCCCGCGTAGGCGAGGCCGGCGCTGCGCGGCACGGTCGAGAGGTAGCGCTCGAGCCGCTCGGTCGTCGAGCGCCCACCGCCCTCGAGGACCTTGCCTTCGGGGATCGCGGCCGCGGCGAGGGCGTCGGCGACACGGCGCGCCCGGTCCCCGAAGATGCGCGCTGCGGGCGCCGTGCTCGTCGCGGCGGAGGGCGCGTCGCTCGTCGTGGCGGCGGCGCGCGCGGGCTTGCGCCGGAGCTTCAGGGGCACGGTGTCCGTGATCATGATCGCCTCCCGTGGATCGCCGCGACCCGGCTCGCCGGCCGGTCGCGCGAAATGATGACTGGTACGACTACTGTTTTACCTCAACCCCGCGAGGACGCAAGTCCCCCGTGAGGGACGCGTGTACGCTCCCGGGCGTGCAGCGCTCGAGAGCGGCCCCGACGACACGTGCGACCGCCCGAGAGCTCCGCGGCGCGGCGCTCGCCGCCCTCGTGGCGGTCGCGGCGAGGCCAGCCACGGCGCGCGCAGACGACGCCACGGCCGGCCCCGAGGAGCCCCGCCCGGACCGCGGGGCCTTCTACTACCCGGGCGGCCCCGACGCAGGGGAGCTGCGCGGGGTCGTCGGCCTGTCGCTCGACGTGTTGCCGCGGCGCCTCGTCGAGGCCGAGCAGCGCATCGTGCCGCGCGTCACGGGCGGCGTCCGCGTGGGGCTGCCGCACGGCCTGTGGCTGGACGCCCGCGTGAGCGCGATCGTGCTCTCGAACGAGCTCCTGGCCGGCGTGGGCTGGTCCTACGCCACCCCCGACTGCGCGTTCGAGCTCCACGAGCGGCTGGGGCTGTGGTTCGGAGCCATCGGCGTCGAGGGCTTCGACGCCACCGGCGTCGGCCTCGTGAACGCGCCCGGGATGTCGTTCGGCGTGGCCGCGGGCGACGTTCGGTTCACGCTCGGCGCGACCGCGATCCTGTCGCACACGCAGACGTTCCGTGTGGGCGGGCTCACGCTGCGGCGCAATCGGCTCACGTTCGAGGGCCTCGAGCTGCCGCTCACCGTGGAGTCGATGTGGCCGTGGGGCGGCGCGATGTACGCCGGTCTCACGATGGTCTGGGCACGGCCCGACTACCAGCTGTGGCTCGTGTTCTCCGACGGCGAGACGCGGCAGCTCTACCCGCGCTTCGTGGTCGGCTACGAGATCTGAGGCCGCGAGCGGGGGCGGGTGCGCGCAGGTGGAGCCCGGCGGGCTGCGCATGGCCGTGGGCCCGCGCTGTGCACGAGTTGCGCAGTGCGCGGTCGGCGGCGAGACGCGACGCGGCGGCGCGTGCACGGCGCCGTGCGAAAGCCGCGCGGACGCGCGGATGCACGCGTCGGCACGTTCGCTGCAGGGGCATCGGTGCACCCCCCGCGAAGTGCGCAGCCGACTCGAGTGCCGCGCGCGACGCGTTCCCGCACGTCCGGAGGCACGCCATGTCCAGCGACAGCTCGCGGCTGCGGCAGCTCGCAGTCAGCGAATCGGGCTTCGTGTTCGACCCGCTGACGGGCCACACCTTCACGGTCAACGCCGCCGGCCTGGCGGTCCTCTCCGGCCTCAAGGCGGGTCTCGACGTCGATGCCATCGCGGCCAGCCTCGGGGCGTCCTTCGAGGTCGAGGGCGGCGAGGATCTGCGGCGCGACGTCGACGACTTCGTCCTGCGCCTGCGCGAGCACGGGCTCGTGAAGTGATGCGGCCCCCCTGCGAGGCGGTGGTCGCCGTCACCGGCATGAACGCCACCGACAATCCCGCGCCGGGCGTCGCGGTATGCCGCTCGCTCCGCGCGGTACCGGAGTTCCGGGGCCAGGTCGTCGGCCTCGGCTACGACGCGCTCGACCCGGGCTTTTACGCACAGGGGCTGCTCGACGCCGGCGCCATCCTGCCCTACCCGAAGGCCGGCCGGCTCGCGATGCTCGAGCGCTTGCGCGCGCTCCGCAGCGAGCTCGGCATCGACGTGCTCCTGCCGACGCTCGACTCGGAGCTCCGCGCCGTGGCGGCCTCGGAGCGCGAGCTCGCCGAGCTCGGCATCGCCTGCTTCGTGCCGCGGCTCGATGCGCTCGCGGCGGCCGCGAAGGCGCGCCTGCCCGAGCTCGCCGGGCGCGGGGGCTTCCGGACGCCGGACAGCGAGGCCGTCGGGCACGCCGAGGCCGTGCGCACGCTCGTCGACCGGCTCGGCCTGCCGCTCGTCGTCAAGGGCGTCTTCTACGGCGCCACCATCGTCCACAGCGAGGCCGACGCGGTCCTCGCCTTTCACCACTTCGCCGCGAGCTGGGGCCTGCCCGTCATCGTGCAGCGCTACGTGGCGGGCGAGGAGTACAACGTCGCCGCGCTCGGCGACGGCGAGGGTGGGCTCGTGGGCGCCGTGGCCATGCGCAAGATGGCGCTCACCGACAAGGGCAAGGGCTGGTCGGGTGTCACGGTGGACGGCCCGGACCTCTTGCGGACGACGGGCGCGCTCGTCGACGCGCTCGGCTGGCGCGGCGGGCTCGAGGTCGAGTTCCTGCGCGAGCGCGCCACCGGCGAGCTCTACGTGCTCGAGGTCAACCCGCGCTTCCCGGCGTGGGTGTACCTCGCCACCGGCGCCGGCCAGAACCTGCCCTGGGCGTACGTCATGCTCGCCTGCGGAGAGCCGGTGCCCGAGCTGCCGCCCTACCGCGTCGGCACGCAGTTCGTGCGCATCAGCCTGGACCAGATCCAGGACCTGTCCACGTACGGCGCGCTCTCGGCGAGCGGTCGCTTCGGTTCGGTGGGGGTGAGGAGAGCGTCATGAGCCCACGCTACGAGCGCCCGGTCATCGTGCGCCACGCCCTCGGCGGCGCCGACAAGTTCGGCGCGGCCAACGCCGTCCGTCCGGTACGCGACTTCGAGGGCGTCTCGATCGCCGAGCTCGTGGCCGCCCACGGCTCGCCCCTGTTTCTGTTCTCCGAGCGGCTGTTGCGGCAGCGCGTCCGCGAGCTCCGGAGCCAGCTCTCGCGGCGCTTCGACGACTTCGTCGTCGCCTGGTCGTACAAGACCAACTACCTCGGCGCGATCTGCGAGGTGATGCACCAGGAGGGCTCGTGGGCCGAGGTGGTGTCGGGCATGGAGCTCGACAAGGCCCTCGGCGCTGGCGTGCCCGGGGCGCGCATCCTCTTCAACGGCCCGGCCAAGAGCGCCGCCGACCTCGAGGTCGCCTTCCGCACCGGCGTACACGTCCACCTCGACCACCTCGACGAGCTCGAGCTCGCCGAGCGGGTCGCCGAGCGCCTCGGCCTGCGCCCCCAGGTGGGCCTGCGCGTGCACATCGGCGATCTGCCGGTGCAGCAGTGGGACCGCTTCGGCTTCACGCTCGACAACGGCAGCGCCGACCAGGCCGTGCGGCGCTTGCTGCGCAGGGGCGTGCTCGAGCTCACGGCGCTGCACTGCCACATCGGGACCTTCGTGCTCGACCCGGCCGCCTACCGCCACGAAGCGCGCGCCCTCGCGCGCTTCGGGCGCCGACTCGAGCGCGAGCACGGCGTGCGCATCGACAGCCTCGACCTCGGAGGCGGCTTCGCCTCGCACAACACCTTGCACCAGCAGTACCTGCCCGGCGAGGAGCTCACCCCCTCGCTCGGTCAGTACGTCGAGCAGCTCGCCGACGGCCTCGACGAGGGCCTCGAGGGCGCCCCGCCCCCACGCATCGTGCTCGAGACGGGCCGCGCCATGGTCGACGATGCCGCCATCCTCGTCGCCACGGTGCTCGCCAACAAGCGCCTGGCCGACGGGCGGCGCGGCGTCGTGCTCGACGCCGGCGTGAACATCCTGCCCACCGCCTGGTGGTACCGGCACGACGTCTTGCCGGTAGAGGAGCCGCGCGGACTCGCGGAGCCCACGGTCTTCTTCGGTCCGCTGTGCATGAACATCGACGTCGTGCGCGAAGCCCTGATGTTCGCCCCGCTCGAGGCGGGCGAGCGCGTCGTCATCGGGCACGTCGGCGCCTACAACGTCACGCAGTGGATGCAGTTCATCACGCTGCGCCCCAACGTCGTGCTCGTGTCCGAGCGCGGCGAGCACGCGGTCATCCGTCGCGCCGAGACCGTGGCGACCCTGCTGCAACAGGAGGAGGTGCCGCCGTGGCTGCGGCGCTGACGCGCGAGCGGCAGCTCCTCCGCGCCGCGCTCGAGATCGTGCTCCGCCCGTACGGGCAGATCATCCTGTCGCGCGACCTCGGCAGCGGGGCGCTCGTCGCGGCGGCGGTGGCGCTCTTCCCGCGCCTCGCGCTCGCGACCCTGCTCGCCATCGCGGTCGCGGCCGTGACGGCCGCCGGGCTCGGGCTCGGCGCCCGGGCGGCGCGCGAGGGCGTGCACGGCTGCGCGGCGGTGCTGACCACCCTCGCGACGGCCGTGTTCGCGCCGGGGGGCGGCCACCCCGTCGCGCTCGTGGTGCTCGGCGCGGTGCTCGCCGTGGCGCTCGTCGCGGCGTTCGACGCCATCTTCGCCGCCGTGGCGCTGCCGAGCCACTCCCTGCCGTTCGTCGGCGCGAGCTGGCTCGTGCACCTCGCCGCGCGCAGCCTGCCGGGGACCGAAGCGGCGCCCGACTGGCTGCGGCCGCTGTCGATCCTGCCGGAAGCCCTCGTCGCGCCGTCGCCGCTCGACGTGCCGGCAGCGATCCTGTTCCTCCACGGTGGGCTCGCCGCCGGGCTCGTGCTCGCGGCCATCGCCCTGCACAGTCGCATCGCGCTCCTGCTCGGCGCCGCCGGCACGCTCACGGCGCTCGCCCTGCACGAGGTCCTCCGGCCGGCGATGACCTGGTCCGCCATCGACACCATCGCCTCGTTCAACGCCCTGCTGACGGCGATGGCCCTCGGCGGCGTGTGGTTCGTACCGCAGCCCTCGGCGCTGCTGCTCGCCATGGCCGGCGCGGCGGTCAGCGTCCTCGTGAGCTACGCGCTCTCGCCCCTGCTCGGCACCTTCTACCTGCCGCTCCTGTCGCTGCCGTTCGCCCTGACCGTCCACCTCACGCTGCTCGCCGCGCGCCGGCGCGTGGCGGACCGCCGCCCGCGCTCGGCACCGGCCGCGGCCCGCCCCGAGGAGGCCCTGGCGCGACACCTCACGCGCCTGCGACGCTTCGGCGACGCGGCGTGGCTGCCCTTCCGCCTGCCCTTTCGCGGCGCGTGGGTGGTCACGCAGGGCTACGGTGGCATGCCCACGCACCAGGGTCCGTGGCGCCACGGGCTCGACTTCGAGGCCGGACCGCCGCGGACGCATCCCGACCGCGCGCCCACCCTCCGCGACTACCCGAGCTACAACCTGCCGGTCCTCGTGGCCGGCGGCGGCACGGTCGTCGAGATCGTCGACGGCATCGAGGACAACGAGCCCGGACAGGTCGCCCCTCACGACCCCTGGGGCAACGCCGTCGTCGTCGCACACGGGCCCGCGCTCTACTCCGTCTACGCGCACCTGAAGCCCCGCAGCATCACGGTACGCGTCGGCGAGAGCCTGCAGGCCGGGCGCGAGATCGCTCGCTGCGGCAGCTCCGGCCGCTCGCCCGTCCCGCACCTGCACTTCCAGCTGCAGGCGACGCCGGCCCTCGGCAGCCCCACCCTGCCCGGCGACTTCGGCGACGTCGTCTGCGCGGGCGAGGGCGGCGAGGTGCTGCACAGCCTGATGGTGCCGCCCGAGGGCGCGCACGTGCGGCCGGTGCTGCGGGACGAGAGCCTGGCCCGCGCCCTCGCCTTCGCGCCGGGCTCGACCTTCGTCCTCGAGGACGCCGACGGCGCGCGCGAGCCGGCGCGCGTCGAGCTCGATCTCGCGGGCCGTCGTCTGCTCCGGAGCGAGCGCGCGGCGCTCCAGCTCGAGCGCTACGACGCCGGCTTCGTCGTCGTCGACTTCGAGGGCGATCCGCGCTCGCTCCTGCGCTTCGTGCTCATCGCGCTCGGACGCGTGCCCTTCGACCAGGCGGCCGAGCTCCGCTGGACCGACAGCCTGCCGCGGCGCCTGCTCCTGCCGGCGTGGCTGCGCTCGCTCGCGGACCTCGTGGCGGTCGTGCTGCCGCGCCGGGACAGCGCCCGGGTCGCGTTCCACGCCGAGCGCCACGGCGGCGAGCTACGCGTCGTGGGGACGCACCCCGAGTGGTCGAGCGAGGCGACGCTGTCGCTCGACGGCGGCGTCCACCGCATCGTCGTGCGCCACGGCGCGCTGACGCACGCGGTGACCTTGCGGGCGCTCGCCGCGCGCGCGGTCGACGACGGTAGCCCGCTCCCCGAGCGCGTGGCGGCCACCGTGCCGGCCGGCGGAGGCGCGGCGTGAGGCGCGCGGCGCTTTCGCTCGCGGCGGCGCTCGTCCTCGGCGCCACGCCGGTTGCCGCAGAGCCCGCGCAAGGCGCGCAAGCCGCGCAAGCCACGCACGTGGTGCCTTCGGCGCCGATCCGCGCGCTGCGCTCGAGCGCCTGGGACCGCTCCGTGGCGCTCGAGCAGGCCGGCGACGTCGCCGGGGCGCGCGACGCGCTCGAACTCGCCTGGACGGCCGAGCCCGAGAGCTACGAGGTCGCCCTGCGCACCGGCTGGCTCAGCCTGCGCCTCGACGAGGTGGAGCGCGCCGTCGCGCGCTACGAGCGCGCGCGGAGCCTCCCCGGAGCCGGCCCCGACGCCGAGCGTGGCCTCGCCGCAGCCCACACGCGCGCCGGGTACCAGGACCTTGCAGCGGGCGCCCGCGCGGAAGCGCGCGCGCACTTCGACGCCGCGCTCGCGCTCGATCCCGAGGCGCCCGACGCGACCGCCGGACGCGCGCTCGCGCCCTCCGAGCGCATCGCCCCCGAGCTCTGGGCGAGCTTCGTCGGATGGTCGCTCGGGCGCAGCCGCGCCTACGGAGGCGGCGTGTTCGTCGCGCTCCCGCTCGAGCTCGCCGACGACGCGCGCCTGCGCGCGGCCTACCGGCACCTCGAGCTCTCGGCCACCGAGCCTGGCTCCGGCGCGGGCGCCGGGCGAGGCGCGGCCGGGCGCCTCCGACTCACCCAGGACGAGGCGTACCTCGGCGCGGGCTACAGCGGCGCG
>JADLAB010000253.1 GCA_020848455.1 Polyangiaceae bacterium
CGGAGAGATCAGGGACCTCGCCTTCGACGCGCGCGGCGCCCTCGGGCTCGCGGCGAGCGCGGGCGTGTGGCGCGGCGAGCCGCGCGCGCCCACGGCCAGGGGCGAGCTCGAGCACCTCGGCGCCGCGACCCCCCTGCCCGTGCCGACCGACGCGCCGAGCGCTCTGACGACGAGCGGCGTCGCGGCCGGCTACACGGTCGAGCGGCTCTCTCTCGCGCTCCCGGGCGGCGGCACGCTCGGGGCGGCGCGCGAGCTCCGGGCCGCGCCCGACGGCAGCTTGTGGCTCCACGACGGCACGCGCGCCTACCGCTACGCCGCCGACAAGCTCGAGCCGCTCGTGGCGCCTCCCGCGCCCACGCCCGCGCGTCAGGGCGCGCCGGAGCGTCAGCTGCCCTGTCACGCCTGCCTCGCGCCGACCGGAGCCGACGCGGGCTTCGCGCTCGGCCTCGCGGCGGGCGCACCGAGCGAGCTCACCGGCCGTGCGCGCGCCGACGGGCCGCTCGCGCTCGAGGCGCCCGCGGCCGTGGCGGCGAGCGGCGCCGGCGAAGCGTGGGTGGTCGGCACCGGACTCGACGACGCCTGGCCGCGCGTGCTGCGCAAGCACGCCGGCGCCTGGAGCTACCTGACGGGCCCGCCCCTCGGGAGCTTCGTGGCGGTCGCCGTCCACGGCGCCGAGGCCTGGCTCGCCGGCGGGCACAACGCGACGAGCGACGGCACCCGCGACTGGCCGAACGGCGCCGGGCTCCTCTGCCACTTCGACGGGCGGGCGTTCACGACGCACACCGAGCCGCACGGCGCGCTCCTCGCGGTCGCAGCCGCGGGCCCCGGCGCCGCGTGGGCGGTCGGCGCCGCGGGCCTCGTCCTGCACGTCGACGGGACGCGCATCGAGCGCCTCGCCGTGCCGGGCGCACCGTGGCTCCGCGCCGTCTGGGTCGGCGGGCCGAACGACGTGTGGCTCGGCGGCGACGAGTCCACGCTCCTGCACTGGGACGGCACGGCCTGGCGCCACGTCGACGGGGCGGCGCTCGGCGTGCGCGTCGCCGTGACGAGCCTCGCGCCCGGTCCGAACGGAGGCATCTGGGCCGCCGGCCCGGCGGGGCTCTGGCACGTGAAGCGCTGAGCGCCCGTCGCGCCCCTCACGGCGACCGCGAGATCACTGCGTCAGATCGACCACCACGTCGCTCCTGACCGTCGCGAAGCGATAGTCCGGGTACCAGTCCGAGGGCACGTAGCTGCCCGACTTCGACGCGAGCGCCTGCTGCAGGTCGAAGACGGCCGAGCCGAAGCTCCTTCCGTCGAGCGTGAAGCCGCCTCCCTTGCCCGTGTGGCACCAGTGGCCGCCGTCATCGGACCCGCTGGTCTCCGCCTTGAGCGCTGCGACGCGGTCGGCGATCCGATCCATGGCGGCGTCGACGCTCATCGACACGGGGGTGACGACGTGGAAGGCCCAGACGTTCAGGGTGTCCTCGCCGGCGTGGCCGGGCGCAACGCAGTAGACCGCCGCGTAGTAGAGGAGCACGTCCGTCTTCGCGGCCGGCGCGTCGCTCGCGGACGGCGCGGTCGCGGGCTGCGGATCGCTCGGATCACTCTTGTTCATGCTCGCGTAGACCTGCCGCACCTGAGCCGGATCCTGGTACCAGGGAACCGAGCTCGTCGTCGGAAACGCCTCGTCCATCATCTTCTTGTAGTCGGGGCCACCACAGCCCAAGGCGAACGTCGCGAGCGGGAGAGTCAGCCACGCATGCTTCATGTCGGTCCTCGATCGGTTACTCGACGGACCCATCCGGACCCAGCGCAACAGAGCAGGCTACTGGTGTCGGATCGCGGCGGCAAGGTCGCATGCGGGAGGTCGGTCTAGAAGCCGCGCACGGACACGCGGCGCGCGGAGGGGTAACCTGCCCCTATGAGGGTCCGTGGAGCCTGGCTCGGTCTCGCCTCGGGGCTCGCCGCGGTCTTCGTCGCGTGCGGCACCGCGCGGGCCGGCGACCCGACCGAGCCGAGCAGCCCGCCTCCGAGCGCGGCCGAGCTCCTCCTCTTGGGGGACGCCGAGGCCGCCGCGGGCCGAGTGCGCGAGGCGGCGGCCACGGACCGGCACGCCCTCCGCGCCGCGAACCTCGCCCACGACGACGGGCGCGCCCACGAGGCGTACCGGCGCATGGTCGCCGCCGAGGCGCGTGTCGGACCGGGCGAGCCCGCACCTGCGCATTCGTCCGCGCCCGAGCCCGCGGCCCCGCTCCCGCCGACGGCCGCGCCCGAGCCCGCGGCCCCGCTCCCGCCGACGACCGCGCCCGAGCCCGCGGCCCCGCTCCCCCCGACGACCCTCCCCGCCCTCCCGGACGCGGTCCTCGTCGTCGCCCACGCGCCCGCCGGCGCGACGCTCGCCTTCGGTGACGGGACGCCGGAGCCCGTCTACGCGCGCTACCGCATCGAGCCCGGCACGCTCGACCTCGTGCTCCGCCTCCCGGGCGAGCGCCCCCGGCGCCGCACCATCGCGCTCGAGAGGGACCGCGAGCACGAGCTCGATCTCGCGCGCCTCGAGCGCTGGCCCGTCGACCCACCGCCCCAACCCGTGAGCATCGTGCGCCGACCGCTCACCCAGCCCGACGAGACGGTGTCGGTCGAGGGCAGCTTCTACTTCGCGCGCTCGCCGCGCCAGCTGCTTCGTAACTTCTGGGGCGTGTTCGGGCACGCCTGGGACATCCGGTTCGGCATCCTCGACGACCTCGAGCTCCAGGCCGCGATGGGCATGATGCTGTACATGCCGACCGACCCGCTCGCCGGCCTGCGCGGGCGGGTGCTCCGCGGCGACCTCGAGCTCGCCCTCTCGGTCCAGGTGCGCCCACCGCAGCTCGCGTCGGCGTTCGGGCTCGGGTGGCCGGGCGCCTTCGTCGCGCTCGACGCCCTCGGACACCTCGGCCCGCACGTGCGCCTCGACACGGGTGTCGGCCTTGCGGCGCTGTGGCGAACGGGGCGCTTGCTGTGGAGCGGTCCGGCCTCGGCCGACGACGGCCTCGGCGAGCGGAGGCCCCAGCTCGGCCTGCTCCGCTACGCGAGCGCCATCTACGGCGCCGATCTGACCGGGGACCCTGGCATCCCGCTCTGCGTCACCTTCGCGCCGATCGAGGATCTCGCGCTCCGGGTCGGCACCGGCTTCGGCATGGTCGACTTCAGGGTGCCGAGCTCGATCTTCATCCCGTTCGAGGGGGGCGTCGTCGTGACCGGGCCCGACCGCGGCGCCCCGAGCGTGGACTTCGAGTCGACGTTCACGCTCCCCTTCCTCTTCGCGCCCGTCGTCGGCGGCGCGGGCGAGCCAGGATGGCTCGGGGAATCGCGCGGCTCGCGGCGCGTGCTGTCGGCCTGGTGGCAGATCCTGTTCGCGACGCGCGTGCACGTCGAGCTCGGAGGCTGACGGCGGGCGGCCGAGCGCGCGAGTTGACGCAGGCGCGCCCCCGGCCGAAGCCCGTCGACCATGGACGGATCGGAGCCTCGCCGCCTCGCGCCGGGCGAGCGCTTTCGTGGCCGCTACGAGGTCGTGCGCGCGATCGGCGTCGGCGGCATGGGGGTCGTGTACGAGGTCGTCGATCAGGTGACCGAGCGGCGGCGCGCGCTCAAGCTCATGCAGCCCTCGATGCTCGGCGACGCCGAGTCGCAGCGCCGCTTCCGGCGCGAGGCCACGGTGGCGGCGGCGATCGACAGCGAGCACGTCGCCGAGGTGCTCGACGCCGGCGTCGACGAGGAGCGCGGCGCGCCGTTCATCGTGATGGAGCTCCTGCGGGGCCAGGAGCTCGCCGAGCTCCTGACCGAGCGGGGCTCGCTCCCGGCCGAGGAGGTCGTGCTCTACCTCGAGCAGGCGGCCGTCGCGCTCGACAAGGCGCACGCGGCCGGCATCGTGCACCGCGACCTCAAGCCCGAGAACCTGTTCGTCACCTACCGCGACGACGGCTCGCCGCGCGTGAAGCTGCTCGACTTCGGCATCGCCAAGATGGTCGATCGCGCGACCGGGCCGCAGACCAAGGGCATCCTCGGCACGCCGCTCTACATGGCGCCCGAGCAGGTGCACGGCGAGGCGCCCGTGAGCGGCCGCACCGACGTGTACGCGCTCGGGCACATCGCCTACGCGCTCTTCACCGGCGAGCCCTACTTCACGGCCGAGCAAGATGCGGGCGCGAGCGTCTACCAGCTGCTCGTCGTGCTCGTGCGCGGGGCGAGCGAGCCGGCGAGCGTGCGAGCGCGCGCGCGCAGCCACAAGGAGCTCCCCGCCGCGTTCGACGCGTGGTTCGCGCGCGCCACGGCCCCCGTGCCGGCCGGGCGCTTCGCGACACCGGGCGAGGCCATCGCCGCGCTCGCGACGGCGCTCGGCGTCGAGCCGAGCGCGCGCGGCATCGCCCAGCGCCGCCCGGGCGGACCGACCACCGCGCCGTCCGGGGCGCCGCGCGCGGTGTCGGCGGCGTTCACGCCCACCGGTCTCGCGACGCCCGCGGCCGCGCCTGCCCTCGCCGCCGAGCTCGAGGCGGCCGCACGCGCCGGCGCGGGCCGCACCGTGCTCGGCACGCCGTCGGCCGCCGCCGCACCGCCGAGGACCGTGCTCGCGGAGCCGCTCGGGGCACGGGCCGCCCCCGTCCACACGCTCGCCGCCGGACCGGCGGGCGCCCGGCCCGACCTCCTACCGGCCCCGGTCCCGGCGCCGGGCTACGCCGGCGCTCCGAGGCGCGGCCGCACGCTCCTGGCGATCTTCGCCGCGGGCGCCGTCGCCGCCGTCGTGGCCGTCGTCGTCGCGAGCCGCGGGAGCTCGAGCGACGCCGGACCGGACACGCCGAGCGCGACCGCCGCCGGTGGGAGCGCGCACCCGGGCGCCGCGGACGCCGCCTCGGCGCCGGCACCGAGCTCGCCCGCCCCGAGCGCCGCGAGCGCGCCGGCCCCACGTGCCCCACCGCAGCCCGATCTCACCGGCGGCTGGAAGAGCCCGTCCGGGCGCCACTACGACGCCGTGTGGACGGGCGCCGCCTTCGAGCTCCGGGTGCGCGATCCGAGCGAGCTTCGCGACGCGGCCCACCCGCATCCGGCCCCCTACCGCGCGGGCGAGGCGCGCTTCGTCCTCACGCCACTCGCGGACGACCCGACGAGCTACGCCGTCCGCGACCGCGTGCGCCCTCCGCCCCCACCGAACGCGCGCTTCGACCTCGAGGCCGTCCCGTCGAGCTGCCTCTACGAGTGGAGCGACGTCGACGGTAAGCCCCTCCGCGCGAGGCTCGCGGGCGACCGGCTGACGGTGGCCGTCACGGGCACCGAGTTCCGCTCCGACGCCTTCCAGCTCGCCGCCGGGCGCGTCGTCGACTGCCCGCCGAGGGCACGCGCCGTCACGATCGCCGAGAGCGTGCTCGCGCGCGAGTGACCGGCGCTCAGCGCTTGCCCGGCGTCGCCTCGATGGAGCGAATGAGCTCGAGCTCGCCCGCGAACAGCGTCTCGCGCGGCGCCGTCTCGACGACCACGGGCGGGCCGGGCGGGCCGTCGGGACCCACCGGCCCGTCCATGCCCACCGGACCGTCGGTGCCCTTGTCGCCGGCGAGACTGGTGCCCTCGCAACCCGGACCGTTCCGACCGCCGGTGCCGCCCGCGCCGCCGAAGCCGCCGCGACCGCCCGGCCCACCGGGGCCACCGTAGCCGCCGGGATTGTCGGCGAGGATGCGCCCGCGCAGCTTGTCGGCCGCGGCCGCGTCGAGCACGAGCCGGATGGTGCCGCCGGAGCCGCCGCTCGCACCGGGGCCGCCCTGCGCCCCCGCCGTGCCGTGGCCGCCACGACCGCCGCGGGCGCACGGCTGATCGGGCGCCGCCGACTGTCCGGGCGCGCCGTCGAGGCCCTGCGCCCCCGGCTGCCCGGGGCCGCCGTCCTGCCCGCGCGACACGACGCGGATGGTCTCGTCGAAGGACGAGCTGATGAGGTAGCGGCGCTCGCCCCCGGCCTCGACGCGCACGAGCGCGGCGGCGGCGTAGAAGGGCGTCGAGAGCGTCGTCACGGACACGGTGATCGCGGCGCCCGGGGAGCCGGGCGCGCCCGGCGGGGCAGGCAGCGGGGCCAGCACGTGGTCGCGCTGACACTGGTACACGGGCCGGAGCTCGCGCGCGGCCTCGACCGAGCGCGCGGCCTTGCCTTCGTGCAGGCCCTGGAGCCAGGCCTTCAGGCTCATGCCCGTGGCCGCCGTCGCGAGCGGGTTCTCGTCGGGCAGCCACACGAGCGGGTCGCCGGCCGGGCCGCCGCTCGTGCCCTCGAGGTGGATCGTCTCCGGATCGATGACGACGCCCGTGCCGCCGAGGCAGGTCAGCTGCGGGTTGGCGCTGCTGCAGCTCGAGCCGTCCTTCATCGTCGCGAGCACCTCGACGAGGAAGCGATCGCCAGGGCAGTAGAGATCCTGCCCCGACGCGGGCCGCACGGTGAGCGCCGAGACGTCCGTCGGGTTGACCTGGATGCGCTTCGGCCCGCAGCCGCCGAGCGCGACCACGCCGAGCACCCCGAGAGAGAGCCCGAGCCCATACCGCCGTCCTGCCGTCACGCCACCACCTCGCCTCTCGCTCGTCGTTGCGCCCGAGGGCGCGCGTCCCGTCACAAGCCCGGCCCGTGGATGACCCCGGGGTCGG
Source organism: Polyangiaceae bacterium (assembly GCA_020848455.1). Lineage (GTDB taxonomy): Bacteria > Myxococcota_A > Polyangia > Polyangiales > Polyangiaceae > JACRDA01. Next base: position 6,634 of record JADLAB010000253.1, read on the forward strand.
GGGGCGGCAGCGGCGGCGGTGCGGGCGGCACGCCCGGCTTTCTCTTGGTCGGATCGATGCCCTTCGTCTGGGCGTTCCAGCAACCGCGCGCCACCTCTTGCCACTTGCCGCCGACCTGCACCGCCTTCAGGAGCACGCGCCGGTTCTCGGCCGTGTCCTTGTCGTCGCCGTCGTCGCGCGCCGGGCAGTACTCGCCGTAGCCGATCGGCACGAGCCGTTCGCCGGCGATGCCGCGCGCCGCGAGCGCCCGCGCGACGGCGCCCGCGCGCTGCTCGGTCAGGACGAGGTTGGTGCGCTCGTCGCCCTGGCTCGAGGCGTGGCCCTCGATCTCGAGCCGGCCGATCTCGCCGTGCTCGGCGAGCACCTGGGCGATCGCGCCGAGGGTCGCGTCGGCGTCGGGCCGCACCTGGGCCGAGCCGCTGTCGAACTCGATGCGCCGCGCCTTCGGCACGTAGATCTGGTTCGACTCCGGGTCGAAGCGCACCTCGTCGCTGCCGCCCGGCACCGTGTCGGGGCAGCCGTCGGCGTCGCGCCAGTCGTTGTAGGTCTCGGCCGCGTCCGGGCAGCGGTCGAGCGGGCCGGCGAGCCCGTCGCCGTCCGGATCCGGCGCCGGGCAGCCGTCGCTCGGCTCCGGCGCGAGGTTGTCCTCGCGCTTGTCGGCGCAGCGATCGGCCCCGTCGGCCACGCCGTCGCCGTCCGCGTCCGCACCGGGGCAGCCGTCCGCGGGATTCGGCGGCTTGCCGTCCTCCTTGGCGTTGGGGCACTGGTCCTCGGCCCAGCCGACGCCGTCGCGGTCGGGATCCGGGCCCGGGCAGCCGTCGTTCGCCTTCGGGGGCAGGCCGTCCTCGGGCGCCTCCGCGCAGCCGTCGTCGACGTCCGCGATGCCGTCGCCGTCGCGGTCGGCCCCGCGGTCCGAGACCGCGTAGACGGGCACCGGCGCGTAGCTCAGGCAGGCACCGAGGAGCGCCACGATCCCGGCCGCGAGCCCGACGTTCGCGCGATGTCCCATGGCCCCGACGGCTATGACACCACGGTCGCGGCGCCACAAGGGCAGGCACCGACCCGACGCCGGCGGCAACGTGCTCGCGACCCGGGCGCGGGCGGCGAGCCGTCGCGACCTGTTCCCGGCGCCGCGGATCCTGGCTACGCTCGGGCGCGACGTCGGGGCACGACGCCCCGACCCCGCCACGAGGTGCCCACATGAATCCCCGTTCCCTCACGCGCGCCCTGTGCGGCGCCGCGCTCGTCGTCGGTCTGACACTCGGTCTGGGTGGCTGCGACGGCACGCTCAAGTACGTGCGCTTCCCCGTCCAGGAGGGCACCTCGCGGATCTACTACGAGAAGTTCTTCAACGACGGGATGGGCATCGATTCCGACCAGGCCGCCGCGTACAACGCCATCGAGCGCGGGCAGAACGATCTGGCCGTGCAGATCTGCGAGGGCGCCGTCGGCTCCAATCCGAACGACGTCTGGGCCCACTACAACCTCGCCATCCTCTACGAGATGAAGGGCAACTGGGACGGCGCGGAGCGCCACATCAACGAGGCCATCCGCCTGCAGCAGCTGCCCAACAGCAAGGGCCAGAAAGGCGACGTGAACACCGACTTCTACGCCGAGCTCGGGTTCATCAAGAGCCACAAGAAGTGAGCTCGACTCACCCCGGGTCGGGCGCCGGGGTGTCCTTGCCCGACGGCGGGAGCTCCGGCTTCTTCACGTAGTCGCGCGGCACCTCGCCCGTGAGCGCGCCGAGGAAGGCGACGATCGCCTGGGCGTCGCCGTCCGAGAGCGTGCGCCCGAGCTGGATGTCGGCCATGAGCTTCACGGCCGCGGGCAGATCCGCGACCGCGCCGTCGTGGAAGTAGGGCGCCGTCTTGTCGACGTTGCGCAGGCTCGCGACGCGGAACACGAGCCGGTCGGCGTCCGCCTTCGTGACGTCGTAGCGGCCGAGGTCCTTGTCGTTCGGGTAGGGCTTGGCGGCGCCCACCTTCTGGAACATGTGCCCGCCGAGCCCCGCGCCGCCGTGGCACGCCGTGCAGCCGACCTCGGAGAACTTCGCGAGGCCCCGGAGCTCGTCGGGCGTGAGGGCCTGGTCGTCGCCGGCGAGGTACTTGTCCCAGCGGCTCGGCGTCGTCAGCTTGCGCTCGAAGGCGCCGATCGCCTCGGCCATGTGCTGGAAGGTCACGGGCTCGGCGTCGCCGGGCCACACCTTCTTGAAGAGCTCGACGTACCCGGGGATCGAGCGCAGCACCCGCTCGACCGAGGCCGCGTCGGGCATGGCCATCTCGACCGGGTTCGTGACCGGTCCCTTCGCCTGCTCCTCGACGTCCGGCGCGCGCCCGTCCCAGAACTGCGCGACGTGTCCGGCGGCGTTGTAGACGGAGGGCGAGTTGCGGCCACCGAGCTGGCCCTTGTGCCCCTTGGAGAACCGCGCGCCGTCGACGCCGAAGCTGTCGAGGCCATGGCAGCTGTTGCAGGACAGATCCTGGTTCTTCGAGAGGCGCGTGTCGAAGTAGAGCATGCGCCCGAGCGCGATCTTGTCGTCGGTGAGGGCGTTGGTCGGGCTCTCGTAGACCGCGGGCAGCGGCTTGTAGGCCCCGAGCGCGGCGCGGTCGATGGTCGGCGCCGCGGCGGCGGTGGGCGCGGCCTTGTCCGCGGGCGTGCCGGCGGCGCGGGTGCCCGCCTCGTGCGGGCGGCTCGGTAGGGCTCCTTGGGGCTCGTCGCACGCAGCGACTCCGACGAGGGTGGCGAGGAGCACGGAAGCGCGGAGGATGGGGGACATGGCGCGCCGCATTGCATCCCTCGTGCCCGCGCGAAGCGAGCTCCGAATCACGGTGGATCCAGGCATCTCGGCGCCGCGGCGCCGGCACGCCGCGCAGGCCCTGCGGCCCCGGGCGCGTCGCGCGCAGGCGCTGCGCGATCACGGCCGAGCCGCACGCGGTCGCGTCGCTAGCCGGGCCCGAGGATCGGGTCGAGCGTGCTCCGGAGCGCTTCGAGGTCGTAGGGCTTCTTGAGAAACGCCGTGAACCCGTGCCGCCGGTGCGCCGCCAGCACCTCGTCGTCGGCGTAGCCGCTGGAGACGACGGCCTTCACGGCCGGGTCGAGCGCGGCGAGCTGCCGCAGCACCTCGACCCCGCCCATGCCACCGCGGACGGTGAGGTCGAGGATGACGAGGTCGAAGGGGCGCCCCGCGGCGCGCGCCCTGCGCCACGCAGCGAGTGCGTCCGCCCCTTCCGCGGCGAGCTCCACCTCGTGTCCGAGCGCAGCGAGCAGAGCGCTCGCGACCCGCCGGACCGTCTCGTCGTCGTCCATCACGAGCACGCGCCCGCGGCGCGCCGGGGCGGGCACCGTGGCGCGCGGCTCGCGCGAGCTCGGGCCCTTGCCGGCCGGCAGGAACACACGGAAGACGGTGCCCCGGCCGACCTCGGAGCGAACGGTCACGACGCCGTCGTGACCCTTCACGATCGAGTACGAGGTGGCGAGGCCGAGCCCGCTGCCCTTCTCCTTGGTCGTGAAGTACGGGTCGAAGATCCGGTCGACGCTCGCCGCGGGGATGCCGACACCCGTGTCGCGCACGGCGATCTCGACGCAGTCGCGGTCGGCCAGGCTCGGCGGCAGCTCCCTCGCCCCGGCCGGAATGTTGCGGCCCGTGATCTCGATCCGGCCGCCGTCGGGCATCGCCTGATCCGCGTTGAGCACGATGTTCTGGATCACCTGACCGATCTGGCCCTCGTCCGCGTCGACGGCGGCGAGCGCCGGATCGATGTCGATGGTGCAGTCGGCCCGCGAGCCGGAGAGCGCCAGGCGCGCCGCACTCTCGACGACACTGCGGAGCGCGATGCGCCGCTTCACCGGGGCGCCCCCTTTCGAGAAGGTCAGGAGCTGCGTGGTGAGGCCGACCGCCGCCTGCAGCGACTTCTGCGCCTGCGCGAGCATGGCGAGCGCCTTGTCGCGCTCGCCGATGGTCATCTCGGCGATGGAGATGAAGCCGAACACGCCCTGGAGCAGGTTGTTGAAGTCGTGGGCGATGCCGCCCGCCAGGGTGCCGATCGACTCGAGCTTCTGCGTACGCAGGCGCTCCTCGTCGAGCAGGCGGCGCTCGGTGATGTTGTTGATGGTCTCGATGACCGCGGAGACGCGCCCCGCGTCGTCCTTGATGGCGAAGGCCTTGTTCTCGACGAAGAGCGCTCGGCCGTCGGCGTCGGTGTGCTGGTGGACCGCACTGTGGGGCTCGCCGTCGCGGAGCACCTCGCGCACCGCACACGTCTCCTCGCCCTCCCAGCAGGGCCGGCTCGCGCGGTGCACCAGCTCCCAGCAGTGGCGGCCGACGACCTCGTGGGCCGGACGGCCCGCCTGGGCAGCGTACGCGCGGTTGGCGATGAGGACGCGGTAGTCGCGGTCGATGACCACGAAGCCCTCGTCGACGGTGTCGAGGATGGTCCGCACGAGCGCCTCGCTGTCGCGCAGGCGCTGCTCGGTGCGCTTGCGCGCCGTCGTGTCGCGGAAGATGCCGACCATGCAGGGCCGGCCCCCGACGGTGAGCGGCGCCGCGTTGATGTCGGCGCACACCACCGTGCCGTCCTTGCAGAGCAGCGGGACGTCGGGCGCCAGGGTGGTCTCGCGCCGGCGCTGGCGCGCGAACATCGCGGCGACGGCCGGCAGGTCTTCCTTCCGGTGGATGTCCGCCTGGCCGAGCCGGAGCAGCTCGTCGTGCCGGTAGCCGAGCAGCTCGCACGCCGCCGGGTTGGCCTCGACGAAGCGCAGGGTCTCGAGGTCGATGATGAGGATGCCGTCGGTCGCGTGGTCGAAGATCGACCGCATCCGGTCCTCGCTCTCGCGCAGCCGGCGCGCGGCGAGCTGCGCCTCGGTCATGTCCACGACGATGCCGATCATGCGCTCGGGAGCGCCGTCCGGCCGACGCACCACCCTCCCGATGGTGCGGAGCACGGCCTCGGCGCCACCGCGGCGGAGGCAGCGGTAGTCGAGCTCAAAGGGCTCGTCGCGCTCGAGCGCGGCGGCGATCGCGCGCTCGAAGGCCTCCCGGCTGTCCGGGTGCAGCTGCCGGAGCACGAGCCCGTGGTCGGGCGTGACGGAGCGGGGCTCGAAGCCGTAGATGCGGTAGAGCTCGTCGGACCAGGTCACCGCGTTGGTGGTGAGGTCCCACTCCCAGTCGCCCACGTGCGCGAGGCCGAGCGGCCGGGCGGGGCGCTCGTCGCTGCCCGCCCGGGTCGGCGCGGCGCCGAGCGGCTCGTCGCTGCGAGCCCGGGCCGCGTCGGCGGCCAGAGGCAGTGTGGGCGCGCGCGCCAGCTTCGGCATGGGGAGGGCTCCGAGGTCACCCCCCGTCCGACAATGTACACCCCGCAAGCGCCCACGCCAGCGGGCGCAGGCGCGCCTGGCCGTGGCCCCACGCCACGCCCGTGGCATGGTGGGGTCACCGCGGTGCAGGCGCCGCGGCGACAGGAGGTACCGCCCATGAAGCTCGCCGTGCGGCTCGCGGCCATGCTGACCGTGGCCTTGGCGGCCATCCTGGCCTTCAACGGCTACTCGCGCGTCGAGCGCGAGCTCGAGGTCTTCGACGAGGACGATCAGCGCGACCACGAGACCGTGGGCCGCGCGCTCGGCAGTGCCGTCGAGCACACCTGGCGCGCCGAGGGCGAGGCCGGCGTGCGTGCGCTGCTCGAGCGTGCCAGCCACGCGGAGCACGGCCTGCGCGCGCGCCTGGTGTGGCTCGACGCGCCCGCCGAGGACCCCGGCGCGCCGCTGGTCCCCGGCGTCACGACCGAGCGCGTGGCGCGCGGCATGCCCCTCGAGCGCGTGCCGGACGGCCGCGACGGCCTGCTCGTCAGCTACGTCCCGGTGCGCGGCGTCGGTCGCCCCGCCGCGGTGGAGCTCGCGGAGTCCGGCACGACCGAGCACGAGTACCTCCGCACCACGGTGCGGCGCACCCTCGTGTCGAGCCTGGTGCTCGTGGCCGCGTGCGGCGTCATCGTGCTCGCCTTCGGCGCGGCGTTCGTCGGCCGGCCGCTCGCCGAGCTCGTGGCTCACGCCCGCCGCGTCGGCGCGGGCGATCTGGGCAGCCGCGCCCGCGCGCACGGCCACCACGAGATCGGCGTGCTCGCCGCGGAGATGAACGCGATGGCCGGTCGGCTCGGCGAGGCGCACGACCGCGCCGCCGCCGAGATGGAGGAGCGCATCCGCGCCGTCGAGCAGCTGCGCCACGCCGACCGGCTCGGCACGGTGGGCAAGCTCGCCTCCGGGGTGGCGCACGAGCTCGGCACGCCGCTCAACGTCATCGCCATCCGCGCCAAGATGATCGAGCAGTCCCCCACCGCGACCCCGGAGACGTCCGAGGCGGCGCGCATCGTGCGCGAGCAGGCCGCGCGCATGGCGGCGATCATCCGGCAGCTCCTCGACTTCGCGCGGCGCCGCAAGCCGCATCTGGGCCCCATGGAGCTCGTGCCGCTGGTCGGCCGCGTGTGCGCGATGCTCGAGCCCATGGCGCGCAAGCGCGGGGTCGCGCTCGAGCTCCGCCCGAGCGATCGCGTGCGCGTCGCCGGAGACGCCGCGCTCGTCGAGCAGGTGGTCACCAACCTGTGCGTCAACGCCGTCCAGGCGAGCCCGAGCGGCAGCCCGGTCACCCTGTCGGTGACCCGCGCCCGCGTCCCGCCGGTCGCCCGCGCCGGCGCGGGCGCCGCGCCCCCCACCGAGCACGCCTGCATCGAGGTGCAGGATCGGGGCACGGGCATGACGCCCGAGGTGCGGGAGCACGCGTTCGAGCCCTTCTTCACCACGAAGGAAGTCGGCGAAGGCACGGGCCTCGGACTTTCGGTATCCTTCGGCATCGTCGAGGAGCACGGCGGGTGGATCGAGGTCGACAGCGAGCCGGGACGGGGAAGCACCTTCCGGGTGTGGCTTCCGGCGCTACCGGCCGAGGGCCCGAGCGACGAGGCGACGGCCTAGCGCCGCACGCGCCCGACCTCGCGCGCGTGCTGCTCGTCGACGACGATCCGAGCCTGTGCGACAGCATCGCGCTCGGCCTCCGCGGCCGCTTCGCGCTGCGCTCCGCGAACGGAGCCGCCGAGGCGCTCGCCCTGTTCGAGGCCGAGCGCTGGGACGTGGTCGTGACCGACCTGCGCATGCGCGGCATGGACGGCGTCGAGCTCTGCCAGCGGCTGGTCGGCCTCGACCCCGACGTGCCGGTGCTCGTGCTGACGGCCTTCGGCAACGTCGACAGCGCCATCGCCGCGGTGCGCGCCGGGGCCTTCGACTTCGCGCAGAAGCCGATCGAGCTCGACGACCTCGCGCTCCGCCTCGAGCGCGCCGTCGCCCACCGGGCGCTGCGGGGCGAGGTCGCGGCGCTGCGCGCGGCGCTGGCAGCGGCACAGCACTGCGGCGAGCTCGTGGGCGCGCACGGCAGCATGCTGCGCCTCTTCGACCTCGTCGCGCGCGGCGCTGCGAGCGACGCCACGGTGCTCGTCGTGGGCGAGAGCGGCACCGGCAAGGAGCTCGTGGCCCGCGCCCTGCACGCCGCGGGGCCGCGCGCCGGCGGTCCCTTCGTCGCCGTCAACTGCACGGCCGTGCCCGAGGGCCTGCTCGAGAGTGAGCTCTTCGGGCACGTGCGGGGCGCGTTCACCGACACGCGCGCCGAGCGCCGCGGCCTGCTGCTCGAGGCGGACGGCGGCACGCTGTTCCTCGACGAGATCGGCGACATGCCGCTCGGCCTCCAGCCGAAGCTGCTGCGGGCTCTGCAGGACCGCCGCGTTCGCCCGGTCGGCGGCAGCGGCGAGGTCGCCTTCGACGCTCGCATCGTCGCCGCCACGCATCGCGATCTCGAGTCCCTGGTCGAGGAGCGCCGCTTCCGCGAGGATCTGTACTACCGCCTCAACGTCATCCAGATCGCGGTGCCGCCCCTGCGCGCGCGCGGCGGCGACGTGCTCCTCTTGGCCGAGCGCTTCCTCGACAACTTCGCGCGCCGCGCGGGCCGCCCGGTGCCGCGCTTGTCGGCCGCGGCGGCCGAGCGCCTCCTCGCCTACGGATGGCCCGGCAACGTGCGCGAGCTCGAGAACTGCATCGAGCGCGCCGTCGCGCTCGGCCGCGGCCCGGAGCTCGGGCTCGACGATCTGCCCGAGAAGATCCGCGCCTACCGGCCGCACGCCGTGCTCCTGCCCGCGGAGGATCCGAGCGAGATCGCGCCGCTCGAGGAGGTCGAGCGCCGCTACATCCTGCGCGCCCTCGAGGCGGTCGGCGGCAACAAGAGCGAGGCTGCTCTGCGCCTCGGGCTCGACCGCAAGACCCTGTACCGCAAGCTCGAGCGCTACGCCGCGCTCGCGCTCGCGACGTCCGCGACGAACACGCCGAAGCCGTGAGCGCGCGGCCCGGCCTGGCGCGCCGGCCGGTGAGGCGCGTCGCCACGCGCCCTGCGGCACCGGGGCGATTCGCCCCAGCCGCGCCGCCCCAACTGCGCGACGCCGCGTCGCCGCGTGCTGGCACGGCGGCTGCAGTGCAGGCGCGCGGAGGACGACATGGAGAACTGGAACGGGTACGACACACCGCTGCGCATGCTGCTCGTGGAGGACGATCGCGAGCTCCGCACGCTGCTCGCCGAGATCTTCGCCGCCGACGGCTTCAGCGTGGTCGCGGTCGGAACGGGCATCGATCTGCTGCGCTGGCTCGAGCCGTCGCTGTTCGAGGAGGAAGAAGAGCAGTTCGACGTCGTCGTGAGCGACGTGCGCATCCCGGGCTTCACCGCGCTCGAGGTGCTGTCCGGGCTGCCCTTCGGAGCGCGCCCGCCGGTCGTGCTCATCACCGCCTTCGGCGACGAGGCCCTGCACCGCCACGCCCGGGCGCTCGGGGCCGCGGCGGTGTTCGACAAGCCCTTCGAGGTCGACGACCTGCGGACGACCGTGGCGAACCTGGCGGCCCCGCCGCGACACGCGCGGCAGCGCGTGCCCACCCCCTGACGCAGCCGCTCACGGCAGCACGAGCTCGTTGTCGACGTGGGCGCCCGGGCCGTCCCAGGTGTACCCGTGGTAGTGGTACCCGAAGAGCAGCGGGTCGTTGCGGCGCACGGTGAGCCGCAGGTAGATGTTGCGCAGCTCGCCGAAGGTCGCGTTGCCGAGATCGGCGCGCAGCGGATCCAGCGGCACCCAGCCGAGGCCGCCCACGAGGACCTCGACCCAGTCGTGCGCAGGGGTGTCGGCCGGGTGGTCGAGCGTGTAGCCCCCCGCGGAGCGGGCCGCCAGGCCCTGCGCCCGCAGCACCGCCACGAGCACGTCGGAGTAGTCGGTGCAGTCGCCGCCGCCGCGCTCGAGCGTGGTCGCAGCGCCGACCTCGCCCGGGTCGTAGCCATGGTGCTCGAGCGCCTGGCCGACGACGCGAAAGGCGCTCTCGATGCGCGCGCGCTCCGTGTCGCCGGTGACTGCCGCGGCGAGCTCCCGGACGCGCGGGTCGTCGACCTCGACGTACCGGTCCGCGGCGAGCGCCGCGCGGCGCTCGGCGTCGGCCACCGCCACCGGGAGCCGCTCGCGCTCGGCCCGCGTGAGGTCGAAGCGCTCGATGTCGGCCTCGACCTCCGCCTCGAGCACGGTCTTCGGCGGCGGGTCGCGCAGGAGGAAGCGTGCGTAGCGGTTCTCGCCGACGTCGAAGACGCGATCGGGGGCGCGCGACCAGACGAGCTTCCGGATCGTCTGGCGGCGCGGGACGTCCCGCGGCACGAGCACCGTCAGATCGACGAGGCTCGTGCCCGCGTCGGCCGTGACGACGAAGCGCAGCTTGAACGCGGCGTGCAGCGTCTCGGGCGCCGGCGGCGGCGTCGCCGCTGCGGCCGTGGCGTGCGGGACCGCGAGCCCGACACCCGGCGGCGGACCGAGCGCCGACTGACAGCCGGCGGCGAGGAGCGCGAGCGCGGCGGCCCAGTGCCGCGCGGGTCCCGGTAGGCGCATCCCGAGCTGCATCGAGGCCATCTTGTCACGGATGCGCGCGCGCGGCCGCGATGGGGTAGCCTCGAGCGATGGACCTCGCCCGTCTGCACGGCCTCACACGCCTGGTGCTCGACGCCGTGCGCGTGGTCTCGCGGCTCGTCGAGCGCACCGACCGCGGCGTCTCGGAGCGCACGCTCGGCTGGCTCGATCTCGTGCCGCCCGTGGGGGAGGCCGCGCGCGCCGTCGAGACCGTGCGCCGCGTCGGCACGAGCGTCGGCCACGCCACCGTCCGGGCCGTCACCCACGTCGTCGACGCCGTGGCCGAGGTGCCCTTCGCCCTGCTCGAGGCACGGGCCGCCCGGCGCGGCGCACCCACCGACGCGCCCGCCACGCCGCTCGACTCGGACGCCATGGGCAGTGCGGCGTGGCTCGCGGACGCGGCCCAAGGGGCGCTCTCGGGCGTGTTCGGGGACTACCTCGAGCGCCGCGGCAACCGGCTCGATCCGGGCATGAGCCTGCGCCACGACGGGCGCGTCGTCCGCCCTCGCCCGGCCGAGCTCGCCCGGACCTATGCGGCCGCGTCCGAGCGCATCGCGGTCTTCGTGCACGGACTGTCGACGACCGAGTGGTCGTGGAGCTACGGCGCGCGCGAGCAATGGGGTGACTCGCGCACCTGCTACGGCGCCCTGCTCGAGCGCGACCTCGGCTACACGCCGGTCTACGTGCGCTACAACAGCGGCCGCCACGTGTCGGACAACGGGCGCGAGCTCGCGCGCCTCGTCGACGAGCTCGTGCGCGGCTGGCCGCGACCCGTGCGCGAGGTCGTGCTCGTCGGCCACAGCATGGGCGGGCTCGTCGTGCGCAGCGCCGCCCACTACGCGGCGCGCGACGACGCGGCGTGGCTCCCGCTCCTCGGGCGCGTGACCTCCATCGGCGCCCCCCACCTCGGCTCGCCCATCGAGAAGGGCGCCCACCTCGTCGAGCGGGTGCTCGGCGGCATCGGCGCGGCCGCCGCCCAGGTGCCGAGCGAGATCCTGCGGGCGCGCAGCGCGGGCATCAAGGACCTCCGCTACGGCTACACGACCGACGAGGAGTGGCGCGGACGCGACCCGGATGCCTTCTTCGAGGATTGCCGGCGCGCCGTGCCCTTCGTCGACTCGGCGACCTACGCCTTCGTCGCCGGGAGCCTCACGCGCGACCCCGAGCACCCGCTCGGGCGGCTCGTGGGTGATCTCATGGTGCGCGTGCCGAGCGCGCGGGGCGCGCACCCCGAGCGCGCGCGGCGCGTCCCCTTCCACGGCGGCGCGGTGCTCGGCGGGCTCTCGCACCTCGCGCTCGTCAACCACCCCGACGTGTACGCGGTCCTGCGCCGGCTCCACGAAGACGAGCCGGAGCTGCTCGCGACGGGCGGCTAGGCCCCAGCCCATCGCCGCGACGCGCCGGCCGCACGTCTACTTCGCGCCGGCGGCGGCCCGCGAGGCGCGCCGCCTGCCGCGCCGAGTGTCGAGAAGCTCGACAGTCGCTGCCCGCGCGACGCTCGGCTCCACCTGTTCTCGCGAACTTGCGTCGTTGAGAAACTCAACAGCGGCGTGTGGAGGTTCTCGGCAGGGCGGCCACGCGCGGCGCGAGCCGGGCCTTGCCGCCTCGCGCTTTTCCCCAAGCAGGGCCGCGCGGACGAGCGCGCGAGGCTGGCACGGGCGGTGCTTTAGGGCAGGTCGAAAGCCCCGCGCATCTGAGCGGTCCAAGAGGAGGCTCGCCATGTCACACGAGAATAGAGAACACAACCGCAAGGACTGGGTCATTGGCGGCCTGGCCACGCTCATCGCACTCTCGGTGGTCCCGTCGTTCTTCGTCTTCGGGTGGGTGTACTACCTCTTGTTCTTCCTGGTAGCGCCCCTGCTGCTGATCGCGGGTGTGATCTACGCGATCGCCGGCAAGCCCGAGGTGGTGGTGGCCCAGATCCACGGCATCGCCCTTCCCTCCGACGTCCGGCTACATCGAGGGCACGGCTGGGCGCGACGCGCCGCCCCGGGTTGCGTGATGACCGGAGCGGACGACTTCGTGCAGCGCCTCATCGGCCCGGTCGAGTCCGTCGAGACGGCAGCCGTGGGCACGTCGCTCGCGGTCGGTGACCCGCTGGCGGTGCTCCGCCGCGGCGAGCGCGAGATCGTCATCCGTGCGCCCATCGCCGGCAAGGTCGCGGCGGTGAACCCGCTGCTCGGCACCGAGCCCGGCGCGATCAATCGCTCGCCGTACGGCAGCGGCTGGCTCGTGGAGATGACGCCCGATACGCCCAACGTCGCCAGCTACATGAAGGAGCTCGTCGGTGGCGGCCGCGCCGCCCGCTGGATGCGGAGCGAGATCGATCGCCTGGTGGCGCTGATGGCGCC
>JADLAB010000254.1 GCA_020848455.1 Polyangiaceae bacterium
CTCGTGCTCGCGGCGCGCATCGACGGCCACGAGCGGAGCGCTTGCGACGCGCTGCTCTACGGGCCGCCCGGCGAGCGCCGCCTCTTCGAGGCCTACAACAAGTCGCTCAACATCCTGCCCGTCGAGGACCTGCCCTATCACCGCGTGGCCTGGGCACACGCCCGCGCCCGCTACCGCACGACGGTGCTCCGCACGCACGCCCGCGCGGTGCGCGCGATCCTGCGGGCCCTCGCCGCGCGGGGCCCGCTCTCGAGCGCGGAGGTGTCCGACAGCGCCGACCACCTCGGCGCGCGCGTCGACTGGTGGTGGGGCCCGACGCGGACCGGGCGCGCCCTGCTCGAAGCGCTCTACACGACGGGTCGCGTGGGCATCGCGCGGCGCGAGGGCAACACGCGCTGGTACGACCTCACCGAGCGACTCTACCCGCCGGAGCTCCTCGCCGGCCGCGTGACCGGCTCCCGAGCCCTGCGCCACCGGCTCCTCTCGCGCCACCGCGGCGTCGGCTTGCTCGGTGGCACGGGCGCGACCGAGCTCTTCGTCGGCACGGGCACGGCCGACGAGCGGTCGCGCGCGCTCGCGCGGCTCGTGCGCGACGGCGCGCTCGTGCCGGTCGAGGTCGAGGGCGTGAAGGGCCAGCGGCACGTGCTCGCCGACGAGCTCGAGCTCGTGCGCGAGACCGAGGCGCCCGATCGGCCGGAGACGCGCCGTGTCGCGCTCGTCGCGCCCCTCGATCCGTTGCTCTGGGACCGGCGCCTGCTCCGGGAGCTGTTCGACTTCGACTACGTCTGGGAGGTCTACACGCCCATGCACCGCCGCCGTCACGGCTACTACGTGCTGCCGATCCTGTACGGCGACCGGCTCGTCGGGCGGCTCGAGCCGCGCATGGTCCGCGCGACGGGCACGCTCGAGGTGGCGGGCCTGTGGCTCGAGCCGAGCTTCGATCCCTCGACCGAGCCCGGCTTCGCGCCGGCGCTCGACGACGCCCTCGAGGCGCACCGCCGGCTCGCGGCCGCCGAGCGCGTCGCCTGGCCGCGCGGCAAGCCGCCCTGGCTCGCGGCCTCCGCCGGTTGCGAGCCGGCGCTCGGCCGTGCCAAGCTCCGCGCATGGGCGCCGCACAGACCGAGTGGGAGGCCGCGTACGGGTCGCACCGCATCCTCGTGAAGCGCAACGAGCTCACGCGCGGCTTCTACGTCGAGGTCGACAAGATGATCATCGCGCACAAGAACTTCGCCCTGCTCGGCACCGGCGACGTCGAGGGCGCGGTCGAGCTCGACGGCAAGCGCGTGACGGTGAAGGTCAAGCTCATCGTCGGCGAGGGCTGCATCGTCCACGTGGACGGCAAGCAGGTCCCGGTCACGCTCGTGAAGTAGCAGCGCCCGGCTAGGCGCTGCCGGCCGGCGCCGTGAGCAGGGCGTCGGTGAGCAAGAAGTGCTCGCTCGTCGTGAGGCCCGAGAACGCGACCGCGACGCCGCCGCCGCCTGGCCGGCCGAGCGGATCGACGCGCACCACCTCGGCGAACACCTCGAGCTCGAAGTCCCAGCCCGGGGGCGTGAAGGACACGACCAGGGCCTGGCCGCGCGCGAGTGGCTCGCGCATCAGGATGAAGGCCCCGAAGGGCGACAGATCGCACAGCTCGAAGGTGCGCGCGTCGTCCCACGTCGCGACGACCGTGCACTCGAGCGCCACGTCGCGCCGCGGCGCCGAGCGCTCGTCGTGCACGGCGAACCACTCGTGCTCCACCGGCGTGAGCTCGGTGGGCGTGAGATCGCGCTCGCCGAGGGCGTGCTCCGACTCGCTCGGGGTCTCGTCCTCCGCCGCTCGCTGCCACAGGTCGGTCGCCGCGCTCATGCTCGCCTCCGTTCGGACCGTCGAGGGCTAGCGGAGCGCGCTACCCGGGGCCAACATCGGCGCGCGCCGCCCACCGACGGGGCGGCCACGCGAGCGAGCACGCGCGAGCGCCGCGCGGGCTTCGCGCGCGGCGCTCGCCGGCAGCGGATCTACTTGCCGCGCTCGACCTTGATCGTGCGCGTCTGGGTCTTCTCGGCCTTGGGCAGGTGCACCTCGAGCACGCCGTCGATGTAGCGGGCGCGCACGTCCCCCGCCTTGATGGCCCCCGGCACGGTCAGGGTGCGCATGAACGCGCCGTACTGGCGCTCGGCATAGTGGACGTTGCCCTTCTCCTCGGTGCGCTCCTGCTTGCGCTCACCCTGGATGGTGAGGCGGTCGCCCTGGCAGCTCACCTTGATGTCGTCCTCGCGCGCGCCGGGCACATCCATGCGCACGATGAACTCCTGGTCCGACTCCGACAGATCGACCGGCGTGAGCACGCGATCGGTGCGCGCGAAGGCGGGCAAGCTGAGGACGTCGCTGCCGAACCAGCTCCCGAGCCACTGGTCCATGTCCCGGCGGAACTGGGTGAGGATGTCGGACGGCGGGTTGTACTTGACGATGCTCATGGCGTTCTCCTCGGGGTCTGCCGCGCCGTTCCCCCGCGCGGCTCGAGCCGTGTCGCGCGCGGCACGAGGCCCGCGCGGCACGACCAGGCGCCACGGTAGCGCTCCGTGCGGGGTCCACCATCCTCGCGATCGATGAGCTGGCGCGCCGGGACTGGGGACCCCCCGCGCGCGCGCCGACCCGTCCCGCTCGAGCCCGAGCGAGGCCCCGGGTGCGATGTCCGCTACTTGGCGTCGCGGCGGACCGAGCGCGGGAGGCGATCGAGGATCGGCAGGACGCCGAAGGCCTCCTTGTGGGGCAGCCACAGGGCGCCCTCGACGGCGGCGTCGGTGAGCGAGCCGTCGGCCACCCAGCGGGTGAACACGCCGGCGTCGGCCACGACCATGACGAAGTCGGGCTTCGGGGGCAGGCCCTCGCTCACGCGGATGCGGCTCTCGGCGACGTGCAGCGTGAAGTCGCCGCCACCGGTGCGCACACCGATGGCGTGCGTGCGGCCCGCGAGGTCCTTCTGGGCGCGCGGGCTCGCCCCGACCTTGGCGGCGAGCTCGTTCACGGCTCCGAGTGCCCGGGCGAGCGCCTGCTCGCCCGCGGCGTCGCGCGCGACCTCCGGCATCGGCGGCGTGCTGAAGTCGAGCTGAGAGGCGAGCAGCGGCTTCCGGTCCCGGAGCGCCGCGGGGACCTCCTTCATCGGCACCCAGAAGATGTCGCGGATCGAGCCCTCGCGCACGTCCTCGAACACGAGCTTGAGCTCGACGCCCTTGACGAAGATGCCCGGGCGCGGCAGCCCCGTCGTCGTGCGCAGCCGCGACGGCAGGAACGAGGCGATGGGCGCGTCCGTAGCGACGTCGACGTAGCCGCGCGCGAAGGGCGCGTCGCCGATGAACGACGCCGACGGGAAGATGGTGATGGGCGCGGTCGCCGCCAGCACGCCGCGGTGCGGCAGCTCGATCTCGCGCATCTCGGCGAAGTTGCAGGTCGGGCAGTGCCAGCTCGCCGCCGGGACCATCACCTGCTGGCAC
>JADLAB010000255.1 GCA_020848455.1 Polyangiaceae bacterium
GTTCACAGCTCCTCCCGGACGAGGATCGGGCCGTCGTCGTGGGCCGTCGGGCGCCCGTCGGGCGTGAGGAACAGCGGGCCGAAGAGCTCTTCGGCGAGGTCGGCGAAGGCGGTGTCGCCGAACGGGAAGTCGTCCTCCTGATCCCCGAACAGGAGCGCGACATAGCGGTCGGTCGACTCGCCGATGTCCCTGCCCTCGTAACGCTTCTTCCACTCGTCGCGCGCCTCGGACGCGACGTCGCCCGAAGGCGCGTTCGGCGCGCCCGGCGCGGGTGGCCACTGCCCGAGCGTCGCGCGATGCTCGAGCCACGCCATCGAGGTTCCGGGGAACAACAGCAGCGGGCGACGATGGGCGTCGAGGTAGCGCTCGCACAATCGATAGAGCAGCTCACGCGCGCGCGCCGGCGCGATCGGCAACAGCGTCGCGACCCGATCCTGGGCGACCATGTGGCTCCAGACCGGGCGCTTGAGGGCCGCCGCGAGCGCGAGGTGGCGCACCCACAGGCCGACGATCGCCTTCGCGCGGAGCTTGCTCGCCGAGTAGGCGATGCGGCGGTCGTCGTAGACGAGGTCGAGCTGGCCGCTGAGATCGAGGCCGTGGAGGCGCAAGCTCACCGGGATCGGATCGGGGTGGGCCGGCGGGTCGCCCGGGCGACCTTGCCACGCGTGATGGCGCAGGACCCGCACGCGCTCGGCGATGGCGCGCACCTCGTCCTCGATCTGGCGCAACACCAGGCGCCCCGCGGCCCCGAACGGCAGCACCCCGGTCGCCTCGAGCGCGCGCATGCGGTCGTCGGGGTCGATCGCGTCGAGCTCCCAGCCGAGCACCCGATCGCGCAGGTTCCAGAGGTCGAGGCTCGACAGCCGGATCGGCTCGCGGTCGGCGAGCTCGTTGTCGCGTTCGGCGAGCCAGATACGCAGACGCTCGCGGCAGAACCAACGCGACGGATCGGAGAGCGCGGCGGCGAGCTTGTCGAGCGGCACCATCGTCGGCAGCGCGCACGACAGGCGACCATCCCAATGGGCCGGCGGACGCTCGCGCGGGCCGAGGATGCGCAGCGCGCCCTTGAGGTAGCGGTTGTCGAACGACTGCGGCGGGCTGCGGAAGTTCCTGGGCGTGAACGGCTGCAGTGGGTGCTCGACCATCACCGACGGCGGCAACGTCTCGACGCCGAGCGCGCGGCGCACGCTCTCGATGAGCTCGGCGACCGGGCCGGCGGCATCGAGCGGGCGCTTGTCGGTCGCGCGATAGCCGGTCCAGGTCACGAGCAGGTGCTCGCGCGCGGCGGCGATCGTCTCGAGGAAGGTCATGCGATCGTCCTCGCGCGTCGAGCGATCCCCCGGCTCGAAGCGCCGCTCGAGGAGGTCGAAGCCGAGGCCGTGCGGCGTGCGCGGGAAGGTGCCGTCGTCCATGCCGAGGAGCGCGATGACCCGGAACGGGATGGTGCGCATCGGCAGGAGCGTGCAGAAGGTGAGGCCGCCGGACAGGAACGACACCGACGGGCGCCGCGCCTCGAGCGGGTCGGAGAGGAGCCCGCGCATGGCCCCGAGCTCGAGCTCGCCCGCGAACCCGCCGAGCTCGGCGCGCTGCACGATCTCCTGGAGCACGTCGAGCACCACCTGGGCGAGGCCGGCCGAGGTGTCGTCGTGCACCAGCAGCGCGCGCACGAGCTCGCTCAGGGCGTGGCGCCACTCCGGCACCGAGCGCGGGCGGCGCAGGGCGGCGAGCTGGTCGAAGAGGCGCTCGAGGTAGTCGATGAGCTGGCCGACGGTGCGCGTCTCGTCCTTGCCCTCGACGTCGTCGACCGGGACGATGCCGAGGAAGTCGTCGACCCCGGTCGAGGCGAGCGCATGCCCGAGGAGCAGGCGATCGAAGCCGCCGGCCCAGGTGTTGCGGCGCGTCGCGGGCTGACCCTCGGCGGCGCGGTGGTGCTCGTCGCGCCCCCAGCGGATCTGCGCCGCGATGACGAGCTCGCTCACGCGGCCGAGCTCCTCCTCGAGCAGGCCGACCTTGGCGAGCACCGGCGGCAACGACAACAGGTCGAGGAGCGACGAGAGCGCGTAGCGCGTGCCGGCGAGATCGAGGATCGCGAGGAATGCCTCGGCGACCGGGTTGGTGCGCCGCAACGACAGGTCGTGCAGACGATGGATCGGCGGGAAGCCGGCCGACAGCGGCACGTCCTTGGGCAGCTCCTTGTCGCCGTCACGGAAGACCGCGTCGATGAGCGGCGCGTAGGTCTCGATGTCGGGCGTCATCACGATGACGTCGCGCGGCTCGAGGTCGTCGTGGGCCGCGAACAACGCGAGCAGCTCGTCGCGCAGGACCTCGACCTGGCGCAGCGGGCTCGCGCACGAGTGGAGCTGGAACGAACGATCGGCCTCGTCGAGCGGCGGGCGCTCGCGGCCGTCGTCGGACGGTCCGAAGTAGATCGATCGTTGGATGCGGCCGAGCAGGGTCGCGGCCCGCGGCTCGACCAGATGCGAGACGCGCACGGCCTCGGGCGCGCGCTCCACGAGGAGCGCGTCCATGTGATCGAGCAGGCGACCGAGGCTCGCGCGTAATGGGTGTTTGATGACGTGCTCGTCGCCGCCGACACCGGGACCGATCGCCGGGTGGAACAGGTGCACCTCGGCGCGCCGCCCGAGCGCCTGCAGCGCGTCGATGTGCAGCGGCACGAGCGTGTGGTGACCGAACAGCACGATGCGCCGTGGCAGCGACTCGGGCAGCGGCCCATCGGCGAGCGCGGCCACGAGCCGGACGAGGCGCCGACCGGGGTGCGGCGCGCCGATGTCCTGCGCGAGGCGACGCCACAACGCCGACTGCCACGCCTGACCCTCGGCGTCTTCGCCCGCCTCCCACGCATCGACCATCGCCGGCCGATGGAGCGCGGAGCGATGGAACCCGTCGGCGAGGCGCTGCGCGAGCTGCAGGATCTGGTCGGGCAGCGCGCCGTCCACGCCGGCCGCGGTGTGGGTGCTGTCGAGCCAGGCCGCGAGCGCGCCGAGCTCGGGGTCGGTGCGCGCGCCCCGCAGCACCTCGGCGATGCGCCACAAGAGCTGGCCCGGGCGCCAGTGCTCGGCCCGAGGCGTCGGTACGAGCGCGGTCATGAGCTCGTCGAGGAGGTCGTCGAACGACAGGAAGCGCCCGTGCGCGAAGATGTCGCGCTTCTCCGCGAGGCGCATCGAGAGCCAGCGCTCCATGCCGCGGGTCTGGAGGATGATGGTCTCGGGCTCGAACGGATCGGGCGGGTCGATCGGCGGGAGCGTCGCGAGGGCGTCGACGAGCGCGTCGAGATCGTGGCCGCGATGGAGGAAGAGGGGCACGTCGAAGGCTTCGGGTGCGATCCGGCCGGGGTCGCGGGGCCGGCGAGGAGCGCCGGGAAGCCCCGCTCGTCGAGGGCGCCGTGGCCGTCGCGCGCCCGCATGAGCGCGTGACCGAAGCGCGCCCGGGCGGCGGTCAAGACGCGCTCGAGCGCCTCGTCGCTGTGGCGCCACCCCGCGGGCAGGACGTCGTCGGCGAGCGCCAGGGTGCGCTCGATCGCCTCCCAATCGGGCGGCTCGCGGCCGAGCGCGGCGTCGACGAGCAGCGCGACCACCGCCGGCGTCACGCGCCCATCTTCGATCGAGAGCTCGGCCAGGCGCTGCGGGTCGAGAGCGTCGGAGTCGAGCGCGTCGACGATCAGCTCGCGCGCCGCGTCACCGTGCTCCTCGTCGTCGAGCCAGGCGCGCGCGAAGCTCAGCGCCAGCGCCGGGTCGCCCGACTCGAGCGCGGCCCGCCCGAGGTTGACGGCGGTCGCGCCGAGGAAGCGCCGCACCTCGAGCACGGCGGCGTGATCACCGAGCATCGCCGCGTGGTCGGCGGCGGCGTCGAGGTCGTGCATGACGGCGGTGAGGTGTTCCTTCGCGGCCTCGATGCGCCCACACTGCCCGAGGTAGGTACCGTACGCGAGGCGCAGGTCGA
>JADLAB010000256.1 GCA_020848455.1 Polyangiaceae bacterium
TCCATGCCTCGGCGTCGAGCAGCCCGCGATACAGCGCACGCGCCTGCTCGTAGTCGGGTCTGAAGCCGCTATCGGGCCTCTCGGTGAGCACATCGCCGGCGCCGGTGACCACGAACATCGCGTCGTGCAGCTCGCCCACCACGCCTCTCATCGCGTCGAGATCTCCCGCGCGCCATTTCTCGCGCACCTGCGCGATGAACGGGTGGTCGAATGCCTGCGCTGCCGCGGCCGCGTGCGCCGCGGCACGGCGCCGCTCGCTCGGGTCGAAGTCTCGTCGTATGCCCTCGATGAGCTCGGCGACCGGCTCGAGCTCGAGCAATCCCCGTTGCTTTGCCCAGGTGGCTGCGTCTTCGACGCCATGAGAGAGAAGCTCTTCTCCGAGCGCATTCTCGAGGTCGCCCCTGGACAGGAAGAGCAGCGGCGGCTGCAAGGCGCCGACGTCTTCCGGCAGCCCGCCCTTTGCCTCGTCGGCGGCCGCGGCCTTCGCGTTGGTCTCGAGCCACTGCGTCCACGGAGGGTCGGTGTCCCTGGCGAAGCTGAAGCTTATGCGGTTCACGGTGAGCACGTGGGTAGGCTTGCGGTGGGAAACGGCCAAGGCGAGGAAGCCGAAGCGCGGATGCTTGTAGACCGCCATGGCCAACGGATTGCCGGTGGCCGCCGCGATGTCGGCGCGGCGCAGGAACACGCCGAAGTACACGCCGGGGGAGAGATCGGTCTCGCGCCCCGGGCGCAGCCGCGCACATGAGCTTGCAAGGGCGCTCCCGCTGCTGCCGCTGGTCGACGGCGTGACGATCCACTCGACCTCGTCGAAGTCGCCTTCGCGGAAGCCCTTGGCCGCCATGAACGAGTCGCCGATCGCGTACGACTCGATGAGCCCCTCGCGCTGGGCTGTCTCGAGGCGCGGCCCCCAATCTGCTAGCTCCTCGGCGAGATCGCTGAGCGACACCCCCGCGAGGCGTCCCGGGTACTCCTGGAACAGGCCAGGCGTGTCCGCAACATCCGCCAAGAGCGGCGGCTTGAGGCTGGCGCAGCCGGCGCACGCCATGACCATGCCGAGTGCCACGAGGCACCTCGCCAGCCGCCCGCGCGGCGCCATGAGGCCCGCTGATCGCGGCCACCGCCTTTTCGTGTCTGCTGCCTCGACCCACGCCATCGGACACTCCTTCGCGGCCGTGCACCGCGCGACCAGACGGCGCGGCTGCCAGCAGCTAGCGCTCGCGACTGGTCTCGGCGTCGCCGCTGCAATACCCCAGCCTCGGCACGCGGCATCGCGGCCGCTCCGTGCCTCGCTCAGCCGTTCGCGGGCGGCCGAAATGAGTAGAACGCGTTGAAGCAGGTCCGGCTGCTCAAGTTACCTGAGCTGTTCGACGACGCCGCCGCATAGCAGGTGATCACATAGACGGTGTCGCCGCGGCCGAGCGCGGCGATCTGCCCGGCGCGCTCGTTGAGGTTGGAGTTGGCGACGTCGTAGTTGGTGATGTTCTTGTAGGCGAACTCGAGGCCCGCCTTCTCGAGGCCCCACGGCGGATCCTCGCGCACCGACTCCTCGGCATCATAGCCCGCCGGCGGCCTGGCCTCTTTGACGAGCGCGGCGACCTTCGCGCCGGGTGTGCGCTTGACGACCTTGACGTGGATGGCCTCGGCGGGCCACTTCAGGTCGTCCGGCTTGATGTGGACATAGCCCCCGGTCCCGGTGTCCGCGGTCCAATCGTCCGGCACGAGCACCGAGCCCCACGGGCCGCTGCGCATGGCGTAGTGATCCTTCTGCGCTTCCGCGACCTGCGAGGCCGCGAGCGCGGGAATCGGCGGGAGCGCTGGCGCGGCCGCCGCGGTCGTGCCGGTCGGCGCCGTCGAAGCGGCGCTGACATTGTCGCTGTTCTTGTCGCCCTTGCAGGCGCACACACTCAACAATGCGAATCCAAGGATTGTGGTTCTCACGTGCGGCCCGTAACTCGGCGCGGTGGCGGCGGCAACCGGCGCAGCACATGGGCAGGGACTTCGAACCTGCAAACGGAGCCTCTCCGAACCTGCTCGCGCCGCAGGACGCAGGCGAGACAGGGCCGCGAACCCGGTCTCGGCGCCCAATGTGACGTTGCGGTACGTTGCGGCGCGCGCCATGACTCTCGTCGCGTCTGGGCCTATCTCGGCATGTCTCGGCATCCGGGCACCGATGGCGCCGGATCGGACGTACCAGGCGACGCTGGCGCCAGGTGACGCGCCGGCTCAGGCACGCGGATAGCGGAGAGATCTCGCGCAAAGGCGCAAAGCCGCAAAGAAGAGGCGGGGACGGGATGAAGGCGCTCATCGTCCGCCTTGGGTGCAGATCCCTGTTTGCACGAGCTCGCGCAGAGCAGAGCGCGAGGCCTTGGCGTCTTTGCGCCTTTGCGCGAGAATTCTGGGTCCTCCGTGAACGAATCCGGGCTTCGCGTCGCTCGGCGGCGCCCGCGCGCGGCGCGAGGGTCAGGGCAGAACGGTCGCGCGGCGACAGTCGTCGGCGAGCTCGAGCTCGTCCGGCACGTCCTCGTCGAGCGCCACGGCCGCGAACGACGCGACGGTACCGGAGCCCGCCTCGTCGCTGGCGGTCGCCCCCTCGGGGCCCAGCACCTCGCCGCGCGCCGCGACGATCGTGCCGCGGGTGCGCTCGACCCACACGTCGGCCGTGCCGCTCACCTCGCCGTCCGCCGAGCCGAGGCTCACGCCATAGCGGTCGGCGCGGTGTCCCTCGACCACCTCGTTCTCGGCGATGAGGCGCGCGCGGAAGGGTCCCGCGAAGGGGGCGAGCGGCCCGGTGCGCCCGGCGACCCAGCCGGACGCGTAGGGGCGGAGCCCGACGGCCGCGCCCGGCACGCGCGCCGCGACCTGCTCGGCGGCGCGCTCCGTGCGCCAGGCCTTGCAGGTGGCGTCGCCGAGCTCGTACGCCACGTCGCCGACGCCGACGAGCCGCCGGCGCTCCGGCTCGGCGTCGGCATGCACCGTCACGTCGTAGACGAGCTCCGTCCACTTGCCGCGCACGAAGCGCCGTAGCTCGACGTGCTCGACGCGGTCCGCGCTGCCTGGCACCTCGGCGAGGTACGTGAAGCGGACGGCGCCGCTCGGCTGCGAGTCGGGACCGGGCAGCACCCAGGCGAGCTCGCGCTCCTTCGGCGCCGCGCCCTTGGCCTGCGCCGGAGGGGCCGCCTTCTTGTTCTTCGCCTGCGCGAGCGGGTCCGTGCCGACCGGAAAGGCGATCCCGCCGCCCGTCGCCTCGGCGCACGCCGCGAGCGCGAGCGCGAGCGCCACCGCCACGACCGCCGACCTGGCCGAGGATGCCCTTCCCATCGCTCCCAACTTAGCCTCGACCGCCCCCGCGCGCGAAGGCAAGTCGCCCCGCCATCCTCCCGAAGCCTCGCCGCGCAGCGCGAATCGGCTTGGTGTAGGGTGGGCCGAGAGCGCAGCCGAAGGGAGCCAGCCATGCGTCTAGACGGGAAGATCGTGCTCATCACCGGTGCGAGCCGTGGCATCGGGCGCGCGAGCGCGCTCGCGCTCGCGCGCGAGGGTGCCCACATCGTGGCAGCGGCGCGGACGGCGTCCGATCTCGCCCGCCTGGTGGGCGAGGTGGAGGCGCTCGGCCGCAAGGCGCTCGCCGTGCCGACCGACGTCACCGACAGCGACGCGGTCGCGGCGTGCGTCGGGCGCGCCATCGTGGCGTTCGGGCGTATCGACATCCTGGTGAACAACGCCGGCGTCGGCGGCTACCGGCCGTTCCTCGAGTGGAGCGAGGCCGACTACGACCGCATCATGGCGACCAACGCCAAGAGCAGCTGGCTCTTCTGCCGCGCCGTCATCCCGCACATGCGGACCCAGAAGGGCGGCCACATCATCAACGTGGCGAGCGTGGCGGGCCTGTCGGGCTATCCGAGCGAGGCCATCTACTGCATGTCGAAGTCCGCGCAGGTCGCCCTGAGCCAGGCGCTCGACCGCGAGTTCTACCAGGAGAACATCAAGGTGAGCCTGGTGTGCCCGGGCGGCGTCGAGACCTTCTTCGCGCTCGGCGACGGCCGCACGGCGGGCGAGGAGAAGCTCCGGGGCTTCTCCACGGCCGAGGACGTGGCCGAGGCGGTCGTGCTCGCGGCCCTGCCGCACGCGCGCTCGCGCATCGTGAACATCGTCATGCGCCCCATGAACGAGATGACCTGAGCCGCCACGCGGCGCCGAGGAAGCCATGCCGAGCGACGTCGAGATCGCCCAGTCCGTCACGCCGCGCCCCATCACGGCGATCGCCGCCGCGCTCGGCATCCCCGAGGACGCGCTCCACCTCTACGGCCGCGACAAGGCGAAGGTCGATCTCTCGGTGCTCGCCGCGCCGCGCCGGCGACCCGGCACGGGCAGGCTCGTGCTCGTGTCGGCGATCACGCCGACCAAGGCCGGCGAGGGCAAGACCACGACCTCGATCGGTCTCGCCCAGGCGCTCGCGAAGCTCGGCGAGTCGGCGTGCCTCGCCCTGCGCGAGCCGTCGCTGGGGCCGTGCCTCGGGATGAAGGGTGGCGCGACGGGCGGGGGTCGCAGCCAGGTCATCCCGATGGAGAGCATCAACCTGCACTTCACGGGCGATCTGCACGCCGTCACCACGGCGCACAACCTCATCGCCGCCGTGCTCGACAACCACCTGCACTTCGGCTCGGAGCTCGGCATCGACCCGCGCCGTACCACCTGGCGCCGCGTCATCGACATGAACGACCGCTCGCTGCGCTCGATCATCGCCGGGCTCGGTGGGCCGGCGCAGGGCATCCCGCGCGAGACCGGCTTCGACATCACGGCCGCCAGCGAGGTGATGGCGATGCTGTGCCTCGCCTCCGGTGAGGAGGATCTGCGCGCCCGCGTCGATCGCACGCTGCTCGGCTTCACGCATGCGGGCAAGCCCGTGACGGTGCGCGACCTCGGCGTGACGGGCGCCGTGCTCGCCCTTCTGAAGGACGCGCTCATGCCGAACCTCGTCCAGACGCTCGAGGGCACCCCGGCGCTCATCCACGGCGGCCCCTTCGCGAACATCGCTCACGGCTGCAACAGCGTGCTCGCGACGCGCATGGCCCTGCACCTCGCCGACTGGTGCGTGACCGAGGCGGGCTTCGGCTTCGACCTCGGGGCCGAGAAGTTCTTCGACATCAAGTGCGTCTCGGCCGGGCTCGACACGGCGGCCGTCGTGCTCGTCGCGACGGTGCGCGCGCTGAAGCTGCACGGCGGCGCACGCTACGAGGCGCTCGGCACGCCCGACGAGGCGGCCGTGGCGGCGGGCATCCCGAACCTCGTGAAGCACATCGAGAACATCCGGCATTTCGGCGAGCCGCCCATCGTCGCCTTGAACCGCTTCGGCGCCGACACGCCGGCCGAGATCGCGGTCGTCGAGCGCGCCTGTCGCGAGCACGGCGTGCCGTTCGCGGTCTCGGACCACCACGCGCGCGGCGGTGACGGGGCGCAGGAGCTCGCGCGCGCCGTCGTGACCCACGCCGAGCGCGTCGGCCAGCCCTTCAAGCCGCTCTACGCGTGGCAGGACCGCGTCGAGGACAAGATCCACGCGGTCGCGAGCAAGATGTACGGGGCCGCGCGGGTGGTCTTCACGAAGCAGGCCGAGAAGGCGCTCGCCGAGGTGTACCGCCTCGGCTACGGCGCGCTGCCGGTGTGCATCGCCAAGACGCAGAGCTCACTCACCGACGACCCGACGCGCCAGGGGCGCCCGCTCGACTTCGAGGTCACGGTGCGCGACCTCGTCATCGCCGCGGGGGCCGGCTTCATCGTGGTCATGACCGGCGACATCCTGCGCATGCCCGGGCTGCCGCGCCACCCGGCGGCCGAGAACATCGATCTCGTCGACGGCCGCATCACCGGCATCCACTGAGGGCGCGTGGGCTCGCGCGCCACGAAGCACGAGGGGCCACGCCCGCCGCGCCCGCGGGTCGCGGAGGCTCCGGCGCACCTCCTCGTCGCCGAGCGCGCCGCCCGGGCCGCGCGGCGCGGCCACCCGTGGGTGTTTCGGGACGCCCTCGGCACCCGGAGCCGCGAGCCCGGTGCGGTGCCCGCGCTCCCGAGCGGCACCGTGGTCGAGCTCCACGACGAGCGCGGACGCTTCGTCGCGCGCGGGCTCTTCGACGCCGACACGCCCATCGGCGTGCGCCTCTTCACGCTCGCGCCCGACGAGCCGCTCGACGACGCTCTCATCGTGCGCCGCCTCGCGCGCGCCTTCGCGCACCGCGACGACCTCTTCGCGGACGGCCTGACCGACGCCTACCGGCTCTGCAACGGCGAGGGCGATCGCCTGCCGGGCCTCGTGCTCGACCGCTACGCCGAGCTCGCCGTCCTGCGCCTCGACGGTGGGCTGTGGCGCCCGCACACGGACCGGCTGCGCCACCTCGTCGTGCCGCCCCTGCGCGCGCGCGGCATCGAGCACCTGGTGCTGCGCGCCCCGGGCGAGCGCCAGGTCCTCACGCACCGCGAGCCGCCCGACACGCTCGAGGTGCGCGAGCACGGCGTGCGCTTCGAGGTCGACGTGGCCCGCGGGCAGAAGACGGGCGCCTTCCTCGACCAGCGCGAGAACCGCGCCCGCGTGCGCGCGCTCGCCCGCGGGCTCGGCCGCGTCTGCAACCTCTTCAGCTACACCGGTGGCTTCTCGCTCGCCGCCGCGCTCGGCGGGGCCGGCGAGGTCGTGAGCGTCGACGTGGCCGGACCCGCGCACGAGGCCGCACGCCGCGCCTTCGCGCGGAACGACCTCGACCCGGGGCGCCACGCCTTCGTCACGGCGGATGCCTTCGCCTGGCTCGAGGGTGCGCGCGCGCGCGGCGAGCGCTTCGACCTCGTCGTCTGCGACCCGCCGAGCTTCGCCCCGAGCGAGCGCGCGGTGCCGAAGGCGCTCGCGGCCTACCGCCGCCTGCACGCGGCCGCGCTCGGTGTGCTCGCGCCGGGCGGTACCCTGTGCGCCGCGTCGTGCTCGAGCCACGTGCGGCTCGAGGACTTCCTCGGGACGCTCGACGACGCCGTGCTCCCGGGGCGCGGCCTCTCGGTCCGCGAGGTGTGGGGCCAGCCCGCCGACCACCCCACGCTCGCGGCCTGGCCCGAGGGGCGGTATCTGAAGTTCGTCGTGCTCGCCTGATGCGAACGCTTGCCGCGCGGCGCCGATCTTCCTCAAGATGCCGACGACGGGCTCGCCACGGGGAAGTGCGAGCTCCGCTGACGAGGCGGGCGCGGCGCCCTCGGGGTGCCGCGGCCATGAGTCCGCGCGCCCATGCGACGCGGGCCGGAGGCAGCGATGCTCTACGGGCGGTTCATCTGGTGGTTGCTCCTCGGTATTCTCGGCATCTCGAACCTCATCATCGCGAAGAAGCCGAACGCCAAGGAGCTGTTCGACAAGGTCGCGCCCTTCCAGGGCTGGTTCGGCGTGGTCTCGGCGCTGTGGGGCGCCTGGGGTCTCGTCGACGGGCTCCTCAGCATCAAGGTCCTGTCCATCTTCCCGCTCGTCTGGATCGCGTGGATGGCGGGCTCGGGCGTGTGCCTCGCGCTCGGCGCGCTCATGGGCGTCGGCGTGATGAAGTCGTTCGTCAAGGACGCGGCCGCGGCCGACAAGCTGACCCGTACCGTGTCGAAGCTCGCACCGTTCCAGGCGATCTTCGGCTTCGTGCTCATCGGCGCCGCGGTCTTCCTCATCGTCGCCTGAGCCTCCGACGGCGCGCCAGGCGGGCGCCCGCCCGGGTGCTCACGCGCCGCGCGCGCGCGCCGGTCGGAACAGGTAGTAGGTGCAGGCGATGCGCCCGTTGTAGAGCTTCCTCTTCTTCTCGGCGCGGCGGCCGAGGGCGGCCTCGAGCTCCGGCGCGGGTGTGAGCACGCCGAGCGACCAGTCGGGGCGGCGCTCGAGCGTCGTCGCCATCGCGGCGAACAGGGCGCGCACCTCCTGCTCGTCGCCGAGGCGCTCGCCGTAGGGAGGGTTGCAGAGCACGAGGCCGCGCCCCTCGTCGCCCGGGAGCCGCTCGAGCTCGCGCCGCTCGAAGGCGACGTCGCTCGCGACGCCCGCCGCCTGGGCGTGCTGGCGCGCGAGGGCGAGCGCTTCGCCGTCGCGGTCGCTGCCCGCGCTGTGGACCCCGGGGAGGCGCCGCTCGAGCGACCGGGCCTCCTCGCGCGCGCGCTGCCACGCGGCGGGCCCGATGCGCGGCCAGCGCTCCGCGGTGAAGCTCCTGCCGATGCCGGGCGCGACGTGGCGCGCGATGAGCGCCGCCTCGATGGGAATCGTGCCCGAGCCGCACAAGGGGTCGCACAGGGGCTCGTCCGGGCGCCAGCGCGACAGGAGCACGAGCGCCGCTGCGAGCGTCTCCTTCAGCGGGGCCGTGCCGACGAGCTTGCGGTAGCCGCGCTTGTGCAGGCCCGGGCCGCTCGTGTCGAGGGCGAGGGTCGCCACGTCGCGCAGCAGCGATACCTCGACCGGGTACTCGGGGCCGTCCTCGGGCAGCCGCTCGCGGCGGTGGGCGCGGCGCAGGCTCTCGACGATCGCCTTCTTGACGATGCTCTGGCAGGACGGGACGGCGTGGAGCTGGCTGCGCACGCTCTTGCCGCGCACCGGGAAGGCCGCGTTCGGCGGGAGCCAGCTCGCCCAGTCGAGCGCCGCCGTTCCCTCGAAGAGCGCGCCGAAGTCCCGCGCCGGGAACTCGCCGAGCTTCACGAGCACGCGATCGGCGGCCCGCAGCCATAGGTTCGCGCGGCACACGCCCGCCTCGTCGGCGACGAACGCGATGCGCCCGTCCGCCACCCGTCGCTCGCCGTAGCCGAGCGCCTCGAGCTCGTGCGCCACCACGGACTCGAGGCCGAAGGCCGACGTCGCGACGAGCTCGACGTTCGCCATGCTCAGTCCGCCACGCAGCGGAAGCCGACGTGCACCGAGCGCTCGCTCGGGGCGAGGCCGCGCCGCGCGCTCGTGCGCAGCAGGCGGCCCTCGCCGTCACCCCAGTGCCCGCCGCGCACGACGCGCCGCGCGTGGCCGGGCTCGTCGTACCAGCCGTCCACCCACTCGGCGACGTTGCCCGCCATGCCGAGCGCACCGTAGGGGCTCGCGCCGCCGGGCTTGCTCTCGGCCTCCATGGTGCCGCCTGCCCCGCAGCCCTCGGCGCCCTGCGTCATGACCGTGAAGTTGCAGCTCGCGGAGGGGCCGCCCCAGGGGAACTTCCGCCCGTCGAGCCCGCGCGCCGCCTTCTCCCACTCGTTCTCGTGGGGCAGCCGACCGCCCGCCCAGCGGCAGAAGGCCTCGGCCTGTGCGAAGTCGACGCAGTTGATCGGGTGACCGACCCGTTCGCCGTGCTGCCAGTTGCAGCGCTCGTTCGGTGCGGCGCTCCGCCCGCCGCCGTGCTCGCTGCCGAGCCCCTCGGCGCTGCAGGCGCCCGCGCGCACGCACGCCGCGAAGTCGCCCGTGCGCACCTCGCTGCGGTCCATGCGGAGCGCCGTGACGCTGGCGACGTGCCCGGGCTTCTCGTCGGCGGCGCAGTCGGCGTCGATGGCCTCCTTGCAGCCGTACCAGAACTCGCCGCCGGGTACGGTCACGCGCCGCGCCGCGAGCTGCGCGAGCAACGCGTCCGCGGCCCCACCGGCGGCGCTCGGGGCGGCCGAGCCGGCCGGTCGCTCCGGTGCGGCGCTCGCGGTCGCGCTCGCGGTCGCGCTCGTCGTCGTCGCCGGGGTGGCGCTCGCGCTCGCGCTCGTCGGCGGGGCGGCGGGGGCCGTCGGCGGGGCGCCCGTGCGCACGCCGGCGGGTGCGACGGTCGCGGCGAGCGAGGCTGCCGCGCTCGGCGCGCTTCCGGTCGTCGGCTCGCTCGCGCCGGAGCCGGGGGCGCCGGTCGCCACGCTGGGGTCGAGGGTCGCGCGCGCCTCCTGCACCGGGCCCCGCCGTCCGCCGAGCGTGGCGAGCACGACCACCGTCGCGAGCGCCGTGGCGAGCCCCGTGGCCGCGACCGAGGCGAGCATGTGCCGCTTCACGCTGCGCGCCGCCACCGACTTGCGCTCGAGGGCCGCGAAGCTCTGCGCCATTTCCCCGCCGGATTGCGGGCGCAGCGACCGGTCCGGGTGGAACACGCGCACGAACCAGGCGTCGTAGAGCTTGCCGAGGCTCGGGCGGGCGCGGCTCGGCGCGTAGAGCTTGCCCTCGAGGATGGCGTTGCACGTCTCGACCATGTCGTCGCCGCGGAACGGCAGCTCGCCGGTGAGGCACTTGTACACCGTGACGCCGAGCGCCCAGAGGTCGGTCCGGAAGTCGACCTTGCCCGGGTTCGCGAGCTGGTCGGGGCTCACGTACGCGGGCGTGCCCACCACGAGGTCGGGCGCGGTCTGCGGTCGCTCCTGGCGCGGGCCGAGGTGCTTGGCGCTGCCGAAGTCGACCATCTTGATGTGCGGCTCGCCGTGCATGTACGAGAGGAAGATGTTCTGCGGCTTCACGTCGCGGTGCACGATGCCGACCGCGTGGGCGGCGTCGAGCGCCCGCCCGGCCTGGCGCAGGATCTCGCCGACCTCCGTGGGCCCGAAGGGACCGGAGCGCTCGATGTGCTCCTGCAGCGACTCGCCCTCGAGCAGCTCCATCACGATGTAGGCCGCGCCGTCCTTGGTTTGGCCGCAGTCGAAGATGCGCACCACGTGCGGGCTGTGGACCTTGGCGGTCGCCTCCGCCTCGAGCGCGAAGCGCTGCTCGAGGTCGCCGAAGCGCTCGGTCGCCTCGTCGAGGATGAGCTTGACCGCGACCTCGGTCTTCAGGGTCGTGTGCTCGGCCACCCACAGGTCGCCCATCGCGCCCTGCCGCAGCCGGCGCACCAGCCGGAGCTTGTCGGTGATGTGGGTGCCGGGCTGTAGCTCCATGGCGCGCTGCGAGGGTCCCCGTGAGGCAGATGACATGCCAACACGCGGGGCCTGGAAGATCAACGTTTCGGCTGTCCGCCGTGTCCTGAATTTGTACCCCGTTGCGTAAGTGTAGCGCAACTGGACACGATGCGCTCGGGCGCGGCGCGCCCCCGGCTCACTCGCTCGCGGAGCCGCGCACCTCGCCGAGCACGCGCAGGATCTCGGCCGGCGACGTGCGGTCGGCGGCGTTCTCGCCGACCTTGCGCAGCCGGATGCGGCCGGCGCGGTCGACGACGAACACGGCCGGGATCGCGATGTCGCGTCCCTCCATCGCGACGCCGTAGGCGAGGGCGACCCGGAGGTCGGGGTCGCTCAGCAGCGGGATGTGCAGGCCGAGCTCCTGCGCGAACGACTGCGACACCTCGCGGTCGTCCACGCTCACCGCCACGACGTGCGCGCCCGTCTTCTCGATGTCGCGCCGGGCCTGTTCCAGCTCAACTAGCTGGTCGCGACAGAAGATTCACCAGAAGCCCCGGTAGAAGACGACGACGACGGGGCCGAGCTTGCGCAGGCCCGCGAGGCTCATCGTCTGGCCGTCGTGGCTCGGCAGCGTGAAGTCGGGGGCGGGCTCGCCCGGCGGGGGGCCGGGCGCGCGCGGCACGAGCTTGCAGCCCGCGAGCGCGCCCGCGAGCGCGAGGCCGAGGAGGCCGTGGTGGAAGCTGCGGCGCGCGAGCGACATCGGTGGTCATCCTAGTCGCGCCGCCGGCGCCCTGCCACTCGCGGGCCGCGGCGCGCCGCCGCCGCTCACGGCGCGTGCCGCGCGAGCTCGAGCCGGATGCCGGCGCGACCGAGCTCGGCTGCCTGCTCGTCGAGGACCGTGGCCGTGAGCGGGCGCTCCTCGAGCCAGCCCTCGGGGAACGACAGCACGAGCGCCGTGGGCTCGCCCGCGAGCCGCACGCGCGGCAGGGCCTCGGTGTCGCGGCTCCGGTGCAGGGCCGTCGCGATGCGGAACAGGACCGTGAGGCGCTTGACCTCCTCGATGCGCTCGGGCTCGAGGCGCGCGAAGTCGCCCTGGCGCAGCTTGCGGCGGTGGCCGAGGATCATGGCCGCGAGCTCCTTCTGATCCTCGCGCGCGAAGCCCGGCATGTGGGCGTTCTCGACGATGTACGCCGAGTGCTTGTGGTAGCCGGTGTGCGCGATGGCGAGGCCGATCTCGCACAGGTGGGCCGCCCAGCCGAGGAGCTGGCGCGCGCGCGCCGACCCGAGCTGCCAGGCCGCGTCGACGTCGGCCGCGAGGGCGAGCGCCGTCGCGGTGACGCGCGCCGCCTGTTCGCGATCCACCCGGTAGTGCTCGGCGAAGTACTGGATGGTGCGCTCGCGCACGTCCTCGTGGCGGATGCGGCCGACGAGGTCGTAGAGCAGACCCTCGCGCAGAGCCCCGGGCGAGGGCGTCATGCGCTCCACGCCGAGGCCCTCGAAGAGCGCCTCGAGGATCGCGACCCCGCCCGCGAGCACCGTGGCCCGCTCCGGGTCGAGACCCTTCAGCTCGAGGCGCGTGCTGGGGCCGGCGGCGAT
The DNA here is from genome assembly GCA_020848455.1 of Polyangiaceae bacterium. Lineage (GTDB taxonomy): Bacteria > Myxococcota_A > Polyangia > Polyangiales > Polyangiaceae > JACRDA01. The sequence goes on from JADLAB010000256.1 coordinate 12,406, forward strand.
CATGGCCTTGCGCAGGCTCTTCAGGGCGGAGAGCGTGATCCCGTCGCTCGCCCAACCGTTGGCGCGCGCGAGGCCCGCCACGGCGTGCACCGTGCCGGACGAGCCGAGCGCCGCCTGCCAGCCGCGGCGCCGGTAGGCCCGCACGATGGGCGCGAGCTCGATGTGCGCGGCCAGCCGCGCCTCGCGGAAGCGCGGCTTCGTGACCTCGCCGTCGGGGAAGAAGCGCAGCGTGTGGCTCACGCACCCCATGAAGAGACTGTCGGCCTCGAGGATGTCGCTGCCCTCGCCGATGATGCACTCGGTCGAGCCGCCGCCGATGTCCACCACGAGCCGGCGCTCGACTGCCCCCGCGGTGCCGGACGGCACCGTCTGGGCGACCCCGAGGTACACGAGGCGCGCCTCTTCCTGGCCGCTGATGGTCTCGATGGGGTAGCCGAGGGCGCGGTGGCCGCGCTCGGCGAAGGCCGCCCCGTTGCGGGCCTGGCGCAGGGCGTTCGTGCCGACGGCGCGCACGCGCTCGGGCGGCATGCCGCGCAGCCGCTGCCCGAAGCGCTCGAGGCAGGCGAGCGCGCGCGCCGCGACGTCCTCGCGCAGGCTGCGGTTCTCGTCGAGGCCCGCCCCGAGGCTGACCCGCTCGCGCATGCGGTCGAGCACCACGAGCTGCCCCTCGTCGATGCGCGCCACGATCATGTGGAAGCTGTGCGAGCCGAGATCGACGGCGGCGGCTTCGAGCGCGGACATGGTCGGGCACCCTAGACCCGGCGCTCCGCCGGGTCGACTCCGGGTTGGGGGGTGTCGGGCGACTCGGGCGCCGGGCGCGCCAGGGGCGGAAGCGTGAGCGCGACGAGCGCCCCGAGCGCCGAGGCGCCGCTCGCGCAGAAGAAGATGAGGCTGCCGCCACCGGCCCGGTAGAGCGTGCCCCAGGCGAGCATGCCGAGCGCCGAGCCGGCGGCCATGCTCACGGTGAGCAGCGCCTGGGCGGTGGCGAGGATCGCGGGCGGAGCGGCGCGGCGGTTGTGGGAGAGCGCGGCGAGCCACATGAGCGCGAAGGTCGCGGCGTGCAGGAGCTGCATCCCGAGGAGCGCGCCCACGTCGCGCAGGACGGCGATGAGGACCCAGCGCCCCGCGGCCACCCCGAACGCGAGCGCCAGCATGCGCGGGGCGCTCGTGCGCTCCACCAGGCGCGTCGCAGAGGCGAGCAGGACGACCTCGGCGCCGACCCCGAGCGCCCAGGCGGCGCCGACGAGGTCGTCGCCGACCCCGAGATCGCGCAGGTGGAACGAGTAACAGAGGTCGTAGGCCGCATGGCCGAGCTGCCCGAGCAGGGTCGCGACGAGAAAGCGCCGGTAGGGCGCGCGCGCGAGGAGCTCCCGCACCTCGCGTCCGATCGGTCGCGCCGCGAGCCGCCCTCGCACCGGCAAGAGGAAGGCCGCCAGGGTCGCGCACCCGAGACCGATCGCGATCGCGACGGGCAGCGGCGCCGGCTGCTTCGGGTCGAGCCACTCGCCCGCGCCGAGCGCGCCCGCGAGGAACCCGACCGAGCCCCACAGGCGCAGGCGCCCGTAGCTCGCACCCGTGCCGACGACGCGTTCGAGCGCGACCACGTCGGCGAGCATGAACATCGGCGCGCGGAAGAAGGAGAACACGACGACGGCGATGAGGATCGGCGCGAGGCCGACCGCCGCGTCGAAGGTGCTCGCGAGGGCGAGCGCCACGAAGGCCGCGAGCGCGCCCGCACAGGCCACGCGCAGGAGCGAGCCCCGGAGCTGCAGGCGGTCGGCGACCCAGCCGAACAGCGGCGGCGCGAGCACGCTCATCGCGGGCATGGTCGCGACGACGAGGCCGAGCGGGGCACCCGTGAGGCCGCGCGCCTCGAGCCAGCGCGGGAAGAACGGCAAGTAGGCGCCGAACATCGCGAAGCTCGCGAAGTAGTAGACGCGCAAGGCATGCAGGCTCGTGCCCAAGGAGCCGACCTCTTAGCGGCAACCGAGCGCGCGCGCACGCGTGCGGGCCGTCGTTCAGCGCTCGAGTCCGCGCGGCGGCGGAGCGCCGTACAGCGGCACGGCCGTGGGCCGCGGGGCCGTGGGGATCGGCGGCATGCGAATCTCGTCGGGCGGCGGCGGTGGGCCGTACGCCGGCACCGCCGGCGGCCCGGGGCTCGTCTCGGTGGGCGACGGGGTGGGCAGCGGCACGAGTGGCTCGTCGGGCGGCGTCGGTTCCGGGGTGACGGTGGTGCTGGCACGGCTGCTCGGGGTCGAGCCGGTCGTGAGCGGGGTCGGCGGAAGCGGTGCGCTCTTCGGACAGCCGGCGAGGGCGGCCGCCGCGGCGGCGACCGCGGCGACGGCGAGCCACGACGCGCCCCGCCCGAGGCCGGCGCGCTCGTCGGGCGCCGAGCAGAACGGGCATGCCGCGGCGCAGAGGTCGAAGTGTCGTCCGCAGACCAGGCAGGGTGAGAGTCTTCGCTCCATCGCCCTGAGCGTACGTTCGGCGGCGCGGAACGGTCCAGGGTGCGTGCGGAATTAGTCGCGCAATTCCAATATGTTACGTTAGGACACTTGGGTGTCGAGCGGGGCGAGCCGTGACCTGCGGGGTCCCGCGTGATAGGCCTCGGTGTGTCCAGCGTCACGTCGCGACGTGACGCCCCAAGGAGGGAAGAACGCCATGCGTAGCATCCTTGTCATCGGTAGCGCCGCGCTCGTCGCGGCCGCGGCTTTGGGCGCGTGCAAGTCCGACTCCGAAGAGACCAACAACACGACGACCACGACGACGACGTCGAGCACCACCTCGAGCACCACGAGCTCGACGACGAACACGGGCGGCGGCGGCTCCGGCGGGTCCGGACAGGGAGGCGGCGGCGCCGCGGGCTTCTGGGACGGCGCGGCTGCGTACGACCCGGCCGGGCTGCCCAATCCCGCCGACGGCAACCACAACGACGGGGACAACTGCATGAACTGCCACTCGAACGGCCCCAATCCGCCGAAGTGGCTCTTCGGCGGCACCGTCTACGAGGCGGGCGGGACGGTCGGGGCTGCGAACGTGCAGGTCGGCCTCCTCGCCGGCGGTACGCTCTACACGACGTACTCGGCGACGAACGGCAACTTCTGGATCGACGCCGTGGCGGCGGGCAACCCGACCATCGACTGGGCCTCGGCCGAGATGGGCATGCGCAACGCCAACGGCGAAATCTACATGCAGGGGACGCCTGCGGCGACCTGCAACGGCTGCCACACGGGTGGCAACGTGCTCATCGAGCCGTGACGTCCGGGCGCGGCGCGTAGCCTGCGGGGCCCGCGGTGCCAGGAGCACCGCGGGCTCCCGCGCGCCTGCGACCTCGGCGAGCGCCGCGCCGAATTTGGCCCCGAGCGCGCGCGTCACCTATGGGCCGAGCCATGAAGTGGCTCGTAGTGACGACGACGGTTTCGGTGCTCGCGATGGGCTGTGCACACGCAGGCACCTCGATGAACGCAGCGATGGCGCCGAGGGGCGAGGAGGTGATGGCCGAGCTCGGGCTCGACGCGCCGGCGGCGGCGACCGTGGCGGTGTCCGCCCCGCTGCCCGAGCGGCAGCCCGGCGACTTCGCGGTGTACCGCGTGAGCGGCAACTACCGCGCGCAACCGCTCACCATCACGCAGCGCGTGGTGGACCGGCAGGGCACCGTGCTGCTCATGGACATCACGCTCGACGACGGCAACGGCCGCGACACCTTGCGGCTGCGCGTCGACGACGCGACCGGCGACCTGCTCAGCGTCGCCAAGCTCGAGAACGGCACGCTCACGCCCTTCGGCGTGGCGGCCTACGAAGAGGTGATGTCGAAGGCGCTGCTGCCCGCCGACGAGAACCAGGGCATGCTGAAGACCGAGGACGCGCTGCTCGAGATCGGCGGCCGCAAGGTGCCCGTGACCGACACCGCGTACCGCGTGGTCATCGGTGGCGAGCAGGCGACCATGCACACCTACTCGAGCTCGAGCTTCGGCTGGGGCGACCTCGTCGGCGAGATCGCGCGCGACGACGGCACCGTCCTGTACCGCGCCGAGATCGTCTCGCTCGGCCACGACGAGCCGAGCCGGAACGTCTCGACGACGGCCCGCAACGACATGGGTGCGATCTACGCCGAGTGACGCGCGCTCAGAAGCGGTTGCGGCCGCCGCCCCCGCCCTCCGCGCCGCCCGGTCCGGCTCGGCGGGGGCCCTGATCCTGGGCGAGCGCGACGCGGATGGTGCGCGTGTCGAGCGTGGCGCCGTCCATCTGCGACACCGCCGCGGCGGCGTGGTCCGCCTCGGCGAAGGTGACGAAGCCGAAGCCCTTGGAGCGGCCGTTGTCGCGGTCGGTGATGACCTTCGCCTCGGTCACGGCGCCGAAGGCCTCGAAGGCCTGGCGCAGACTGTCGTCGCGGGTGTCCCAGCTCAGGTTGCCGACAAACAGCTTCTTCGACATCGCCTCGTCACTCCTCGCTAGTCGTGGGGCGCCGCGCGCGCGGCGCCCGCGAAGTCGCAAGCCCTTCGAGCCGTCGACCGACGTGGCGCGAGGATAGCCCAGCAGCGCGGAGCTGGGGAGACCACACGCGACGCTGCCACACGGCGGTTGCCGCGCCCGCGCCGGGCGAGTACGCCACGCGCCGCGGTGGCCATGACGGACGAGAGCGACGCGGAGCGAGGGGGGCGGACGGCGGACGGCGCCCCGGAGACGGCGCGCGCGGACGCGGTGGCGCGGCGCCGCACCTTCGCCATCATCTCGCACCCGGACGCCGGCAAGACGACGCTCACCGAGAAGCTGCTCCTGTTCGGCGGCGCGATCCAGCTCGCCGGGGCCGTCAAGGCGCGCGGCGAGCAGCGGCGCGCGCGCAGCGACTGGATGAAGGTCGAGCGCGAGCGCGGGATCTCGGTGACCGTCAGCGTGATGACCTTCGAGTACGGCGGCTGCACCTTCAACCTGCTCGACACGCCCGGCCACCAGGACTTCAGCGAGGACACCTACCGCACCCTGACGGCCGTCGACTCGGCGGTCATGGTGATCGACGCCGCCAAGGGCATCGAGGAGCAGACGCGCAAGCTCTTCGAGGTGTGCCGCCTGCGCGACGTACCCATCATCACGTTCATCAACAAGATGGACCGCGAGGGGCGCGAGCCGCTCGAGCTGCTCGACGAGATCTCCGACAGCCTGCAACTGCACGTCGCGCCGGTGAGCTGGCCCATCGGGATGGGGCAGCGTTTCCTCGGCTGCTACGATCTGCGCGGCGAGCGGCTGGTGCTCGTGCCGCGCGGCAAGGGCGCGACGGTGACCGAGGGGGTCGTGTGCCAGGGGCTCTCCGACCCGCAGCTCGACGCGCTCCTGCCCGAGGAGGCGGTCAAGAGCCTGCGCGACGACGTCGAGCTCGTGCGCGGCCTCTGCCCGCCCTTCGATCTGCAGGCCTACCGCGAGGGCCACCTCACGCCCGTCTACTTCGGCAGCGCGCTCAACAACTTCGGCGTGCGCGAGCTCATCGGTGGGCTCACCGAGCTCGCGCCCCCGCCGCGCGCCCAGCGCGCCGAGACGCGCGTCGTCGACGCCCGCGAGGAGCACGTCACGGGCTTCGTCTTCAAGGTCCAGGCCAACATGGACCCGAAGCACCGCGACCGCATGGCCTTCGTGCGCCTGTGCTCGGGCCACTTCCACCGCGGCATGAAGCTCTTGCAGGTGCGCACCGGCAAGACGCTCGCCGTGCACAACCCGCTCTTGTTCCTGGCGCGCGACCGCGAGCTCGCGGACGAGGCCTGGGCCGGGGACGTCATCGGCATCCCGAGCCACGGCGGCTTCGCCGTCGGCGACAGCCTGAGCGAGGGCGAGGCGCTGCGCTTCACCGGCATCCCGAGCTTCGCGCCCGAGCTCCTGCGCCGGGTGCGCGCCGGTGACCCCCTGCGCGCCAAGCACCTCGGCCGGGCGCTGCGCGAGCTCGCCGAGGAGGGCGCGGCGCGCGTCTTCCGCCCGACCATCGGCGCGGGCTTCATCGTGGGCGTGGTCGGCGCGCTGCAGTTCGAGGTGCTGGCCGACCGCATCCGCGACGAGTACGAGCTGCCGGTCATCTTCGAAGGGGCCGAGCTCCACACGGCGCGCTGGCTCGAGGCGGACGACGCGGCCGAGCTGCGGCGCTTCGAGCGCGAGTGCGCCGAGAGCCACGCGCTCGACCACGAGGACGCGCCCGTGTTCCTGGCGCGCAACGCCTGGCACCTCGAGCGTACGCAGAAGGATTTTCCGAAGCTCCGCTTCCTCAAGGTCAAGGAGCCGCGGCACTGACGCGCGGCGTCGCGCGCGCCGCGACCGACCCGCGGCGCCTGGTGTAAGCTCGGGGGCGATGCAGCTCGCAGGCGCGGGGTCGCTTCACGCGGAGCTCGAGGACCGGATCGAGCGGCTCGAGATCCCGTGGAACCGCTTCGGCTACGACCCCTACGGCGCGTCCAAGCGCCACCTCGTGCGCACGCTCCTGCCCTTCTGCTGGGCCTATCGCCACTACTTCGGCGTGCGGGTGCACGGCATCGCGAACGTCCCCGCGCGCGGGCGCGCGATGCTCGTCGGCAACCACTCGGGTGGCATCGCGCTCGACGCGGCCATGGTGATCGCCGCGATGCTGCTCGAGCTCGATCCGCCGCGGCTCGCGCACGGCATGGCGGACCGGTTCCTGAGCCGCTGGCCTTTCCTCGCCGTCCTGGCACAGCGCTGCGGGCAGATGACCGGGCTACCGGAGCACGCCGAGCGCCTGCTCGAGGCCGAGCGCCTGCTGCTCGTGTTCCCGGAGGGAGCGCACGGCACCGAGAAGCTCTACCGCCAGCGCTACTCGCTCGTCGACTTCGGGACGGGCTTCGTGCGGCTGGCGCTCGCGGCGAAGGCGCCGATCGTGCCCTTCGCCTTCCTCGGCGGGGGTGAGGCCATCCCGACCGTGGCCAACGCCTACAAGCTCGGCAGGCGCTTCGGCGCACCGTACCTGCCGGTCACGCCGTGGGTCCTGCCGCTGCCGCTGCCGGTGCGGCTCGACATCCACTTCGGGGAGCCCGTGGTCCTGGGGGGAACCGGGGACGAGGACGACGAGGTCGTCGCGGCGCACGTCGAGCGCGTGAAGCTCGCCATCGCCGGGCTCATCGCGCACGGCAAGCGCGTGCGGCGTGTCGGCGCGACGCGCGGCGCGGGGGCGACGCCGTGAAGGTGCTCATCACGGGCGTGGCGGGCCTGGTCGGGCAGCGGCTCGCGCGCCAGCTGTGCGCCGAGGGCCACGAGGTCATCGGCATCGATCGGCGCCGCTTCGCCGACGTGCCCGCGGGTCTGCACCTGTGCCACGTCGACCTCCGCAAGCGCGCTGCCGAGGAGGTGTTTCGCCACTACCGGCCCGAGGTCGTGGTGCACATGGCCACCATCGAGCACCTCTTCGCCGAGAGCGAGGAGCGCTACCGCGTGAACCTCGGCGGCACGCGCGCCGTGTTCGAGCAGTGCCGCCGGCACGGCGCCGCGCACGCCATCTTCGTCGGCCGGCACACCTACTACGGCGCCGGGCCCGACTCGCCGCTCTACCACACCGAGGACGAGCCGCCGCTCGGCCTGGCCAGCTACCCCGAGCTCGCCGACCTCGTCGCGGCCGACCTCTACGCGGGCTCCGCCCTGTGGCGCTTCCCCGAGCTCGTGACGACCGTGCTCCGGGTCTGCTACTCGCTCGGGCCGAGCGGCCACGGCACGCTCGCCACGCTGCTCAAGCGCCGGCTCGTGCCCGCCGTGCTCGGCTTCGACCCGCTCGCGCAGCTCATGCACGAGGCGGACGTGGTCGACGCCATCGCGACCGCGATCCGGGCGCGGCCGCGCGGCGTGTTCAACGTGTGCGGCCCCTCGCCCTTGCCCCTCAGCGTGCTCGTGCGCGAGACCGGGCGCCGGCTCGTGCCGATTCCGGAGCCGCTCATCGCGGCGGCGCTCGGGCGCTTCGGCCTGCCCAAGCTGTCGCGCGGGGCGCTCGGGCACCTCAAGCACTCCATCGTCGTCGACGGCTCGGCCTTCCGGCGGGCCACGGGCTTCGTGCACACCCGCGACGAGGCCCAGGCCATGACCGAGTTCGCCGCGGCCTTCCCGGCCCGGCGGCCCCGGGCGGCGTGAGCGCATCCGGGTCGGGGATTTGCCCGCGCGCCGGGAGCGGGCTAGCTCGTAGTCTCGCGTGGCGACGGTGAGAGCAGACATGAAGAGAGTCGGGTTCGTGGGCTGGCGGGGGATGGTCGGCTCGGTGCTGATGGACCGGATGCTGGCCGAGGGCGACTTCGCGCTCGGCTTCGAGCCGGCGTTCTTCTCCACCTCGCAGGTCGGCGCGCCGGGGCCCGATGTCGGGCACCCGACCGGGACGCTGCGCGACGCCTCGGACGTCCGCGCGCTCGCCGAGATGGACGCCGTCGTGTCGTGTCAGGGCGGCGACTACACGAACGACCTGCACCCGAAGCTGCGCGCCAGCGGCTGGCGCGGCATGTGGATCGACGCGGCGAGCGCGCTGCGCATGAAGGACACGAGCGTCATCATCCTCGACCCGGTCAACCGCGCGCTCATCGAGCGCGCGCTCGCCCGTGGCGCCCGCGACTTCATCGGCGGCAACTGCACGGTGAGCCTCATGCTCATGGTTCTCCACGGGCTGTTCGCCCGCGGCTGGGTCGAGTGGGTGAGCACCATGACCTACCAGGCGGCGAGCGGGGCCGGCGCCAAGACCATGCAGGAGCTGGTGGCGCAGATGCGCGCCGTCGTGGGCGCGGCCGGTGGCCTGCTCGACCGGGACGGCGCCACCGCGCTCGAGCTCGATCGCGCCGTCACCGCGTCGCTCGCAGCGCCGGACTTCCCGCGGCGCGAGCTCGGCGTGCCGCTCGCCGCGAGCCTCATCCCGTGGATCGACAAGGCCGTCGACGGCGGCCAGAGCCGCGAGGAGTGGAAGGGCTACGCCGAGACGAACAAGATCCTGGGGCTCGAGCCGCCCGTGCCGGTCGACGGCATCTGCGTGCGCGTCGGCGCGATGCGCTGCCACTCGCAGGGCCTCACCGTCAAGCTCACGCGCGACGTGCCGCTCGCCGACATCGAGGCCGCGATCCGCGACGCCAATCCCTGGGCGCGTGTCGTCCCGAACACGCCCGAGGCATCGCGGGCCGAGCTCACGCCCGCCGCGGTGTCCGGTACCCTCGCCGTGCCGATCGGCCGGCTGCACAAGCTCAAGATGGGCCCGGAGTACCTCGGGGCCTTCACGGTCGGCGACCAGCTGCTCTGGGGCGCGGCCGAGCCCCTGCGGCGCATGCTGCGCATCCTGCTCGGTGCCGAGCTCGGCGGCGGCGCGCCATGACGATCGCCCGTCCCGCGGAGGCGAGCGAGACGGCCCACCGCCCGGCGAGTCAGCCGCTCGGCCGCGGCACCGCCGTCGCGTGCGGCGCGGCCGAGGTCGCGGTCGTGCTCGGCCCGGACGGGCGGGCGGTCGGCGAGCTCGCAGCGCCCGGTGGGCCGCTCGATCCCGACCGGTTGGCCTTCCTCGCGCCGCTCGTCGCGGCCGACGGCTCCATCGCCGGCCGGCTCGTCTTCGTGCGCACCGCGGTCGAGTCGGTGCGCTGCGAGCTGCCGCTCGACGGCGCGCGCCGCCTGTGCGTCGAGCTGATGGCGAAGGTCGAGGCGCCGACCCGCGCCGTGCCCGAGCTCTTTCCCGCGGGCGGGCGCCTCGGGGAGGGGGTCGCCTGCGTGCTCGGCGGCGTGCTCGGACCGGCCCTGCGCGTGGCGGCCCTGCAGGAGTCGTGGGAGATCGCGCCCGGCCGGGTGCCCGACCCGGTGGCGGCGGCGGCGCTCGAGCGCTGTCGGCCCCATCTCTTGCACGCCGGCCTCGGCGTCTTCGAGGGGGGCGCGCTCGAGGTCGCCGAGGGGTCCTCGCGCGCCTCCGGCGGGGTCGCGGCGGGGCCGGCGCCGGGCCTGCGCGTCCGCATCCCCGGCTCGGACGGGGCGGGGCGCGCCGGCACCGTGGTCGAGCCCGCCGTCACGGTCGTGTGCGACGACGGCGAGCTCGCGTTCGCGCGGCCAGCCGACCTGCGGCTCGATGCGCCGCCCGATCCGGACGCCGGCCTGCCGCCCTTCGAGCCGGGCAGCGACGTCGAGGGACCCGGTGCGCGCGGCGAGTACCGGCGCGCCGTCGTGAGCGAGCGGCTCGGCTGCGTGTACCGGCTCGCGTGGGCCGACGGCGGCGAGGGCTCCTGGGTGCGGCGTGCGCGGGTGCGTCGCCCACCGCCCCCGCGGCGCGCCGCAGAGCCCGCCGTCGCGACCGCGCCGGCGGGCGCCGCGCCACCCGCGCTCGAGCCCGGCCGCCGCGTCGTGGTGAGCTGGCCCGACGGGCAACGGCACGCCGGCACGCTCACCCACGTCCAGGGCGACTACGGCTACGTCGCGTGGGACGCCGGCGGCGCGGCCTGGGTGCACGCGTCGACCATGCGCGTCGCCTAGGCCTCAGTCCGGCCGCGGACTCCGGGGCCGACAACGGACCCCTGACGACCCTCGACCCCTGCTATGACAGCGGCATGTCGATGCGAGAAGAGCTCATCGCCGACCTCCTCATGGGGGCGGCGTGCGCCGATCGCGACGTCGCTGCGGCCGAGGTGGCGACCGTGCGCGCGATCCTGTGTCGCGCGCTCGGCGCGAGCGCCCTGCCGCCCGAGCTCGAGGCGCGCATCGTCGCCTTCAGCCCCGCGATCTTCCGCGTCGAGCACGCGGTCGGCTGGCTCGGGCTCAGCGACCCGGCGGCCAAGCGGCAGCTGCTCGAGCTCATCGTCGCGGTGCGCGACGCCGACGGCGTGCTCGATCTCGAGGAGGACGCCTACCTGCGGCACGTGGCCGAGGCGCTCGGCCTGCCCCCGGAGGCCTACGCCGACCTCACGCTCGACGTGGCCGACGTGCCGGCGGCAGGCGCGGCGCTGCTCGGCAAGGCGCCCCCGCCGCTGCCGCGCCGCTGAGCTCGGCCGGCGGCCGGGCACGCGCGCGGAGCCGCGACAGGCCGCGCCTGGTATCGTATGCTGCCCCCCGTGCCCGACCGCACGCCCGCGCCGGTGACCCCGACCTCGGGCCCACCCAGCTCCACGACGATTGGCCCCGGCACCGTGCTGGCGGGGCGCTACGTGCTCGGGCAGGAGCTCGGCGCGGGCGGCATGGGCACGGTGTGGCGGGCGCGCGACCTCGAGCTCGACGAGGAGGTGGCGGTCAAGCTGCTGCACGACGACCTGCTGCGTGACCTCGACGCGCTCGCGCGCTTCCGGCGCGAGGCGAAGATCGCCCGGCGCATCTGGCACCCCAACGTGGCGCGCGTGTTCGACCTCGGCGAGGACGCGGGCCGTCGCTACCTCACGATGGAGCTCGTCGACGGCCGGCCGCTCACCGATCTCCTGGCGCGCGAGGCGCCGCTCGCTGCCGTGCGCGTGGTCGACTTCGCGCTGCAGACCTGCGCGGGGCTCGCCGCGGCGCACGCGACGGGCATCGTGCACCGCGACCTCAAGCCGGACAACCTGCTGCTGACGGCTGTCGGGCGCCTCGTCATCACCGACTTCGGCATCGCCCACGCGCGCGGCGGCGTGCGCCTCACGGCCACGCACGCCACGCTGGGCACGCCGGCCTACCTGGCGCCCGAGCAGGTCGAGTCGCGGACCGACATCGACGCGCGGGCGGACATCTACGCGCTCGGCGCGGTCATGTTCGAGATGCTCACCGGCAAGCCGCCCTGGGAGGGCGACTCGGTCTACATGGTGGCCGCCGCGCGCGTGCTCGAGCAGCCGCCCGACCCGCGCAGCCGCGCCACGGTCGACGACCGGCTAGCCGAGGTCGTGCTCCGCTGCCTCGCGCGCGAGCGCCAGGGCCGCTTCGAGGACGTCTTGGCGCTCGCCGCAGCGCTGCGCGCCACGCCCGTGGCGGCGGCCGGCGCGATGTCGCTGCACGCCTCGTCGGTGCCCGCGGAGCAAAGCGCTGGCCCGCCGCCGGTCGTCGCCGTGGTGGCGCGCGGGGCGGGGGAGCTCTTCCCCGGCGTCGCCCATCTCGTGCAGGAGGCGCTGCGGGCGAGCGGGGCCGTGTGGCTCCAGAGCTCGCTGCCGGGCGCTCCGGAGGGCGCGGGGCCGACCGAGCTCGCGCTCGCGGCGCGCGACGTCGGCGCCGCGGCGTTCCTGCTCGTCGAGCGCGAGGTCGGGAGCGAGGCCCCGTGCCCGCGCGCCGAGCTGCGCGCCGCCGGCACCGGCGAGATCCTCTGGGCGGCCCCGGCCGAGCCGTCGCTCGGCAAGGTCTTCGCGTTCGCCGCCGCCGTCGCGGCCGGCGTCGCCGGGGTGTTCGACGCGACACCGGCGGCTCCGCTGCCGGCAGGTCCGGCCTCGCCCGTCGAGGTCGAGCGCTTCCTGATGGCGGCGACCCTCATCGAGTCCTGGTCGAGCGCCGACGACGGCGCGCGCGCGCTCGTCCTGCTCGACGCGTCGCTGCGCGCGAGCCCGGATGACCCGTGGGTGAACGCCGCCTGTGCGCGCACCCTGCTGCGGCGCTTCGTCGACGGGGCGGGGTCGGGCGAGGACCTCGCCGAGGCGCTCGCCATGGCGAAGCTCGCCGTCGCCACGGCGCCGGAGCTCGTCTCGGCGCGCTCCACCCTCGCCGAGGTGCTGTTCGAGCTCGGCCGCGCCGAGGATGCTGCCGCCGAGCTCCGCGTGCTCGCCGCGCAGCAGCCGCTGCTCGCCGAGCCCCACCTCTGCGCCGGGCGCGCGTGGCTCGTCGCGGGCAACGCGGTGCACGCCGTTGCCGAGCTCGGGCGCGCGAGCGAGCTCGGTGCCGCGCGGCGCGCCCGGCTCGACCTCGCCTATGCCGTCGAGCTCGCGGGCTCGGGCGACGGGCTCGCCGTGCTCGAGGCGGCCGACGAGGGCGAGCGCAGCAGCTGGCGCTACTGGCTCGCGCGGGTGCGCATCGCCGCGTGGCGGGGCCGGGGGACGGCCGCGCTCGAGCAGGCGCAGGCGCTCGGCGACCGCCCGATCGCGCACGCCGACGACGTCCGCTCCTTCGCCGAGTGCCTCGCCGGCGCACAGCCCGTGCACGAGGCCCGCCGCCGCTGGTCCGAGCTCGCCGAGACGGCGCCGCAGGCGCGCCGCCGCCGGGCCGCCCTGCGGGCGCTCGAGGCGGAGCTGCTCGCCGCGCGCGGCGCCCGCGATCTGGCCCTTTCGTTGCTGTCGCTCTCGGGGCTCGGCAGCGACGCGAGCGACATGCTGCCGCTCGCGTGGCTCGAGCGCTGCCCGCTGCTCGCGAGCCTGCGCGCCCACCCCGGGTACCGGGTGCTGCGCGAGCGGCTCGTGATGGCGCGGCGCGAGCTGCAGGCGTCGCTGCCGGAGCCGCCGGCGCCAGGGTGAAGGAGCGGGCGCTCGCGCCCGCTCACGGCCGCTCGACGCGCGTCCCGGCGAGGAAGCCGTCGTCGATGGCCTGCACGCTCGCGACGAAGGCGGGGTACTCGGCGGGCGAGACGGTGCCGGTCGACAGGCTCAGGCGGAAGTCCTCCTCGAGCGTCGTCCCGTCGGCCGTGACGACCCGCGTCGCGGCGACATGGGGGGCCTCGACGGCGACGGCGCGCGGCAGCCGACCGAGGCGCGCGCCGGGGGGCAGGGTGATGCGACGGCGCAGGTGGTAGAGGATGGCCGGATCGAGCGACAGCGCGCTGTCGCGCTCGGCGCGCGAGGCGTAGGCGCCGCCGAGGGTGTCGACGCCGGCGCCCGGGAAGACGCGGTGCACGGGCTCGAGGCCGGGCAGCACCCACACCTTGCCGGCGCGCCCCGCGGGGCGCGCGAAGCCGTGCGCCGAGACGGTGGCGCGCAGCGCGACGTCCCACGCGCCCTCGGCCGAGGCGAGGCTCACCTCCTCGACGTCGGCCCACGGCAGCCACCCGAGCACGACGCGGCTCAGCAGTTGACGGCGCTCGCTGCCGACCGTGACCTCGAGCGCGGCGGCGAGGCCCTGGGCGGTGCGCCCGTGGAGCGTGAGCGCGAACGAGCCGCGCGCGTCGCCGGCGGCGTCGAGCGCGAGCGACACCTCGACCTCGTCGCGGGCCTCCTCGCTCTGCCCGCCCACGGGGGCGAGCGCGCCCGTCGGCGAGAGCGCGAGCCGACCGCGGAGCTCGGGGCTCACCCTTCCGGGGGGCAGCGGTGGACCGTCGACGTCGGCGTCGATCCAGAGCTCGCCCTCGGGCAGCCGTGCGACGAGCAGGGGCTGGCGGAAGCGACCCACGTGGGCCGGGAAGCCAGGGGCCGAGGCGAAGGGCTGGGTCTCCGCGACCCAGAGCGCGACCGGGACGCCGAGCGCCTCGAGCGCGCGGTAGACGACCCAGGTGCGGCTCCCCTGCCCGAGCTCGAGCGCGCTCCGCGCCGTCGTGCGCGGCGGGCCGGCGTCGTACCAGGCCGACGTGTCGGACAGGACGTCCCCGTTCGCCGTCGGGATGGCCTTGCCCGCGGCCGCGACGACGCGCGCGACGAGCGCGCGGGAGGGCGCGCGCTCCGGCCCGGCGGCGCGCTCGGCCCAGCGCGTGACGAAGGGGTCGCGCTCCTCGAGGGATCGCACGAGCTCCGAAAGCGCGCGCGCGACGTCCTGCCAGCCGACCGTGCCCACGCTCACCCCGACGCTCTGCTCGAGCGGCGACACGCCCGCCTCGAGGCTCCGCGGCGGCGCATCGCGCAGGCGCCAGAGGCGCGTCGTGTAGCCGCCCTCCTTGCCTTCCTCGGCCGCGCCGAGCAGCGGGTGGGACCACACGGACAAGGGCACGCCCGCCGCGACGCGCAGCTCGATGGTCGCCTCGCGCACGCCGGTGCGATCGGGCAGCAGATCGGGGCTGTCGAGCACGAAGTGCCCTCGGTCGTCGGGCAGAGCATAGCCCTCGGCGATCTGCTCGACGTAGTCGCCCGCCTCGAGCTGCGGCAGATCGGCGCCCGAGCCGTCGCCCTGTCGTGCCGTCGGCGCGAGCACGCGCCCGTCCTGCTTGTGGAGGCGGCGGCGCAGCATGCGACCGGCCGTGCGGCCCGCGATGGCCGGCCCGTAGGTCGCGGCGGCGGCCGCCACGTCGGCCGTGCCGCCCGGCCGGCGGAGATCGTAGACGAGGTAGCTAAGGAGGCCGTCGGCCTCGAGCGTGTAGCGCTCCACGCGCCGGAGCACGGTGGTCGCGGTGCCGACCGGCGCCGAGCGATCGGCGAGGACGAGCGCGCGCCCCTCGCGCTCGAGCGACGGCGCCGGGTCGGGCTCGAGCCCGAGCCGGCGCGCGAGCGGGCCGAAGAGGTAGACGCCGTCGCGCGCGCTCGTGCGGTCGCGCACGAAGCGCGTGCGCGCCGCCTCGAGGCTGCCCCGGCCCGCGGCGAACGATGGGGCGTCACCGATGAGCCGCTCGGCCGGCCCCATGGCATCGTAGGCGGCGAGCGCGCCCGGCAGATCCCCGATCTCGACGAGGAGATCGATCTCCTCCGAGCGGAGCGCATCGGGCGCGCCGCGCAGGCGCCGCAGGCGCAGGAGCTCGGCGAGCGCGCCCTTCGGGTCGCCGACGGCGCGGCGCGCCTCGAGGCAGTCGGTCTCGGCCCGCCCCGTCGTGCCCTGGCACGCCACCGCGACCGCCTCGGGGCCCGTGCGCGGGTGGATCCGCCGATCGACCGCGGTCGTGAGGGGCGCGCCGGGCGCGTTCGCGGCGAGCGCGGCGTAGGCGATCTCGGCGACGTCGAACAGGCGCGCCTGCCGCGCCGTCGCGGCCGCGAAGGCTCGCACCATGCGGTCCGCGGGGGGCGCGCCGGGTGCCGCGGTCGCGCTCGCGCCGAGCTCGCCGAGCGCCGCCGGCGGGCCCTGCGCCTCGCCGCGTCGCCGGCCCGTCACCTCCGCGTGGCGCACCCGCGCCTCCCAGCCGTCGGGCCACGCCGCGAGCACGCGCTCGAGGGCGGCCGAGCTCTCGGCGAGCGCGACCGAGTCGGGCAGCTCGCCCGCGGCGGCGATGGCGCGCACGTAGAGCAGATCGAGCCCGGCCGGGCGTGCCGCGCCGGCCGGGCTGGCTTCCGGATCGAGCAGCTCGAGGGCCGCGTGCGCCTCGCCGAGGGCGAGCAGGCCGGCGGCGCCGAGCAGGAGCTCCTCGGTGGAGGCGCCGGTCGGCGCGACGGCGAGCGGCGTCGCGCGCGTGGCGCGTACCGTCGCCGCCTCGCCGGGCTCGGGCGCGCGGCTCGCGAGCGGCAGGCCGTCCTCGCCCCAGGTGTCGAGCTCGATGGGCTCCGGCTCGCCGCGCGCGCCGAGCGCCACGACGATCCGCACGGTGCCCGCCGGCACCTCCACGCGGGCCGCGCGCAAGAGGGCCCGGCTGCCGGCGGCGAGCGGCCGCGCGATCGCCCCCACGCCCCCGACGAACACGTTCGCGGCCGAGGCGCTCGTGAGTGCCACGGTGATGCGCTGCGCCTCCGGCACGACGACGTCGACGGCGGCGAGGCGGCTGCCCGTGAGCGCGCTCGCGGCCGAGAGATCGAGGCGGCACGCGTCCGCGCGCACCACGACGGGCCGCGTCTCGGCGGCGAACGGTGGCACGCCCGGGTAGGCCGGCGCGAGCGGCCCCTCGGCGCCGATGAGCGGCTCGCGCTCGAGGCTCTCGAGCGGGGTCGCGTCCACGGGCCCGACGACGGAGGCGGCCCGGGCGCAGCCGCGGCGCTCACCCCAGCGCGCGGCCTCGGCCTCGTCGCCGGCGTCGAGGGCGAGCTCGTGGAGCGCGCCCGCGAGGAGGCCGCGCAAGAGGACGAGCACGCCGCCGCTCGGGTCGTCTGCCGCCGCGGGGTCGGCCGCGTCCCAGGCGGCGCGCAGGCGCTCGGCCACGCGGAGCGCGAGCCCCTCGGCGCGCGCGACGAGCGGGGTCGGACCGAGCAGCTGCTCGCCTGCTCCGGCGCCGTAGACGAGCGCGTCGAGGGCGGCCGCGCCCGCCGCGAGCGCGCCCGGGGCCGCCGGGCTCGCCACGGCCCGGTCGAGCAAGTCGAGGTAGGGCGAGGCGGCGCTCGAGTCGGCGGCCTCGGCGGCGAGAGCGGCGCGGTAGCTCTCGGCGTGATCGCCCGCGCCGCCGTGGGGCACGGCGGGACCGGGGCAGGCGCCGAGCAGCGCGGCGCAGCTCGCCGCGAGCGCGACCCACGCGCCTCGCCGGGGTGTCTGGCGCCGCGCCCCCGCGCCGCCTGCGTGCGCGGGCCCGCTCATCGCTTCTCTCCAGCGCCCGGCGCCGCGCGCTCCGGCACGAGCCGCACCACGCGGCGCATCAGGCCGTCGACCCGCTGCAGGAATGCGCGCCACGCCGGGTACTCGTCGGGCGCAATCGTGGACCTGTCGAGCTCGATCCTGCGCTCGACGACGACCGCGTTCTGGCCGGGCGCGCGCGCGAAGGCGAGGTGCGCGCGGCCGAGCGCGCCGCCGTCCTCGTCGCCGTCGGGCGGCAGCTCCGCGAAGACGAAGCCCGGGGGCGCGTGGATCGTGAGCGTCCGCACGTCGTGCGACGGCGCGATCTGAGGCGGCAGCACGACGGGCAGGCGGCGGCTCGGCAGCGGCGCGAGCTCCGACGTGAGCGATCCGAGGGGCGAGATCGGCACGGCGAGCTCGTCGCCCTCGCGGCGCGCGAAGCCCTCGGACGTGACGGCGTAGCCGAGGCTCGAGAAGCCGCCCGGCAGGTAGGGCGTGAACGCGACCGCCGGCCGCGCGTGGCACGGGTCGTCGGGCCGGGCGTCGTCGGCCCGGCAGCCGTCCGGTCTCAGGCGCACGGCCGGGAGCCAGCCCGAGGCGAGGTACTGCTCGAGCCACTGGGCGCGCGCGGCCTCCTCCTTCAGGTGCGTCCGCAGCGCGAAGGCGGCGTCGCCCGCGTGGCGCTCCTCGGCCGTCACGTCCGCGCGGCCGCTCGCCGCGAGCGCGATGGTCCAGGTGGCGTCGATGCCGTGCTCGGCCGGCGAGCTCGCCGGCGTCGCGACGATCTCGGCCGGCCCCTCGGTCGCGAAGAGGGCCACGGCGCGGGCGTCCATGCTCGGCAAGGGTCCGATGCGGCTCTCCGGGCTTGTGGCGTCGAGCCACACCCCCGGCTTGCCGCCGACGCCCGGCAGGTACGCGATGCCGTGGTCGAAGAGCGGGATCGCCGCCGTCGTGCTGGCCAGCAGCGAGGGCTGCCCGGTGTAGCGCGTCTGCACGAGCACCTCGGTCGCCTCGATGCCGAGGACCTTGAGCAGCGTGATGAGCAAGAGCGCCTTGTCGTCGCAGTCGCCCTGGCGCCGCTGCAGCAGCTCCTGCGGTCGGTTCGGCAGCCACCACTCGCCCGACACGTAGTTGACGTAGCGGATGTCGTCCGCCACGAAGTCGAATACGGCCCGGACCTTCTCGTCGCGGGTCGTCTTGCCGCGCGTGAGCTCGGCGGCGATGCGCCGCACCTCGGCGTCGGGCTCGGTGAAGCCCGCGACCGCCGCGGCGTACCACTGCCGAAACGCGGCCCAGCCCGGGAAGGTCGAGCCGACGACCACCGGCAGCGTCTCGCTCGGGCTCGGCGCGAGGGGCTCGTCCGGGACGGTCGGTGGATCGTCCCACACGTAGTGGGTGACGTGCTGCCCGCCCGTCTCGTGCTCGAAGCGTCGGTCGGGCCGACCGTGGAGCACGTCGATGGCGAGCGGCGAGGCCGGCGGCGCCACCACGACGACCTCGTTGTAGAGCACCGGGTGCGTGTCGGTCGAGCCGACGTAGTCGACGAAGTAAAACGGTGGGTCGCCGTGGCGCCCCACCGGCCCCGGGGTCCAGCTGCGCACCACCACCTCGGCGACGTCGCCCTGGTGGAGCTCCGGCCAGCGCACGTAGGGCGGCCCGGAGCCGCCGGCGCCTTGCTCCTCGGGTGCCACGACGGTGCCGTCCTTTCTGTGCAGGCGCGCGCGCACGAGCTCGGTCCGGGCGCTCTCGCCGACGAGCGGCTCGTAGCGCTCGGCCTCGTTGCGGGGCTCGATCACGATCTCGCGCGCGTAGTGCATGAGCTGCGAAACGCGGCCGTCCGCGTGGTAGGTGACGACGCGCACCCAGTGCAGCTGCCGGTCGAACACCTCGCCCTGCCTGGCCGGCCGGGCGCGCCCGCGCGCGAGGAACACCTCCGGCCGCACCAGGTACTGCTCGTCCGGCTCGGGTGCGCGCGCGGCGCCGGCGCCCGCCGCGCGAAACGCGAGCTCGGCCTCGAGCGTGGGGTCGCCCGGCTCGAGCTCGCGCGCGCGCTCGAGCCAGGCCTGCGCGGACGCCTGCACCGGCTCGGGCTCGGGCGAAGGCGCCGCCCCGGCGGTGGCGGCGCGCGCGAGCTCGGCGGCCGCGAGGCCGCGGAAGCCGGCCGGCTGGTTCGGTGCGAAGTGCGTCGCCGCGGCGTAGAGGTCCGACGCACCGCCGAGCCTGCCCGCCTCGAGCAGGAGCGAGGCGAGCTCGGCGAGGTCGTGCGCGGAGGTCTGCACGGCGACGCTCGCCCGCGCCGCGCGCTCGAGCGCCGCGGCGCCCTCGAGCGCGAAGGCGGCCACGTAGCGCGGGCCTCGGGCGTCGACCGCGGCGTCGGCGAGCCGCCGGCGCAGGCGGTGCCGCAGCTCGGGCCGCGCGTGGGCCCGGTTCGCGAGCTCCGCCAGCACGCCGACCGGCGTCGCCTCGCCGAGGCGCGTGTCGAGGTCGACGAGGTCGGCGAGCGCCGCGTCGCCGAGGCCGCTCGCGCCGAGCGCGGCCGAGCCGAGGGCGCGCAGCAGCGCCGCCTCGGCGTCCCCGGCCCGCCCGAGCGGCCCCTCGGCCATCTCGGCCTGCGCCCAGTCGGCCTGTCCGGTCGCGAGATAGCTCGCGACCAGGCGCCGCGTCGTGAAGGCCTCGGTCTCGGCGTCGCCCGCGGCGCGCGCGCGCCCGCGCGCGAGCTCGAGCCAGCCGCTGCGCGCAGCGCCCTCCGGGGCGATCCAGCCCGCCA
>JADLAB010000257.1 GCA_020848455.1 Polyangiaceae bacterium
GCGTCATGCCGGCGCCGCCCGCACGCGCATGTGCTCGTCGAGCTCCTCGAGCGTCTTCGGCCAGTCGCCGCGCAGCAGCCGGGAGAGCGCGCGGTCGGCGAGGAGCTTGCCGCCCGTCTGGCAGCGCGGGCAGTAGTCGACCTCGTGCTTGCCGCGCACGATGCGCTGCACGCGCGTGCCGCAGTCGGGGCAGGGCTCCCGGTACCGGCCGTGCACCGCCATGTCGGGGCGGAACGCGGTCACCGTGTCCGGCCACGCGGGGAGCGCGCCCGGGGCCGACCGCGCCGCGAGCTCCGCCCGCATCCGGTCGGTGAAGGTCCTCAGGACGTGACGCGTTGCGTCATGGAGCCGTTCGATCTCGTCGGCGCCGAGCCGGGTCGTCCAGGCGAGCGGCGACAGGCGCGCCCGGTGCAGGATCTCGTCCGAGTACGCGTTGCCGATCCCGGCGAAGAGGCGCGGGTCGGTGAGCGCTCGCTTGAGCGTGTGGTTCTCGCGCAGGAGCGCCGCCGCGAACCCGGCGCGATCGACCGCGAGCGGTTCGACGCCCCCCGCGTCGAGCGCCGCGAGCGCCGCGCGGCCACGCACGACGTGCAGGGCGGCCCGGCGCTCGCTCCCCGCCTCGGTGAGCACCAGGGTCGCGCGCCCCGCGTTGCCTGCGTCGGCCGCGTCGAAGTCGAGGCCGAGCAGGGCGAGCTTGCCGGGCAGGGGGGGCCAGCCGTCGCCCGGCCC
Source organism: Polyangiaceae bacterium (assembly GCA_020848455.1). GTDB lineage: Bacteria > Myxococcota_A > Polyangia > Polyangiales > Polyangiaceae > JACRDA01. Next base: position 730 of record JADLAB010000257.1, read on the forward strand.
CGGACCGCGCGCGCCGAGCGGGCTCGAGGCACGCCGCGCCGAGGACGTGCGCCGCGTCGCGCCCGCGGCGGGCTCGAGATAGCGCAGCCGGCCGGCGATCATGAGGTGGATCGCCGCGAAGAGCTCGCCGCCGAGCGCGAGCACGATGCGCTTGCCGAGCCGCTCGACGCTGGTCAGCACCTCGCCGCGGAGCGCCCCGACGGGCGGATCGAAGGTGCGCACCACGAACGGCTTCGCCACGCGCACGCCCGCGAGCCGCCGGCCGACGAGCCGCGCCCGGATGGCCTCGACATAGAGGGTGACGTCCGGCAGCTCGGGCATGGCGGGCGCTCCGCGCGCGCTCAGGCTCCGGTCGCGCGGCGCTCGAGCCAGCCGCTGCGCGCCGCGATGTGCCCGATGGTCGAGACGAGCTTCTGCATGTCGACCGGCTTGTCGACGAAGTCGCGCACACCGAGGACGCTGAAGCGCCAGCGCTGCTGCGTGCCGGCCTTGCCGCTCACCACGACGACGCGCGTCTTGTCGCCGCCGGGCAGGGCGCGCAGCCGCGACAGCGTGTCGAGCCCGTCGAGCCCCGGCATGTCGTAGTCGAGCAGCACGAGGTCGGGCGAGCGGTCGTCGCAGCGGAGCAGCGCCTCGGAGCCGCTCTGCGCGGTCTGCACGTGGATCGGCTTGCGGTAGAAGGCGAGCTGGACGGAGCGGGCGGCAAAGCGCGCGAAGTCCTTGTCGTCGTCGACCACGAGCACCGCGAGCGCCCCGTCCGGGGCCGCACGCTCCCCGTCCGGTCGCGGGGCCACGGTCGAGTGCAGAACCTGGCGCTGGTGCTGCTCGTCGTGGCGTCGCTCGGCCTCGCGCAGGGCCTCGGCCATCTCGGCGCAGCTCTGGAAGCGGGCGCCGGGGTCCTTCGCCAGCGCGCGCACCAGCGCGGCGTCGAAGGCGGCGAGCTCCGGGCGCAGCGACGAGACCCGGGGTGGCGGGCTCTCGATGTGCTGGCGCAGGACCTCCACGACCGTGTCGCCCTCGAAGGGCGGACGCCCGGTGAGCACCTCGAACGCCATGCACCCGAGCGCGTAGATGTCGCTCTGCAGGGTGTAGCCGTCGACGCCCTCCGCCGGGCTGCAGCGCTCGGGCGCCATGTAGGACGGCGAGCCGGCAAACAGCGTCGCGGCCTGGCTCGGGTCCTTCGGCGCCGCGACGCCGAAGTCGAGCAGCACGGGGCGCCCGGTGTCCTCCTCGATGGCGATGTTCGCCGGCTTGACGTCGCGGTGCACGATGCCCGCGGCGTGGACCGCGCCCAGCCCGGCGAGCGTGCGCAGGAGGATGTTGAGCGCGCTGTGGACGAGGATGTGGGTGCCAGCGCGAGCGTGCTCCTCGATGAGCTGCGCGAGGGTCGGCCCCGACACGTACTCCATGGCGAGGAAGTAGGAGTCGAGGTAGGGCCCGAACGTGTACACCTGGGCCACGTTCTCGTGCCGCAGCCGGGCCATGGCGCGCGCCTCGAGCTGGAAGCTACGGGCGACGTCCGGATCGCCGGCGAGCTCGGCGGCGATGACCTTCACCGCCACGGCACGGTCGAGCCACATGTCCCGGGCCAGGTAGACGACCCCCATGCCACCCTCCGCGAGCTCGGTCTCGAGCCGGTACCGGCCGTCGATGACGAAGGGCCGGATGGAGATCGGCGGGATGCTCGCGGTCCGCGCGCCGCACTGGCCACAGGCCGCATCGGGCGCGCCCTTGTCGGCTCCACACAGTGCGCAGGCGCTCACCGCCGGAAAAGTACCAGGACTGCCTGGGCCCGCCAGCCCTAAAAGGAGGCGGGCGCCCGGGCCCGCCGCGCCGCGCCGCCCCGGGGCTCCCGGATCAGGGCGATCGAGGCGCAGACGCCTGCAGCTCCGCGAGCGCCGCCCGGATCTCGGCGACGATTCCGTCCGGCGAGCCGGCGCCCGCCGCACCCCGGCGCGCCTCGAGCAGGGCGCCGAACAGCGTCTCGACCTTGCCGGCCGCGTCTGCGAGCACCGAGAAACCGAGCGAGCCCGAGGTGCCGCGCAGCTTGTGGGCCAGGCGCTCGGCTGCGGCACGCGCCGGCTCGGCGCCGGGGTCGCGACACGCCGCGTCGGCCGCATGCGCGAGCTCCGCGATGCGCGCGGGGAGCTTCTGCGCGTACTCGGCACGCAGCTCCTCGAGCGCGGCCTCGATGTCGGGGCTGCCGGGCGAGCTGCGCTGCCAGATGCGGGCGACCTCGCCGGGCAGGCTCATCGGGTCGAAGGGCTTGACCACCACCCCGGCGAAGCCGAGCGCGAGGTAGCCCTCCAGCTCGCGGCGGTGGCGGCGGGCCGTCACGAGCACGACCGGGATCGCGCGCGTGCGCGCGTCGGCTCGCAAGGCCTCGAAGGTCGCGCGGCCATCCATCCCGGGCATCATGAGGTCGAGCATGACGAGGTCGGGCCGCTCGCGCAGCGCGACCGCGAGACCCTCCTCGCCGCTCGCCGCCTGGAGCACGCGGTAGCCACCGACGTGCTCGAGGCTCATCGCGACCACGGTGCGAATGTCGCCCTCGTCGTCGATGATCAGCACCGTCCGCATGGAGCTCTCCGGGTGCGCACCTCGCACCCTCACGAGTAGAGCGCAAATCGTCGCGCCGGGCACGCAAACCGGCCCGGCACGCGGGGGCACTCGTGATCGGTGGGCCGCAGGTCGAGCGCGGGCGCAGCCTCAGCCCGCGGCGTCGGCGAAGACCTTCGCGTAGAGCTCGTCGATGGCGAGCGTGACGGCGACGGAGCCGAGTGGCGGCCGTGAGGTGGTCATCGCCTCCAGAGCTCGAGACATGGTACCGGTGCGCCCATGAGCGACCGCAAGATCGCCAGGGCACGTATCGCCTGGCTGCCGACGTCGGCCACGCTCGCCGAGGAGCTCGCCCAGAGCGTGCGCGGTGCCGAGCGGCGGCGCATCGATCTCTTGCTGCGCGTGACGCTGGCGGGCTGGGTCGCGTACGGCGCCC
>JADLAB010000258.1 GCA_020848455.1 Polyangiaceae bacterium
GCTCCGGCGCGGGCCGACGGCACGCGCGACACGGCCGTCGTGCTGGCGCGCTACCGGCTCACCGCAGCCGACCACCAGGCGCTCGCCGCGGTGTACGCCGCTCGCACGGCGGCCGATCCGGGGCTCGCCGAGCGGCTCGAGCGCGCGCGCAAGACCTATCGAGCCTGGCGCGCCGGGCAGCGCTGACGAGACCGAGCGGCAGGAGCGAAGCGATGCAGGACCCCATCCTCGTGCTCGGCGATGCACACCTCTTCGTCACGGCGCTCGACGGCGAGGAGCGCCTGGGCGAGCCCTGCGCGTTCACGCTCGAGGTGACGGCGCCCGAGCCGCTCGATCCGCCCGCGCTCGTCGGCGCGCCCGCGGCGATCCTGCTCGGCGGCAGCTTCGACGCGCGCGTCGTGCACGGGATCGTGGTCTCGCTCACGGCGCTCGCGACCTCCCAGGCGCCGAGCGTGCGGCGCTATCGGCTGACCGTGCGCTCGCCCGCCCACCTCTTGACGCTGCGGCGCCGGAGCCGCGTCTTTCAGGACAAGAGCGTGCCCCAGATCGTGCGTCAGGTCTTCGAGGACGCCGGGCTCGGGGGCGAGGCGTACCGCGAGGCGCTCTGCGCCTCCCACCCGCCGCGGCGCTACGTGACCCAGTACGACGAGACCGACCTCGACTTCGTGCGCCGCCTCTGCGAGGAGGAGGGCCTCTACTTCTCGTTCGAGCCGGGCGAGGGACGCGACGCCTTCCTGCTCGAGGACAGCTCGACGATGGCGCCGAAGGCGCAGGACGACGCGCTCGCGCTCGTCGACGCGAGCGGGCTCGGGGCCGATGCACCCATCGCATACGAGGCCAAGGTCGCGCGCTCGCGTCGCCCCGGCAAGGTGCGCCTGCGCGACTACTGGCACGAGCAGCCCGGCGTCGATCTCGAGGCGCAGGCGGAGGCCGGCAGCGACGCCGAGAAGGCGGTCGAGATCTACCGGGCCCCCTTCGGCTACGGCTCGCCCGCCGAGGGCAAGCGCCTGGCCGGGCTCTACCTCGAGAGCCTGCGCGCGAGCGCGCTCGCGTTCACGTTCAAGTCGACGCTGCTCGCGCTGCGGCCCGGTCTGCGCCAGGCGCTCGAGGTCGACGCCGGCTACGCCGGCAGCGCGCGCCCCGACGGCGAGTGTTTCGTCGTCGCCGTGCGCCACCGCTTCCGCACGGGCGACCGCGAGCGCGTCTTCGCGATCGAGGCCATCCCCGGCGCGGTCCCCTACCGGCTGCCGCGTGTCACGCCCCGGCCGACGATCGCGGGGGTAGCGTCCGCCTTCGTGACGGGTGCGTCGGGCGAGGAGATCCACACGGACGACCTCGGAAGGGTGAAGGTGCGCTTCCACTGGGATCGCGAGCAGCCGTTCGACGACAAGAGCAGCCTTCCGGTGCGCGTGCTGCAGCCGAACCTCCCGGGCCCGCAGCTCATCCCGCGCGTCGGCTGGGAGGTCATGGTGGCCTTCGAAGGAGGCGATCCCGACCGTCCCTACGTCCTCGGGCGCGTCTACGACGGCAAGTGGCCGCCGCCCTTCGCGCTGCCCGCCAACAAGACGATGACGGCGCTCGGCACGGTGAGCTCGCCCGGGGCGGCCTGCGCGAACATCTTCCACATCGACGACGCGGCCGGCAAGGAGCACATGGTGTGGGGCGCCGGCTTCGACAAGACGACGACGGTCGCGAACAACGCCGTCCTGCAGACGGTGGGCTTCGAGAAGCTGTCGGTGACGGGCAGCCAGACGCGCACGGTCGGGGCGAACGAGAACATCTCGGTGAAGAATGCCTTCCTCGAGACCGTCGACAGCCAGTCGATCTCCGTCGCGGGCAAGCACGACGTGCTCGTGAAGGCCGCGGCGACCTGCAAGGTCGGCAGCGAGAAGGTCGCGGTCGGCGGCGCGCTCGTCGAGCAGGTCGGCAACCCGGTGGACGGGCTCAAGGGCTTCGCCGAGGCGGCCGTGCTCGCCGGCGTGGGCCAGATCCCGGGCGTCGGCACGGTGCTGTCGAAGGGCTACTCCGCGGCCAAGGCGGTCAAGGAAGGCTACGAGAAGGGCGGCCTCAAGGGCGCGCTCACGGCCGTGGCGCAGCAAGGCGTGGGCGTGCTCGCCGATCAGATCCCGGCGGGCGACGCCCTCACGGCCGCGGCCGACGCGGCGGGGCTCACGCCCTGGTCGGACAAGGCCCAGAAGAGGGCCGGCGCGAAGGAGGCGGGGGGCGGCACCGGGGGCGCCGCGGGCGCGGCCGCCTCGGCGGCGGCGGCGGCACCGGGACACCGCAAGATCATCATCGACGGCGTGATGAGCGAGGCCATCGGCGCCCTGGCGGCGACGACGACGCCCGGCTCGATCAAGTGGTCGGGCCTCGGCGTCGTTGCGATCGGCGTCGGCGCCGGCCACTCGACCAAGGCCGTGATGGTGAACCAGCTGACGGGCGGCCTGTCGGCGCAGACCTCGGCCACGCTCTCCATCACCGCGGGCAAGGCCATCGGCCGCACCGTCGGGGCGCTGGCGACGAGCATCGCGGGCGCCCTCACGGAGAGCGCCGGCGGTGCCCATCACATCAAGGCCAAAGGCGCGCTCAAGATCGACGTGGGCGGCGCCATGACCCTGAAGGGCGGCTCGGTCGTGTTCCAGGTCGGCAGCAGCGTGGTCGCGGTCCACGGCGGCGGGGTCGTCATCAAGACGGACAAGATCGTCGTCAAGGGCGCGAGCAAGCAGTCCGGCAAGGGCACGATGAAATGAGCCTGCGGCGACCGGCATGAAGAGCCCCCTCGCGATCGTGGGCGTGGGCCTCGTCTCGCCGCTCGGGCGCGACGCGGAGGAGCACGCCTTCCTCGCGCGTGCCGAGGCGGGCCCGGCCGCCCCCGGTGGCTTCGTCAACGCCGAGGGCGAGAACGTCCCCTGCTTTGCCTGCCCGTGGCTCGCCCGGACGCTCGGGCGCGCGGAGCGCGTGGCGGCGCTCGCGAGCGCGGCCGTGCGCGCGGCGCTCGCCGACCACGACGCGCGCGCGGGGTCCGCGGTGCCGCGGGCACGCATCGCCACGTGGCTCGTGGTGCCCGAGGAGGCCGACGCGGGGAGCGCGCTCGGCGCCGCGCTCGCGACCGCGGTCGGAGCGTTCGATCGCATGCCCCGCCGGCTGGCCGGCGGCGCCGAGATCTTTCGCGCGCTCGGCGAGGCGGACGCGCTCTTCGCGCGCGGCGACGCGGACCTCGCGCTCGTCGTCGCCGCGGACTCGGCGGTCGAGTGCGCGCGGATCGAAGCGCTCGGCGCGCTCGCACGCCATCCGTGGGGGCCCGACGGCCTCGAGCCGAGCGAGGCGGCGGTCGCGCTCCTCTGCACGACGCCGGCGCGCGCGGCCGAGCTCCGCCTCGACCCGTGGGCGAGCGTGCTCGCGGTCGGCGTGCGCCACGGCCGCGCGAACGACGACGACGACGAGCCCGTCGACGGCGCCGCGCTCACCGCTCTGCTGCGCGAGCTGTCGGCCGCGCGCCCGGGCGAGGTGCGCGGGGTCTTCGGCCCGACGCGCGTCGACGCGCTCCGGCGCCGCGAGTGGGACCTTGCGCAGGCGCGCACGGCGTCGCTGTGGTCGCCCGAGCTCGTCGCGGCGTGCGCCGACGCCGAGCTCGGCTACCTCGGGGAGGCCTCGCCCGCGGCGAGCCTCGCCCTGCTCGTCGCATGTCTGCGGCACGGCGCCTGGCCCGACGCCAGCGCCGCCTCCATCCCGCCGGGCGCGCTCGCGGTCGCGTGGGGCCTCGGTCGCAGCGGTCTACGCGGCGCGGCGCTCGTCGTCGGCGAAGGCACGCGCCGGAGCGGCGCGCCTGCTCCGCGCCGGGCGACCACGGGGGCTCGCCCCGAGCCGTGCACGCCACGCGTGCGCCCGCTCGCGCGGCCGGAGCCCCCCGCGCTCGCCGAGCCCGAGCCCCCGTCGGACGACGACGCCGAGCCACCCGACGTGCGGCTGCCGACGGATGGCGGGACGGCGGACGGCGTGCGGCTCCTTCCGGAGCGCGCCGCGGCGAGCAGCGCGACGGAGGTCCTGCAAGGTCGCATCGCCGACGCGCTCGACCGGCTCGCCATGCTCGCCCGCCACCGGCGCGAGCGTCCGCTCGCCGAGCGCGCGGCGACGACCGCACGCCTGCTCGCCGCGCTCGACGCGCTCGCCGTCCTCGGCGCCGCGCCCGTGGAGCTGCTCGCCTACCTCGACGCCGAGGGCACGGAGGATCCGTGGGTGCCGGCCGCCGTCGCGCTCGCGCTGGCGACGCTCGGAGCGAGCTCGGCCGGCGAGGCCCTCGTCGAGCTCGCGGCGCTCTTGCCCGCCTCGGACGAGCACGTGCGCACGGTCGGCTGGGCGCTCGCGTGGAGCCCGCTCCGCGACGGCGCGGGCCTCGCGGCGACCCTGCGCGCGGCCGAGCGCCCGACCCTCGTGGCGCTCGGGCTCGAGCTAGGCGGGCGGCTCGGCTCCCTGCCCGCGAGTGAGCTCGAGCCGCACCTCGGACGCGGCACGCCTCTCGAGGTGTGCGCCGCGGCGCGGGCTTTTGCGCGTGCGCCGGGTGCCGAGGTCGCGGGCGCGGTCGAGCGCAGGCTCCACGAGCTCTGGGCCGCGCCCGAGCTCGACCCCGTCGAGCTCGCAGCCTCCCTCGAGCTCGCGCGCGCGCTCGTCGTGTCGGGCGCCCGCGCGCCGCTCGGCGAGCTCCGTGCGCGCCCGGAGCTCGCGGCGCGCCTCGGCGCCGGCGCGGTGGAGCTCCTCGCGCTCGGGGGCAGCCTCGAGGACGCAGGCGTGCTCGAGTCGCTGCTGCGGCGCCTGCCGCCGAGCGAGGGCACGCTCGACGCCGTCGCGCGGCTCGGTCACCCCGGCTCGTGGGCGCACCTCGCGCACTACCTCGACGATCCGGAGCTCGCGGAGGCCGCCGACCGCGCGCTCCGCACGCTCTTCGGCCCGCTCGTGCCCGAGCGCCCCGCACCGGCCCGTGCCCCCTGGGTGCGCGCCATCGCCGAGGCGCGCCTCCCGGCCGAGCGCCGCCTGCGCCGGGGCAGGCGCTGGAGCGCCTCGGACGTCGCGGCGGCGTGCCTCGAAGGTGCCGCGTCGGCCGCCGCGATCGCCGTCGCCGTCGACGAGCTCCGCGCCGACGGCGGCACGGCGCCCGATGCGCTCGTCGAGCTCGCACGCGACACGTGAGCGGGGGCCTTCGATCGGAGGCGCTCGGGTAGTCCCCGCTCGCGGCGCGCGGCGAGCAGGTGCTCGTCCGCCAGGCGCTCACGGGTGGGGACTACAACCTCGTCGACTACACGACACCCACCAGATCGGCGACGAGCCACGACAGGTTCAAGGTCGGCGGCGCGATGTGCTCCTCGGCCGTCAGGATCCGGGAAGTCTTGTAGCTGCCGTCCGCCAGGGGGCCCGAGTGCTCCTCGAGACGCCGTGCCTGCAGGTCGAGGACCCACACCACCGGCGCACCGCCACGCGCGTAGCCAGGGAGCTTGCGGTGGTCCTCGTCGAGGGAGGTCCACGCGATCTCCACGACCAGAACGGCCTCGTCGACGCGCGGATGGCGCTCGGCGTAGTCTTGGTGGGCACCCCGCACGACGGCGAGATCGGGCTCCGGCATGTGGGTCGGAGATGCCACGAGCGGCTTTTCCTCGCGCACGTGGTCGGCGCCGTAGGCCACGCGCAGGAGGTTGCCGACCAGCGCCGTTCGCGACGTGTGCTGCGGGCCCTGCGGACTCACGACGACCAGATCCCCCTCCAGAAGCTCGAGCGGCTCGTCGGCGGTGATGACGCCGTCTTCGAGCATGCGCAGCACCTCGTCGACCGTGAAACGCCGCGTCCTGCGGACCGCGCCGTCCGCAGAGCCAACCGCCGCGCCTGCACCATGCATCCCGACCTCCACGCGGAACGATAGCATGCCGCCGCGCGGACCGACGCGCGCGCCGGGTAGCTCGCCTCGATCCCACCCGCCCAGAAAGGTCCGGGCCGAGGTGCATGCTTCAGAACTCCACCCGAAGCTGCGCGCTGCCAGCCCCGACGCGCAGCTCGATCCGCCGCTCGGCCGCGGGCTCGCCGGCCGCAAGCGCCTCTTCGTGCAACATGCGGCCACCGACGACGATGAGTGGCACGCCCGCTCCGAGCAGCGCAACGCCCGCCACCGTGGCGCCGATGAGCAGGGTCTGGCGTCGCCCGCAGCGGGCCGGCGCGGGTACTTGCTCGCCGCAGGACATGTCGCCGACCGTGAGCGTCCACAGGGCAAAGGTGCCCACGAGGTCGAGGCCGCCGAGGGTGGTCAGCGTGATGCCGCCGGCGAGCACGCCCGCGCCGGGAGGCCGCTCGGGACAGCCGGTGTACGATCCGGGCTCGTCCGGACATGCATCCACGACGTCCACGACACCGTCCCGGTCGCGATCACGCCGGTCGACCGGCGTGCGCCGCCGCGCCCCGAGGAGGGTGGCGCGCGCGACGGTGACCCACGCGCCGTCGTCCGTCGCGACCAGGGCGATGTCGTCGTCGAAGCCGACCAGCCTGCCGGAGACCACGCCTTGGTCCGTGAGGATATCGGCCTGCCCACCCACCAGCTCTTCGAGCTCGACAGGCTCGTGCGGCTCGGCGGGCGGGGCCGCAAGCGGCACCGGAGCCGGTAGCGACGGAGGCGCCGCCGCCGAGGGGTCGACGCGCGCTGCCCCGCCCGGTTCGGGCACCTGCGCCGTTGCGATCCGGGTCGTCGCCGTGAGCAGGGCGCCCACGGCCAAGAACACCCCCGTCCGCGCAGGCCGCATCGTTTCAGGCTACGCCGCGGTGGCGCAGGCTGTCGAGCCGAGGCCGCCTCGCGTGCTACGCGCCCACACGCGCCTCGCCACGGCCGACACGCGCAGTGTCGCGGGCGCGCCGCGCGAGGCCGCGGGGCTAGCGGCCCATGGCTAGCGGCCCATGGCTGGCGGCCAACGGCGAGCTAGCAACCCACCGGCTTCACGTCGTACACGACGTCGCCGCCGCCGAGGCCCGAGATGGTCACGCGGTAGGTCATGCCGGCCTGCGGGGTCCAGCCGCTCGGCCGCCACGAGATGCAATCTTGCCCGTAGCCCTGCGAGAGCGTCTGGACCGTGACCGCGAGGGGCGTGTTGTCGTCGACGCGGAGCATGCTCACCTGCGCGCTCGGAATGCCGGAGAGCGAGCCGTGGAAGGTCCAGGTCCACTGCGCCATCGTGAGCGGCGTGTAGCCCGGGTTCGGGTGCGCGACCCAGGGCGGATTGGGCCCGCCGCCCGACGAGCCGAAGACGGCGAGGCACTCGGCGTTGCCGTACTGGCCGCCGCCCTCCCAGTAGCCGATGCCGACGGGGCCGAGCGGTGGGTTCAGGATCCAGCGCCGGTGGCCCATCGTGGTCTCGTTGCCGCCGTCCTCCATGAACTGGTCGATGGCCTGGGCCGGGTGGCCGGAGCCCCACGCGATGTTGCTCTGACCGGCCGTCGCGCCGCCCGTCGCCGTGTAGCACTTGGAGCTCGACGGCGGGAAGTGCGGGCTCTCGCCGGGCGGCCAGGCCCACCACGACTCGAGGTTCGCGCAGAGCTGCGCGTTGGCGTTGAGACCCGGATCGTCGCTCGTCGGGCCGAGGCCGAGCAGCCACCGGAACATGTTGATGCGGACGAGCGTGTCGTCGAGCGCGGCCTGCACGAGCGAGCCCGCGTCGCAGTCGGCGCCGCTCGTGACGAGGGGGCTCGGCGACGTCACGACGTGGCCCGTGTTCCACTTGTCGCACACCTCCTGCTGGGTGTGGGTCGTCGGGTCGCCGACCGGGGCCGGCGTGCAGACGCCGCCCTGATCGAGGAAGCCCGGATCGCACACGCAGGAGAGCGTCGAGCTCTCGCAGTGCTCGTTCGCGCCGCAAGGTGGGCAGCCCGGCGCCTGTCCGCCCTGGCCGGTGCCGCCGGTGCCATTGTTGCCGGTGCCGCCGGTGCCGGTGTTACCGGTGCCGCCGGTGCCGGTGTTGCCGCTCCCGCCCGTGCCGCTCCCTGCGCCCTCGCCGTCCGAGCCGAGCACGAGGTCCGAGGAGCCCGTGACGAGGTTGCAGCCTGCCACGCCCGCCGCGAGCGCCGAGGCTGCCACCGCGAGCCACCTTCCCCGAAGCGCCCTGCCCATGGCGGGCATTGTAGCGCGGTCCGACCGACCAGAGGACGCTCGCGGATGCGCCGCGCGCGGAGCATGATGCGGCTGCCACCACCCAGAGGACGAGCGGCGATGTCGAACGGGACCTTCATGCTCTACGGTGCGACCGGCTACACCGGGCGCCTCACCGCGAAGCTCGCCAAAGCGCGCGGCCTGACGCCGATCCTCGCGGGGCGCTCGGCCGACGCGGTCGCGGCGCTCGGCCGCGAGCTCGACCTGTCGACGCGCGTCTTCTCGCTCGACGACGCGCGAGCGACGCGCGCTGCGCTCGACGGCGTCGACGTCGTGCTCCACGCCGCCGGACCGTTCTCCGCGACGAGCCGGCCGATGGTCGACGCCTGCCTCGCCGCGAAGGTCTCGTACCTCGACATCACGGGCGAGATCGCGGTGTTCGAGGCGATCTTCGCGCGCGACGCCGAGGCCAGGGCCGCGGGCGTCTCGCTCGTGCCGGGCGTCGGCTTCGACGTCGTGCCCACCGATTGCGTCGCCGCGCTGCTGAAGGCCGAGCTCCCCGACGCGACCGAGCTCGAGCTCGCGTTCGCCGGCCTCGGGTCGATGAGCCGCGGCACGCTGAAGACGAGCCTCGAGGGGTTGCCGAGCGCCGGCCGCATCCGCAAGGACGGGGCGCTCGTGCGCGTCCCGCACGCGTACCGCGTCAAGACGATCGCGTTCCCGCACGGCGAGCGGCTCGTCGTGTCGATCCCGTGGGGCGACGTCGCGACCGCCTACCGCTCGACCGGCATCCCCGACATCGTGGTCTACATGGGCGCGTCGCCCGGGATGGTGCGGCAGATGAAGCTGCTGCGCGTCGTCGCGCCGCTCCTCGGCGTACCGGCGCTCCAGCGCTTCCTGCAGCGGAGGCTCGAGCGGCGCGCGGCGGGTCCGTCCGACGAGCGCCGCGCCAGGGGCTACAGCGACGTCTGGGGCCAGGTGCGGAACGCGGCGGGTCAGACGGCGTCGATGGCGCTGACGACCCCCGAGGGCTACACGCTCACCGCCGACTCGTCGCTGCGCGCCGTCCTTCGCGTGCTCGCGGGCGACGTCGCGCCGGGCGCGCTCACGCCGTCGCAGGCGTTCGGGTCGCGCTTCGTGCTCGAGTGCGAGGGGGTGGTCGTCGCGGGTGGCTAGCGCCCGCCCGCTCGACCGCAGCCCGACCTCGTCGCGGCCCGGCGCGCTGTGTACATTCGTGTACACGGCCAGCGGGCCGACGAGTCCTCGCCCTCTGCCTGCTCACTGCAGCTCGAACGCTCCCGCGTCGCACGGGACCGAGCGCGGCAGCCCGCGCTGATCGGTCGGCGGGCAATTGCTGCCGACGTCGATGGCGGGGCTCCCGGCCGGCACGGCCTGGGTCGGGGTCGGGCCGCCGTTGTCGGCGA
>JADLAB010000259.1 GCA_020848455.1 Polyangiaceae bacterium
CCCCCCCGCGCAGCGTATGCTCCCCCGGTGACGCGCGTCGCCGTGGTGCTGGGACCTCTCGGGGTATCGCGCGACTTCATCGACTACCCCTATTTCGGCGACCTCGGGCCGCTTCAGGCGACGTCTGTCCTCTGCTCGCACGGCCTCGAGGTCGCGGTCGCCGACGCCTTCGCGTTGCCGACGAGCGACGTCGTGCCGCTCGCCGAGGACGAGGTGCGCTTCGGCGCCCCCGCGGCGGAGGTCGCGGCGCTCGTCGGCGCGCCCGTGGACGTGCTCGTCGTCGCGCTCTCGCCCTTCCACCGGCCGCCGCGGCGCGATCCGCTGCTCGGCGAGCTCCTCGTGGCGCTCCGCGCCGACCACCCCGACACTCCGCTCGTGCTCGCGCACCTCTACCAGAGCGGCGAGCACGTCGTGGACGCCCCGGCGCACGCCATCCTCGCGAGCTACCCCGAGGCCGACGTGCTCCTCCGGTTCGAGGCCGAGCACACGCTGCCCGCCCTGTGCGAGCTCGTCGCCGGCACGCCGCGTCGCGAGGTGGCCCAGCACCTGCGGCGCGCCCTCGGCGAGCGGGTCGAGGTCGTGGGCGGCGAGCGCGCGGCGCTCACCGGCGAGGAGCCGCCGGACCTCGACGCCCTGCCCGTCCCGGCGTGGGACCTCATCGACCGCGCGGCGCTCTTTCGCTTCCACGAGCGCGTCGTCCAGAAGCTCGGCCGGCCGCGCTGGGCGTTTCCCATCGACGGCCGCACGCTCCCGGCCCTCACGAGCCGCGGCTGCCCCTACCGCTGCGTGCACTGCTCCTCGAACCCGGCGAGCCGCAAGGAGGGCGAGCAGCTCCACCCGAAGACGCAGCGCCGCTACTCGGCCGCGGCGCTCGACCGGCTGTTCGGCGCGCTCGCAGGGCTCGGGGCGCGGCGCGTGCAGCTCCTCGACGAGCTCGTCAATGCGAACCGCGAGCACTTCGAGACCGTGCTCGCGCTCCTCGCCCGCCACGGCCTCGGCTGCGAGATCCCGAACGGCGTGCGCGCCGACCACCTCGAGCCCGAGGACTTCCCGCGCTTGCGGGCGCTCGTGACGACCCTGTCCGTCAGCGCCGAGAGCGGCAGCCCGCGCGTGCTCGACGAGGTCGTCGGCAAGCGCCTCGAGCTCGGGACGATCCGCACGGCGGCCGAGCGCGCCGCCGCGGTCGGGCTCCCCATGCTGGTCCACTTCATGATCGGCCTGCCGGGCGAGACCAAGGCCGAGGTGAACCAGACGCTCGCCTTGGCCATCGATCTCTTCGAGGCGACCGGCGCCGTGCCGAGCGTGCAGTTCGCGACGCCGCTGCCGGGCACGCGCCTCGCCGCCCTCGCGCGCACGAGCGGGGCGCGCGTGCTGCCGCTCGTCGACGACTGGGGCCCGCACTTCCAGAAGCACCCGGCGATGGACAGCGAGCGGGTGACGGCCGAGGAGCTCGGGCGCTTCAAGTGGACCTTCGACCAGCGAGTCGCGGCGGCGAGCGGCCCGAAGAAGATCATCCTGAACGCGACCTACATGTGCAACAACCACTGCACGTTCTGCGCGACGGGCACGCGCACGCAGTTCCACGGCGACTTCGAGCGCCAGCGCGAGCTCCTGGCGCACTACCGGCAGGCCGGCGTGCGCCTGCTCGACATCGACGGCGGCGAGCCCACCCTCAACCCGAACCTCTTCTTGCTCGTGCGCACGGCACGCACGCTCGGCTACGAGAAGGTGCACGTCACGACCAACGCGCGCCGCGCCGCCTACCCGGGCTACGCGCGCGCGCTCGTGCGCTCGGGCGTGTCGAGCATCCTCTGCTCGATCCACGGCCCGGACGCGCAGACCCACGCGCAGAACGTCGGCGTGGCGGAGGCCTTCGAGCAGACCTGTGCCGGCGTCCGCAACCTCGTCGCCTTGGCGCCGCGCGGCCTCGAGCTCGGCGCCAACATCACCATCACGAAGTCGAACTGGCAGAAGCTCGAGGCCACGGCCGAGCTCGTGCTGTCGCTCGGCCTGCGCTGGCTCAACCTGCAGTTCTTGACGCCCTTCGGCCGGGCGACGAGCGCCGTGGCGCCCGACACGGCCGCCGCCGCGGGCGAGGTGCGCGCGCTCATCGACCACTACGGCGCGCGCATGAACCTCCAGATCATCAACCTGCCCTTCTGCTTTCTGCCCGGCTACGAGCGCTACCTCACGGGCGACCTCATGAAGCTCGAGCGCCACATGCTGTTCGTGAACAACGAGGGCGTGAACCTCGCCGAGTACCTGCGCGAGCGCCGCGTGCGAAAGCCCGTGTGCGAGGTCTGCCCGCACGCCGTCTTCTGCGGCGGCTTCTACGAGATGGACAACGCGCCCGAGCCGACCTGGCTCATCGACCCGAAGGATCTCGTGCGCCCCCTCGACCCGGCGCGCCTGCCGCTCGGCTGAGGCCGAGGCGCGCCAGGCGCCGCTACGGCGCGTGCAGCCACAGCGGGAACGACACCGGCACGCCGCCGAGCTCCTCGGCGCCCGGGATGCGCACGGCCCCGAGCCCGGCGACGAGGCAGCGCTGCGTCGCGGGGGGCAGGCCCTCGTCCGCGCGCACGTCGACGTCGTGCAAGAAGCCGTCCGTCCCGAGCCGCGCGGTCACGCGCAGGCCGAGCGTCCCGGCCGCGGGGCCGCCGCCCGGAAAGCACGCGAGCAGGGCGTCGAGGCGCCCCTCGACGGCGGGCAGCACCTCGGCAGGCATCGGCGCCTGGCGCACGACCGCCGCCTGCACGGCGTTCCCGGCGTACGCGCCCGCCTCGTCGCCGTCGTCCGGCGCGTCGTCGTTCGCCTCGCCCGACGTGTCGTAGTAGCGCCCGTGGTCCCCGCCCTTCTTGGCGACCGGCTCGCGCCAGGCGTCGGGCTTGCCGTCCGCGGCCGTGGGGGTCGGCACGCCGCCGGTGTAGCCGGGCCGATCGCCGCCTCGTGCTCCGTACCCGTCACCGGTGCGGTCGAGCCCGCCGCGCTCACCCGTGCTCCGCGCCCGCTCGACGGCCGCGGCGGCGTCGCGCTCCGCCGCGTCGGCGCCACCGCTCGCGCTCCGACTCTGCTCGAGGTTCTTGCCCTGCTCGCCGGCGCCGATCTCGACCGGCACGCGCACCCCCTCGGCCGCCGGATCGAGCCGCGCGAGCGCGACCGCGAGCGCGAGCCGGCGCTCGGCGAGCACCTCGAGCTCCGCCGCGGGACGGCCCTCGGCGAGCCCGTGCGCGAGCTCGATCTCGACCGTGCGCAGCCGGCGCTCGAGCTCGGCCCCGACGCCCTGCGGCGCGCGGCTCGCGGGGGGCGGCTGCGCCACGCCCGCGTCCGGGCCCGGGTGGAGCCGCGCCGCGCAGGCCGCGCTGCCGAGCGCGAGCCCGACCGCGACGGCGAGCAGTCGGCGGGGTCGCATCATGGTCACCCCAGCATAGGCGCCGTGGAGCGGTCGCGCACGCTGAGCGCGCCGATGAAGTCGCGCTTGCCGAGCTCGACGCCGTTGTGGCGCAAGATCGAGTAGGCCGTGGTCACGTGGAAGTAGAAGTTCGGAAGCGCCATCTCGTGGAGGTAATCGCGCCCCAGCATCACCTTGCCTTCGAGGAAGGGCCGCTCGAGCAGGCGCGTGTCGGCCCCCTCGAAGGCGGCCGGCGTGAAGGTGTCGAGATAGGCGACGCAGGTGCGGATGCGCGCGCGCAGCTCCTCCATCGTCTCCTCGGTGTCGGGGTGCTTGGGCTGCTCCTGCCCCGTGAGGCGCGCGGCCGCCGCCTTGGCCGCGTCGCAGGCCGCCTGCACCTGGCGCGAGAGCGGAAACTGGTCGGGCGCGAGGCGCGACGTGAACAGCACCGCCGGATCGAACGAGCGCTTCGCGGCGTGGGCGAGGCCCGCCTCGAGCCAGCGATCGAGGTTGCCCAGCATCTTCTTCATCGGCACGACACAGGCTGCGTAGAGGTGCATCGCGATATCCCATAGCCCGGCCCGTGGGATCCGACCACCGCAGCTGGGATACCTTACGTGACGTCAGTCGCAGCGCTGCAGATGACGACACGGCGCAGGTGTTTTTCGAGCTGCGGCGCGTGTAGCGTTTCTGCATGCGCTTCGGCACTCTTGGTCGGCTCGTCGTGGGGGCGACGCTGTCGAGTCTCTGGGCCGCGAGCTGCTCGCTCGCCAACGCGCCGAGCGACGCCGCGCCGCCGGGCCAGAGCCACGGCGGGCAGGGCGGCGTGGGGCCCGAGACCTGCGCCGAGATCAGCTGCGACGCGCACGCGAGCTGCGACGACTCGAGCGGTCACGCGATCTGCACCTGCAGCGACGGCTGGGCGGGCACTGGCCTCGCGTGCAGCGACGAGGACGAGTGCGCGCTCGGCACCGACGACTGCGACGTGCACGCGACCTGCACGAACACGGTCGGCGCCTTCGACTGCGACTGCAACGCGGGCTACACGGGCGGCGGCACGACCTGCGTCGACGACGACGAGTGCGCGCTCGGCACCGACGACTGCGACGTGCACGCGACCTGCACGAACACGCCCGGCGCGTTCGACTGCGACTGCAACGCGGGCTACTCGGGCGACGGCACGGCGTGCGTCGACGACGACGAGTGCACGCTCGGCACGCACACCTGTGTCGCCAACGCGCTCTGCACGAACACCGACGGCGGCTTCGACTGCACGTGCGGGCCGGGCTCCTTCGGCGACGGGACGCTCGCCTGCCACCGCGTCCTGTTCGTGGACGACGACGAGGGGCTGTCGGTCGAGGGCGAGTGGCTGGCCGCCATGGCCTCGGCGCTCGGCCTGACCCCCGACGTCGAGACCCTCGGCGTCGACGCCCAGACGCTGACGCCGCTCGCGGGCTACGGCGTCGTGGTCTGGTCGATCGGCGACCGCTGGGACAGCAACCTCACGGCCGCGAACGTGGCCGATCTCACCGCCTACCTCGACGGCGGGGGCCGCCTCCTCTACGCGGGTGGCCACTGCCTCTACAACGAGCCCCCGGCCACGGCGGTCTTCGCGCCGACCTACCTCGGCCTCACGAACTTCCAGTTCAACATGCCCACCATCGCGAACGGCGGTGCGCCCGCGTTCGCCGACGGCACCGGACACCCGGTGACGAGCGCCGGCGCCTACACGCTGCAGCTCCTCGCCGGCGGCTCGGCGCCCGACATGTGGAGCGCCTTCACGCCCAACCTGGCGAGCGTCGAGGTGATGCTGAAGCACCGCGCGGACAACGTCACGCCGAACGGCTCGACCGACTTCGCGAACGAGTACCTCGCCACCGTGAACGTGACGGCGGTGTACCGGGCCATGACCTGGGGCTTCGACATCGGCCACCTCGCGCCG
>JADLAB010000260.1 GCA_020848455.1 Polyangiaceae bacterium
TCGAGCGCCGCGAGGAGCACCTCCGGGCGGTAGCGAATGATCGAGGCGCGCCCCGCAGGCGCGGGCTCGCATTGCGCGCCGGTGTCGAGCTCGTCGCCCGGCAGGGCCGCGACGCTGCCGCAGCGGGTCCCGCAGGCCGGCTCGAGCAGCGCCTCGATGACTCCGAGCCGCTCGGTCACGCGCCGGCGCAGGCGCTCGGCGTCGCTCGGCTCCGAGCCGTCGTCGTCGCGCTCCGGGCGAGCCGGGTCCCGGGGCACCGTGGCGCGCGGCCGGCACGAGAGGACGACCAGCACTGCGATCGGCCACGCGCGCGCGCGCATGCCGTAGCCGTAGCACGCGCGGGCGTGGCGCGTCGGCGGCGCCTTCACATGCCCACGAAGGTCAAGAGCTCCGCGACGAGCGCCGCGCGCGCCGCGTCGTCGTCGACGAGCTCGAGCGGGAAGCCGACGACCGCCGCCTGCCCGGCGATGCCGACGGCGGCCGCCTGTCCGTTGTCGTAGAGGAGCACGCTCTCGCCGGCGCCTGTCGGAGCCCAGGCGTCCGGGTAGTCCTCGGGGTAGGGGGCGCCCGGGCCCGCGTAGCCGAAGGGGCCGAGCCCGGCGAGCGCCCCCGTGCCGCTCACGCTGTAGCTCTGCGCGTCGTCCGCCGCGTAGCTTGCGCCGAACGCCGCCGCGAGAAAGGACGCCCCCGCCGACGTCGGGCCGAGCACGTAGCCGAGCTCGCTCCCCGAGACGACGAGCCGGCCACCGCCCGCGAGGTAGGCGCCGAGCGCGTCCTGCTCCGCCGTCGTGAGCGGGCGGTCCGCCGTCGACTCGTCGCCCACGAGCCACACGACGACGGGCCACGCCGACAGATCGAGGCCGTCCTCGGTGACGGCCTCGTTCGACGCCGTCGCCGCGCCGCCCGCCGCCTCGCCCACGCGCGCCGCGAAGTCGTGCGCGAGCCCTCCGAAGGAGCCGTCGAGCACCCGATCGAAGCCGTCGACCACGAGCACGCTCGCGTCGGCGTCGAGGCGGTAGACGTCGCTCGCGAAGACCTCGTCCGGCGCGAGGCCCGCCACGACGGGCACGACGCGCACGCGGGCCGCGCTCGTGAAGGGGAAGCTCGCCTCGCTCGCCGCCGCGCCCACCTCGGCCTGGAGCGCGAAGGCCTCGCCCGGGCCGGCGGTCTCGACCCGGTAGCCCACCGTGTCCTCGTCGTAGGGCGCGAGCCAGCGCACGTGCGCCGTCCCGCCGGCGGCGACCGCCTCGCGCAGCTCGATGCGCGGGCCGCGGCGGTGGTGGCGCGCGGCGAAGCGCAGCTGCTCGCCGTAGGCACCGTCGAGCCGCGTCGCGCCGCCGTGCGTCGTGTCTGCGAAGTAGACGAGGATGGGATCGTCGCGCAGGCTCTGCAGGGTCGCCTCGGTGGCGACCGGGAAGCCGTCGCCGACGAGCGTGCTCGCGGCCGTCTGGTTGTTGTCGAGCGTGCCGCCCCCGGCCGTGTAGTTGGAGCGCCACAGGCCGCCCGCCTCGGCCCAGCCGACGTAGCTCGCCTCGAAGCCGTAGAGCGAGTCGAACAGATCGACCTGCCGGACCGGCAGCGCGTTGACCGACGGGTCGAGGTTGTTCGCGACGGCCCAGTAGCCGCCCGAGTGCGAGGTGAGCGCGAGATCGGCGACGCGCGGGTGCGTGACGCGGCCCTCGCGGTAGAGGAGCACGAGCACCTCCTGCACGAGCGCCTCGAGCCCGCCGGGGTCCATGAGCTTGCCGAAGTCGCCGCTCGCCGTCTCGTAGGGGCCCTGGGGCACGACGAGCAGCGCGTTCGCGCCGGAGGCGCACAGGTGTCGCTCGTAGAGGTGGCCCGCGAGCGTGCCGGCGAGGGTCGTCGAGTGACCGTGGAAATGGACCACGACATCTTCCGCGGCGCCCGTGCGGTGCCCGTCCGGCACGAACACGCGCACGCTGTCGTCGGTGAACGACGAGCCGCCGTAGGGGTAGGGTGCGGTCGGCATCGACACCGTGACGCCGGCCCCGCACGGGACGCCGCCCGGCAGGGTCACGTCCTGCCAGGCGCCGCTGCCGAGGCCGGGATCGCCCGCCACGGCGAACACCGGCACGGCGAGGCTCTCGCCGTCGGCAGCCTCGAGCTGCAGCGTCGCCTCGGCGATGTGCTCGCTCGCGGCACCCGCGAAGACGATGGTGACGGGCGCGCTCTGCCCAGAGGCGAGGGCGTCGGGGAGGGCGCCCGCGAGCTCGAGGTCGGCGCTGCCCGTGAGCGACCAGGCGAGGCCCGCGACGTCGAGGCTCCCGTCGTTGACGACCGCGAAGCTCGCCTCGCTGCCGCCGGCGCCGGCGAGCACGTAGGGCAGATCGACGACGCCCGGGAGCACGAGGTGCGCGGCGGCCGGCCCGCCCGCGCCGCCCGCGCCGCCGGGGCCCGTCGTCGTGCCCGCACCCGCGCCGCCCGTGCCTGCCGCGGCGCCCGAGCCGTCGGGACCGAGCGCGTCCTCGGTGCCGCACGCTGCGAGCGCGAGCGCGAGCGCCCTCGCGCCGAGTTCCGCCCATCCGCATCGAGCTCGCGGGCCCATGGCTCACGAGGCTATCAGGTCGAGCGCGTCGCGGTGGTGCCGAACGGGCGCCGACGTGCCGCGGCTCGGCTACCCTCGCCGGGTGACACCGCGAGCCGATGCGCCTCCGTCCGCCCGGTGCCGTGAGCGCCTCCGTGCGGTGCTGTCGCTCGCCGGGTCCGAGGTCGGGAGCGCGCCCCGCGGGCGACGCGCGTGGCTCGTGGGCGCGGTGGCGCTCGCGGCGCTCGGGCTCGATCTCGTGCTCCACGCCGAGCCGTGGCACCTGCGGCTGCTGCCGGCCGTGGCGTCGTTCGCGCTCACGGCGAGCCTCGTGCGCGACCGCCGCGCGCTCGGGCTCGGCCTCGCGCCGCGACCGGGGCTCCGGTACTGGCTCGCGGGGACGCTCGTCATCGGCGGCGTGGTGGCGGCCGCCCTCGCGCTCGTGGCGCTCGCCGTGCTGCTCGCCTCGGGGCCCGAGGGGCTGCGCCTGCCGCCGCACGTCACGCCGGCGTGGCTCCGCTCGCGCCTCGGCCTCTCGCTCGTCGAGGCGCCGCTCTTCGAGGAGGCGATCTACCGGCTTGCCCCGTGCGCCGCGCTCGTCGCCAGCCTCGGGCGCCCGGCCGCGGTGGCGGTCAGCGGCGGGACCTTCGCCGCGCTCCACTTCCTCTACGGCAACCCCTCGGCCGACAACTTCGTCGCGGGCTTCCTCTTCGCGTGGGCGTTCCTGCGGAGCGAGACCCTCCTCGTGCCGGTGGCTCTGCACGCGCTCGGCAACGCTTGCGCCGTGCTCCTCACCTGGCTCGCGTGGCTCGCGGGCCTCGGGAGCTGAGCCGCCCGCGCGGGCCGGGCGCGGTCGCGGTCACGAGCCGCCGGCCGAGGCGCTCACGCTGGCGCTCGCCTTGACGCTGACGCTGACCGAGGCCGAGGCCGAGCCCGCCATCGAGGTGGCGGCGCCGATGCAGCCGAGCGCCTCGAGGCCCGCGTCCGCGACGACGCCCGCGAGGTCGGCGCCGGCATCGACGACGGACTCCGCGGCGAGGGCGGCGCGCTTGCCGATGCCGAGCTCGACCTTGACGATCCCCGGGAGCTTGGCGCGCAGGGCGAGCGCGAGCTTCTTCAGATCGGCGCTCGCCTCGCCCTTGGCGTCGACGAACACCTGCGGCGGCTCGCAGCGCGCGAGCGCCGCGGTCTTGGCCGTGCACTCGGCGTGGCAGGACGCGTCGACCTTGGGCGGCTTGAACTCGCCCGTGCACTGCGGCGCCGTGAACGCGACGGTGCACGAGCCGGTGCAGGTGCCGCCGCACTTCGCGCTGCCGGCGAGCTTGCACTCGCCCTGGCAGCGACCCTCGCAGCGGCCGTCGCAGCTGCCGCTCACGTTCTTGCCGTTGCAGGTGCCGTTGCACTGCCCCTGGCACTCGCCCTCGCACGCCACGCCCCCCTGGGCGCTGCAGCTGCCGCTGCACTCGCCGTTGCACTGGCCGGCGAGCTCGCCGCCCTGGCAGCTCGCCTCGAGCTTGCCCGGCTCGACGACGGCGCCGCAGCCCGCGAGGCACTGGGTCATCGCCTCGATGTTGGCGTAGCAGCGGGGTGGCGCGACCGAGAGCTCGAGCTCGCCCCCTGCCTTCAGGATCCCCTCGATGCGCTCCGAGACCTTGCCGCAGGCCTTCTCGGCGCCGTCCCCGCCGCCGGCCTCGGCCTTCAGGTCCGAAGCCGAGAGCCCGATGGCGACGCCGAGCTCCGTGCACGACTGGATGAGCCCCGCCTCGATCTCGACGGACAGCTCCTTCATGCGGTGTGCCGCCTCGAGGAAGGCGACGACCTTGCCCTTGACCTGGGCGCCGCCGGAGACGTTCACGGCCGCGAAGTTGCCGCTCTCGAGCGCCTTGCACTCGCCGCCGGGTAGCTTGCCGAGCAGCCCGCAGCCGAGCACCGGCGTCGAGAGGAGGAGCGCCACGGATGCCACGCGCACGAGGGTTGCAGCCATGGGGCGAGGCTACACCGATCCGGGCACGGGCACCCAGCCATCGCGACCGACACGGGCCGCACCGGAAGCGCTATTCTCCCTACCCATGGTGCGACGAGCATGCGGGGTTCTCGGTGTCGTCCTCTGCGCCGGCGTGGGCGCGTGCGAGAGCGGCGGCGACGACGGGCCGGGGGCGGGGGGCAGCGGTGCGACGACGACGACGACGACGACCGGCACCGCGGGGGCCGGCGGCACGACGACGTCGAGCCACGGTGGCGCCGGCGGGGCGGGAGGCGCGACCACGTCGAGCGGAGGGGGCGGTGCGGCCAACACGGGTGGGGGCGGCGCCGCGGCGGGCGAGACGGTGGCCTGCGACGCCCTCCAGTGTGCGGTGCCGGGCACGGAGTGCTGCCAGCACTACAACCAGCCGGCCGAGTGCATCGTGCCCGGCGGCACCTGTACGTACGGCGTGCCGCTCGCGTGCGACGGGCCCGAGGACTGCGGCCCCGCCGAGATCTGCTGCGCCACGGTCGTCACCCAGGGGCCGGCGAACGCCTACCAGTTCGTGAGCTGCGCCGCGACCTGCACCGGCAACGATCACCGCGTCGTGTGCGGGGCGTCCGGCGTCTGCCCCGGCAATCTCGGCTGCGTGACGAGCGACATGCTGCCGCCGTACCTCGACTGCCAGTAGCCTCAGGGCGCGAGTCCCCGCATCCCGGCGCGAGCCGCGCTCGCGAGCGCGAGCGCGGCCTCGGCCGGTTCATCGCAGCGTCACGGCGCGGTCGCCGAGCCGCCTGCCGCGGCTCAGGGACCCCAGACCGCCTGGTCCCAGCTCCCGGTGTCCCAGAGGTTGCTCGGCGCGCTTCCGCCCGAGCCGCCCGTGCTGGTCGTCGTGCCGCCTGTGCCACCGGTGCCGGTCGTCGTGCCGCCGGTGCCGCCGCTGGCACCGGTGCTCGAGCTCGTGGTTCCGCCGGTACCGGTGGGCTCGGTGTCCTTGTCGTCCTTGCACGCGCCGAGCGACGCGGCCGCGACCGTCATGATCACGAGGACCATCCCGACTTTGTCGATGAGCATGTCACACCTCCCGAGTTGCGTGTCTGCGCTGGTCGCCGATGCGACACGCCATCAAGGGGTGCAACACAGGGCAAAGGCCCTGTTGGCGGCGTCCGCCGCCGCGAGCGCGCAAGCCCACCCGGTCGCGGAGGTCGCGAGGGCTCCGTCGGCCGGGTTCCCGGTGGGACCGCTGGACCTCACGCCCGGATTGGAGAAGCAGCCGCCCGAGGCCGCATACTTGCCGCCCGTGCAGTCGGCGGTGACCAGCGTCGCGTTGCTCGTCACCACACGCCAGGTACACGTGGCGAGCTTCGGCGCGCCCTCGAGCAGCGTGATCCGAGCGTCGTTGTCGTCGACGGCCGCCTCGATCGCGTCGAAGTTCGCGTTCACCGCGGCGGCCGAGATGACCGTGCCCGCAGTGAAGGTGTTCGGCGTGGTGAGCGGCGACGCGATGGCCACCACCGGAATGGTGACCGCGACGGCAGCCATGACGGCGAGGGCCTTGCGGTTCATCAGCGTGCGGCGCGTGAACTGCACGAACTTCGCCAGACGCCCGTCAATCTCGATATTGATGCGAATCATCGTCGAACCCCCGGTCTCCGTGCGGTCGCGAGGGTGCGCCGCAACGGTCCTGCCGTTCTCTTCTCCTCCGAGGATCCTGTCAAGCGAGAAGGACGGGTTGCTGAGGGTGTCGTCTGCTACGTCGCGTAAGTGTAGGTGCGGACACTCGCACGGTGCGTTCCACGCGGTCCTCATTCTGCGCCGCCGCCGCCTGCGCGCGAGGTCGAGCTGCGGTGACGACCGGCGGCCGCCCTCTGCTTGCGTCTGGTGCCGGGCGGCTCGTACCCTGCGGGCGTGGGCCACGACTTCGACCTGCTCGTGATCGGCTCGGGGCCGGCGGGCGAGAAGGGCGCCGCGCAGGCGGCGTACTTCGACAAGCGCGTCGCGGTGATCGAGAAGGCCGCGGAGCCCGGTGGCGCCGGGGTTCACA
>JADLAB010000261.1 GCA_020848455.1 Polyangiaceae bacterium
GCCGGGGGGGCCGACGCCGCGCACCGGCCCGCCGGCCAGCGCCTGGCGCGCATCGCCGAGCTCGCCGCGCGCATGCAGAAGCTGCTCGGCGATCTGCACGACGTCGATGTGGCGGCGGACGCGGCGGGGGCGACGCGGCGCCTCGACGAGGCGACGCGCGCGCTCTTGCAGGCCGCGCTCCGCGCCCGGCGGCTCGAGCTCGTGGCGGACGCACTGGCCGAGCGCGTGCGGATCGCGCGCGCGCTGCGGCTGTGAGGGAGGCAGTTATCAGTTATCAGTTATCAGTTATCAGTTATCAGTTATCAGTTATCAGCCCAGAGCGGCCCTGCGGGCCGCGCGGCGCTGCCGGTGCTGGTCGTCTCGCCGAGCGAGGCACCAGAGCGGCCCTGCGGGCCGCGCGACTGACGACTCACGACTGCCAGCTTCCGAGCCGGGAGCGGATGCGCGCCTCTCCGACTCCGGGGCTGATGACTGACAACTGACAACTGATGACTCTCACGCCCGCTCGAACACCGTGGCCACGCCTTGGCCCACGCCCACGCAGAGCGAGGCGAGGCCGATCTTCGCCTGGCGGCGCCGCATGGCCCAGAGCAGCGTCGTGACGATGCGGGCGCCCGAGCAGCCGATGGGGTGGCCGAGCGCGATCGCGCCGCCCTCGGGGTTCACGCGCTCCGGATCGAGCTCGAGCCCGCGCAGGCACGCGAGCGCCTGGGCCGCGAAGGCCTCGTTGAGCTCGACGAGGTCGAGGTGGGGTATGCGCAGCCCGGCGCGCTTGAGCGCGAGCCGCACCGCCGGGATCGGCCCCTCGCCCATGTAGCTCGGGTCCACGCCGACCACCGCGTGGGCGCCGATGCGCGCGAGCGGCTGCGCGCCCGCGGCGAGCTCCTCGCTCACCACGAGCACGGCCGCGGCGCCGTCGTTGAGCGGCGACGAGTTGCCGGCCGTCACCGAGCCGTCGGCGCGGAACACGGGCTTGAGCTTGGCGAGCTTCTCGAGCGTGGCGTCGGCGCGGATGCACTCGTCGCGCGTCACGGGCGGGTCCGTCGGCTTCGGGCCGGGCACCGGGACGATCTCGTCGTCGAACCGGTGCGCCTCGGTCGCCGCGGCCGCGCGCCGCTGCGACTCGACGGCGTAGGCGTCCTGATCCCCGCGGCTGATGCCGTGCTTCTTCGCCACGAGCTCCGCCGTCTCGCCCATCGACAGCAGCTCGAAGCGCTCGGCCATGCGCGGGTTCTTGAAGCGCCAGCCGAGGGTGGTGTCCTCGATCTTCGGCGGCTCGCGGCTGAAGGCGCCCGCGGCCTTGCCCATCACGAAGGGCGCGCGGCTCATGCTCTCGACCCCGCCCGCGATGACGCAATCCGCCTCGCCCGTCGCGATGCGGCGCGCGGCGTCGGCGATCGCCTCGAGGCCCGAGCCGCACAGGCGGTTCACGGTGGCGCCCGGCACCTCGTAGGGCAGGCCGGCGAGCAGGAGCGCCATGCGGCCGACGTTGCGGTTGTCCTCGCCCGCCTGGTTCGTGGCGCCGAAGGTCACGTGGTCGACGCGCTCGCACAGGGCCGGCTGGCGCGCCACGAGCGCGCGCAGCACGTGCGCCGCGAGGTCGTCGGCCCGAACGTGCGACAGGGCGCCGGCGTAGCGACCGATGGGCGTGCGGACGGCGTCGACGACGTAGGCGGTGCGCAGGCGGGGACGGTTGGGCATGGGCTCACTTTAGCGCGGCTCCGGCGCCGTCGGCCTGCGACTTTCGCGCCCTCGACCGAGCGACTTCACTGCCGCCGGGCGCTCCGTGCTAGAACCGCCCGACGCGGCCTCGCCGAGGCGAAGCCGCGGCCCGGTCGTCGCCGGGCGCCCCGATATGCGTGGGCGAGCGGTGGCGATATGTTACGCTACGGCACATACGTCATGCGGCTCGGGATTTTCAGCGACATCCACGCGAACTACGAGGCCCTCAGCGCCGTGCTCGAGGCCTTCAAGCACGAGTCGGTCGACGAGTTCTACTGCCTCGGCGACGTCGTCGGCTACGGCGGCTCGCCCAACGAGTGCGCCGACATCGTGCGCGAGGTCGCCAAGGCGACCATCCTCGGCAACCACGACGCGGCCGTGGCCGGGCGCATGGACTACTCGTACTACTACGAGGCCGCGCGCAACGCGCTCGACGTGCACTCCGACATGCTGTCGCCCGCGAACACGGCCTGGCTCAAGGGCCTGCCGTACAACCGGCGCCTCAAGGAGGTCGATCTCGAGCTGTGCCACGGCTCGCCCGTGCGCCTCGAGGAGTTCGACTACATCTTCGCGCCCGAGCAGGCGCGCGAGTGCCTGCCCATCTTCGACTCGCTCGCCGAGCTCACGCTCATCGGCCACTCGCACCTCTGCAAGGTGTTCGCGCTCACGCGCGGCAGCGTCGAGGAGCTGCCGGCGACGGACTTCGCGCTCGAGCCCGAGCGCAAGTACATCGTGAGCGTCGGCTCGGTCGGGCAGCCGCGCGACTACGACAACCGCGCCAGCTTCACCGTGTTCGACACCGACGAGCGGCGCTTCGAGTTCAAGCGCATCGAGTACGACATCGAGAGCGCGGCGCAGAAGGTGCTCGACGCCCGGCTCGAGAAGAACTTCGCCAACCGCCTCTACATCGGGGTCTGACGCGCTCGCACCCGAGTGCCCGCGCGCCGGCGCGTGCAGTGGTAGACGAGCGTGCCGCTGTCGCGGGTGGGCGGCGAGAGCGTGAAGTCGCCGTGCACGGTCGTGATGGCGAAGCCGTTGTAGTGGAGCAGCGCCTCGAGCTCCTGCGGGTAGAACTGCCGGTGCGCGAGCACCGTCTCCCAGGGCGGGCGCGGGCGCTGGCCGCGCGGGGCGCCGCGGCCGGCGTCGAGCGGCTCGAAGCGCATGTGCACGAGCAGCACCTGATCGAGCGGGTCGTAGTCGAAGCGCTCGCTGTAGCGCACGAGCTCGCCCGTCGAGCCGTGCCGGAAGCGCGGCGCGTGGTGCCGATCGTCGGGCGCGCGCGCGAGATCGGCGGCGACCGGCAGG
The DNA here is from genome assembly GCA_020848455.1 of Polyangiaceae bacterium. Lineage (GTDB taxonomy): Bacteria > Myxococcota_A > Polyangia > Polyangiales > Polyangiaceae > JACRDA01. Next base: position 3,028 of record JADLAB010000261.1, read on the forward strand.
GACACGTCGAAGACGAAGGTCCCGCCCGGCGCGAGGTGCGCCGCGACGCGCGCGAGGAAGCGCTCGACGTCGCGGCGCGTGTAGAGGTGGAGGAACGAGTTGAAGGTGCAGAGCACGAGGGGAAAGCGCTCCGCGAGCCGCACGCCGCGCATGTCGCCGCGCCGCAGCCGGACGCGGGCGCGCACGTCGCGGGGCTCGCCCGCGAGCGCCTGCCGGAAGTGGCCCAGCATCTGCGCCGAGGCGTCCACGCCGGTCACCTCGAGCCCGACCCGCGCGAGCGGCAGCGCGATGCGCCCGGCGCCGCAGCCGTACTCGAGCACCGGGCCGCCGAGGGCGCGCGCGTGGGCGTGGTAGTAGCGGACGTCCTCGCGGCGGCCGCGGTAGGTCGCGACGTAGTGCAGCGGGTCGAGGTAGTGGTCCGCGCTGCCGCGCGCGAGCTCGCGGGCGCGGGCGCCGCCCGGATCGGCGCGGCGCGAGGCCGAAGGCGCGCTCGAGCGGCGCGTGCGATCGCCAGCCACGCGGGTGCCGTCCTCTGGGGCGGCCCGGGGCCGCCCGTGTGCTCTGGGCCCTAGCGGCCCCAGCGGGCGCGCTGCTGGGCCACCCACTCCTCGATGACGTCGGCGCTCTTGCGGTCGAAGTGCACCTTGTTGGCTGCGATCTCGCGCAGCGCCGTCACGAGCGGCTTGTTCTTGCAGGCCACGAGCGCGTGGGCGCGCTTCATGAGCTGGCGCGCTCGGTGCGATGCCATGATGACGAGCGCGAAGCGGTTCTCCTCGCGCTCGAGACAATCTTCGACGGTGACGCGTGCCATGGGGACGCGGCAAGGTAGTCCCTGCGCCCGCCCGATGCAAGCGCCGGGCCTCGCCATGCCGCGCTCAGGCGGGCGCCGCGGCGGCCGTCGCGGCGGCCGTCGCGGACTCCTCGGCGTACACCGCCTCGACGTCCACCTCGAGCTTCACCTTCTCGCCGATGGCGACGCCGCCGGTCTCGAGCAGGGCGTTGTAGACGACGCCGAAGTCCTTGCGGTTCACGGTGCCACGCGCCGAGAGCCCCGCCACGGTCTTGCCGTAGGGGTTCTTCGAGGTGCCGTGGAACTCGACGTCGAGGGCGACGGGCCGAGTCACGCCGCGGATCGTGAGCTCGCCGTGCACCACGAACTCGCCCTCGCTCTTCGGCTCGATGCGCGTGCTCGCGAACCGGATCTGGGGGTGGGTCGGCGCGTCGAAGAAGTCGTTCGTGCGCAGGTGGTCGTCGCGCTGCTGGTTGCCGGTGTCGATGCTCGCCACGTCGATCTCGCCCTCGAAGCGCGAGCGCGTGAAGTCCTTGGGGTCGAGCTTCAGGGTGCCGCGGTAGCTCTTGAACTGTCCGCGGACGGTGGTGACCATCATGTGCTTGACCGAGAAGCCGACGTGGGTGTGGACGTCATCGAGTTGCCAGGACATGGAAGACCTCGTGCCGCAGCGCGCGAAGGCGGCGGCGCTCGTGTGCGTGGCTGTTTTGCGCGGGGCGGTCCGGCGCCGTGCGATGGCGGCACCGCCCCGAGCTCGTGCCGAGAACGTGCAGCCGCGCGGCTCGACCGGCAAGGCGTCGGACGGCAACGCGCGGTTGCCGCGCCAGCAACCTCGGGCGTGACGGGCTCGCCATGCGCGCCGCAGGGCGGCGGGACGGCCGGCGCGAGCCGCGGCCGCACGTACCGGTCGCGCGGCGCCGGTGATAGGTTCGCGGACGTGCGTCACGCGCTCCTCGCCTGCCTGTGCCTCGCGGCGCCCGCTTGCAGCGCCGACGCACCGGGCTCGACCGAGGGCGCCGGCGGGGCTGGCCCCGGGCTCGAGCCGTGGCCTCCGCTCGCGGCCGGCCCGGCGACGGGGGCGGGCGGCGCGGATCCCGCGACCGAGCTCCCGGCCCGCTACCCCGCCGACCGGGTGCTCTCGCCGGTGACGCCCTACGTCGCCGACCGGTTGCGCGCCATCGCGCAGGCCGTGCCGGGGCGCGACGAGCGCGTGTTCCTGAAGGCGGGCGCCTCGGGCACCGTCAGCCAGAACCTGCTCTTCTGCTTCGCCGGCCTGCCGGGCGCCTTCTACACCGTCGACTTCGCGAGCGAGGCGCCGCTCACGGCGAGCCTCGAGCACTTCCGCGCGGGCGACGCCGCCGGCACGACCCCCTTCGACCGGCCGACGCTCTGCGCCGAGGTCGGCCGGACCGCGGCCTGGGCCCTGTCCGGCGACCCGTCGCCGCTCGAGCGCGAGCTCGCCGCCATCGATCCGCGCTTCGCGGTCGTCAACTACGGCACCAACGACATGGAGATGGGCGCGACCTACCGCGCCGCGCTCTTCCCCTTCTTCGACGACCTCTCGGCGCTCGTGGATCGCTTGCTGGCGGAGGGCGTCGTGCCGCTCGTGAGCGGCCTCGGTCCGCGCGGCGACTCGGTCGAGGCGGCGCGCTGGGTGCCCACCTACGACGCCGTCACGCGCGCCATCGCCGAGGCGCGCCAGGTCCCGTACCTCGACCTGTACCGGGCCTACGTCGGCCTGCCCGGCCAGGGGCTCTCGGCCGACGGCGTGCACGGCAACGTGTACGTGGACGGCGGCGTGACCCTGCCGTGCGTGTTCGACCCGCTCGGCCTCGAGCACGCCTACAACACGCGCAACCTCTACACGCTGCGCGCCTTCGACCTGATGCGCCGCGTCGTCGTGGCCGGAGAGGCGGGCCCCGATGCGCCCGTGGCCCCCGTGGCCGGCCGCGGCTCGCTCGCCGACCCCTTCGTCGTCGACGGGCTGCCGTTCACCCACGGCTCCGACACGGCGAGCGCCGCCCCGTCCACCTTCGACGCCTACCCGGCCTGCGACGCGGGCCAGGACGAGTCCGGCCCGGAGCGTCTGTACCGCCTGGAGCTCGCCGCCGAGACGGCGCTCCGCATCGTGGTGCTCGACGGCGCCGGGGTGGACGTCGATCTCCACCTGCTCGGCGCGGATGCGGAGCCCGCGAGCTGCCTCGCGCGCCACGATCGCGTGCTCGAGCGCACGCTGCCGGCCGGCGTGTACCACCTCGTGGTCGACACCTTCGTCGGCGGCGCGGGCCCCGCCGCGGGGCCCTACACGCTCGTGGCGCTCGCGTGCGAGCCGGGCGATCCCGCCTGCCTGTGAGCGCGCTCTCCGCTCCGCGCCCGGCGTGGTGTACACAGGACGGGTGACGCCCGACGATGCGAGCGACCCCGAGCGCGCGGCCCACGAGCGCCGGGCCCGCGAGCGCGCGCTCGAGCGCGAGCTCACCGAGGAGCTGCGCGCGAGCGTGCGGCGCGAGGTCGAGGACGAGGTGCGGCGCCGCACGCGCAGCGAGGTGCTGCACGAGCTCGAGCACCGCGCACCGACCGACGACGAGCGCGCGCGCTGCCGTGCGCTCATCGACGAGATCGAGCTCGACGCCTACGCGCAGGCCACGCTCGCGTCGCGCGAGGCCGACGAGGCCGAACGCGCGCTCGAGCGCTCGCGCCGGCTCGGCGGGCCCGCGGTGTACGCGGCGGCGCTCGCGTCGCCACTGCTGAGCTACGCCTGCGCGCGCTGGCTGTCCGATCCGACCGCGGTCGCGGCGGCACTCGTCACGCTCGCGACCGCGCTCGGCCTGCTCGTGTCGACGACGCTGCGGCGCAACGCCCGGCTCGAGAGGCGCCTGCGCGAGCTGCGGCGCGTCGCCAGCGACTTCACGATCCTGGCCGAGCGCGCCCGGGCCTACCGCCTGGTCCACGCCGAGCGCATCGCCGAGGCGCAGGAGCTCGTCGAGCTCGTCGAGGAGCTGCGGCTCGCCAAGGAGGCCCAGGACCGGCAGTACCATCCGAGCACCGCCGACCTCGAGGTGGCGCGCGACACGGTGCGCCACCGCATCGAGGCGCCGCCCGAGCCGCTCCGCGTGCCGGCGCCGCGCGTCGCGGTCGCGAGCCCCGACGAGGACGCGCGGCTCGCGGACGCGAGCGACGCCGCCGAGGCGGAGGTCGCCCGGCTGACGCGGCGCGAGTGAGGCCCCGGCGGGCCGTGCCCGCGCTCAGCCGACGTGCTTCGCGAGCAGGGCGCCGAGCTCCGGCACCGCCTCCTCGACGTTGCGCTTCGCGCTCGGGCGGAGCTTCTCGTAGGTCGAGCGCACGATCGCGCTCTTGGCGTTCTTGCTCTTCGCGTCGGTGACGCCGAGCAGCGCCTCGGCCACGCGCTCGTGCTCGGCCGCGAAGGCGTCGAGCGGCACGGGCGCCTGCTGCGCCTCGCTCCAGATGGGGTCGAGGCCGGTCGCCCACTCGTCGAGCAGCGAGTCGACCACCTTGCGGATGAAGCCGGGCTTGATGCCCTTGACGGTCTTGTAGCCGGCCTTGATGATGACGCCGGAAAAGCCGCCCTTCTTCGAGACCTCGCGATCCACGAGGGTGCAGCAATCGTCGACGACGGCGGAGCGCTTGTCGGGCTCCGAGAGCGCTTGGGCCAGGCTCATGATGGGTCTCTCCTCGGCACGGCACCGCGTCCGGGCTGGGCGCGGGCAGGCGCCTTCTAGCACGGTGGGCGGGCCGATCCACCGGTGGCCGCGCGCCGGCGCCACCCGCGCGGGCTCACGCCCTCAGTACGGCGGAGGGAAGACGAGCGGGTTCGGCTTCGGCGCCACGCGCGTCGGCAGCGCCATGCGGATGGGCACGTCGCTCTCGGCCACGATCCACGCGGCGATGGCGTCGGCCCATTTCGCGCCCGCCTCCGGGGTCGGGTGCACGTGGTCGCCCACGTCCCGGAACTTGATCTCCGTCGAGCGAAAGAAATGCCCCGCGCCGTTCAGGCGCTCGAGCATGGCGTTGTACACGGCGTCGTCGCGCCAGTGCAGCGGCCCGACCCACGCCCACTTGCGCTTGCCGATGACGTCGATGACGCGCTGGATGCTGGCGGCGCCGATCTTGGTCTCGACCGAGGTCATCTCGCTCGAGCCGAGCACGACGAGCACGAAGGTCGGATCGCGCTGCAGCAGGAGCTGCTCGAGCTTGCCCCCCGAGCCCCACGCCGCCGAGGTGGAGCCGTACCAGATCGCGGCCGACAGCTCGTGCCCGTTCTCGAGGGCGTAGTCGGCGAGCCGCTGGAGCATGTTGATGACCATCGAGTCCCCGAACACGAAGATGCGCTGCGGGGCCGGGTCGACGGCGCGGCTGCCGGTCGCGCTCGCGGCCGCGCTCGCGGCCGCGCTCCCGGTCGGCCCGAGGAGCGCGCTCGCCGTGCTCGCGGTGGCCGTGCCGGTCGCGGTGGGCGAGCCCGCGGCGAGCGCGGGGCTCGGGGGCTCGGCGCGTGCGGCGCCCGCCGTGCTCGGGCTCGCGGCCGCGGGCGCGTGCTCGCCGGGCTCCGGCACGCCGGGCGCAGCCGACGCGGGGCGGCCCGGGGCGAAGCCCCCGAGCGCGAGCACGGCGACGGTGGCGGCCGCGACGACCGGCAAGACGAGGGCGACGACGATGGTTGCGCGGCGGCGAGGAGCTCCCATGCGTGCGGCGCGCATATTGACGCGGCCGCGCGGGACGTCAAGCGGGCGCCGACGCCGCGCTCCGGCGCCCGGGCTCGGCGCACGCGGCGCGGGAGCTCGGCTCACTCGGCGCGGAAGGTGTCGCAGAGCCGGACGGCGTACGCGAGCTCGTCCGTCGCGGGCTGCGTGGTCCAGGGCACGAAGTCGACGCGACAGCAGCGCGGGCCGCGCGCCGCGAGCACGGTCGTGGGGCCTGGGTAGCGAAGGCCGTCGTACGCCTCCGTCACGTGGCGGATCCAGACCTTCTCGGCGGCCCGCACTTCGACCTCGACCTCGACCTCGGGCGCCTCGCGCGCTCGCAGCGCCTCGACCGAGGCGGGGCACGCCGCGCCGCGCACGACGAGGCGGCCGAGGTACAGGTGCGCCGTGAACTTCCCGGGCCGCAACAGGCTGCCGGGGGTGCTCGGCAGGGCCTGCTCCACCCACGCGCCCTCGGGCACGTCCGTCATGCCGCCGTTCGCTCGCTCGGCGCTCGTCGCCGGCCGCCACGGGCCCGGAGCGGGCGAGCGCAGGCTCGCGCACACGGTGAAGATGCGCGCCAGGGTCGCGGCCGGGGGCTCGCGAAAGGGCTCGTAGCTGCACTTCACGCCCGGCGCGGCCCCGAGGATGCGCAGACCTCCCTCGGCGTCCCGGTACTGGGCCGCGAGCCCGTCCGCGGTCATCGACGCCCGCTCCGTCGGCAGGCCGTACACGGTGGGCGGGGTGCGGGCGAGCGTCGCGCCGAGCGCGCCGACGCCCGAGTCGAACTGCAGTACCACCTGCTCGCCGTCGATGTCGACGGTGACCCGTGGATACCCGTACGGATCGCGCCCGAGCTCGACGCGGCCGTCGGCCGGCACGAACAGGCGCGCGTGGATGGTCTCGTGTCGAACCGTGCGCACCTCGAAGCCCGGGGGCGGCGCGTCCGCGACCGCGCTCGGCGCGGGACCGTCCGGCCGCGCGGCGCTCGGCGCGCTCGCCTGCTGCTGCGCGGCCGTCGCGCTCGCCGGCGGAGTGGCGGGGGGGCCGGGGACGGCGCGCGCCGTGACGGTGGGCGGCGGGTCGCCGGTCGTGGGCGCGTGCGTACACGCGGCCGCGACGAGGGCGGCCCCGGCGATCGCGGCGCGCGCGCGGGCTCGCACCGCTACTTCGCCGGCTGGATGCGCTCGCGGCCGATGTTCTCGTCCCATTCGTTGCCGTAGCCGTCGTAGTGCACGCGGTAGCGCTCGGGCCCGAGCACGCCGACGATGACGGCGCCGTAGGTGTAGCCGTGCCAGTCCACGCGCACGCGCTCGCCCGTCTTGTAGGTGTTCGTCTTGGACGCCTCGACGGCGGTGCGGCGCACCTTCTCGGGCGGCTCGGGCATGGTCACGGGCCCGGTCACTCGCCCCTTGACGCGGTTGCGCGGCACGACCTCGTCCCAGATGTCGTCGAAGCCGTCGTAGTGGATCTTGACCTTTCCCGGGCCCGGGACCTCGACGATCATCGCCGGGTAGTCGCGCCCCTCCCACTCGACCATCACGTGATCGCCCACGTCGTACGAGCGACCGCAGGCCGTCGCGAGGAGCAGGGCGAGAGCGAGGTAGAGGCGCATCGTCGTCGTCGGACCGGGACCGGTAGCTTACTCGACTTTGGCCCACTTGCCCCTCGGGCAGCCTCGTCAGGGATCGAAGAGCGCCACCTCGTCGAGCAGCACGTGGCCCCAGGCGCCCTTGTCGTCGTCGACGAGCACGAGCCGCGCCTCCGCGCCCTGCTCGGCCGACACGTCCCAGACGATGCGCCCGAGGGTCGCGGTCACCGAGAACACGCTCGTCGCCCGGGCGACGAGCCGGTCGCCGATGCGGAGCTCGACGTAGGTCGTGCCGCCGCCGCCGAGGTCGAGCCCGAGGCGCTGCCGGTCGAGCACGAACGGCGGCGACGTCGCGCGGCCTCGTGCCGCGTCGCGCTGGCCGCGCGGAAAGGAGGAGAGCAGGTGCTCGCCGGTCGCGCCCGCGAGGGCCGGCTGCCACGCGGGCCTCTGCGGCACGACCGCGAACGCTCGGCCCGAGAGCTTCCAGCCGTCGAGGCGCCCGTCCTCGAAATCGAACACGACGCGGCGGGCGTTCTCGGGCTCGCGGCGGCCGAGGAGCAGGTGCGGCCAGTCGCGCTCGCCGATGAACGACCACGGCGCGTCCTCGATCGCGCGCTCGAAGCGGAAGCGCGCCGCGAGCATGGCCGCGCTGTAGGGCACCTCCGTGCCGGTGACGATCGCCCATCGTGCTCCGCCGCGGTCGAGGTACTCGCCGAGCCGCAGGCCCTCGATGCCGGCCCACTGCGCGTCGAGGTAGGGCATGTCGCTGAACTGCGGCGTCGCGTGCCCGTTGCGCGGCGGGATGAAGGGCGCGCGCGGGATCACGACGCCGCCCTCGAGCGACGCCACGAGCTCGTTGAAGGCGCGCGCCCGGCGCCAGGCGCGGGCATCGGGCGCGAAGCGCGCGACGCTCCAGCTCCCGAGCACGAGGTAGAGCGCGGCCGCGCCGTGGGTGGCGATGCGCGCGCCGAGCGCGAGCCGGGGCCGCCGGGCGAGCGCGTGGCCGAGGTCCGCGGCCACGCACAGCGTGGCCGGGCCCGCGAAGAACGCGACCGGCATGAGATCGTTGAGGTAGCCGCCCTGCTTGGCGAAGGGCAGGAGCGCCGCCGGCAGCGCGGCCCCGAGCATTCCGAGCCAGAGCGCGCTCCGCGCGGAGAGCTTGCGCCGGAGCGCGAGGGCCACGGCTACGAGCACGACCACGGCGAGGTACGGCACGAAGCGCGCGAAGAGGCCGAGCGCCTCGGTCAGGTTCTTGCCGAGCAGCGTGTGGCCCTGCAGGGCGCTCACCGTGTAGATCCAGTACCAGCCCTTGGTCGCGTACGAGAGCGCCACGAGCACGAGCCCGCACAGGCTCGTGGTCGCGAGCGCGAGCCACAGTCCCGCGCGGCGGTTGCGCGCGAAGACGAACACGGTCACCCACACGGGGAAGAACACGGCCGGCAAGCGGGTGTAGACGATCGCGGTCATCACCACGGCGAGCAGCGCGATGCGCCCCGGGCGCGGGCGCTTCTCGACGGCGAGGACGGCGGCCGCCGCCGCGAGGCAGAGCGCCATCGTGTCGCCGCGCACGAGGTCGTAGAAGCTCGCGAACAGCGGCACGCCCGCGGCCGCGAAGCCGACCACCAGCGCGGCGCTCGCGAGCTGCGCCAGGCGCGTGCGCTCGTGGCGGAAGAGCTCGCGCGCGCACAGGGCGGCGCCGAGCGCGCAGAACAGGAACGAGACGGTGCGCCCCGTCGCGTAGTCGAGCCCGAAGACGCTGCCCGCGGCCGCCACCGCGGCGGGATAGCCGGGCGGGTGGAAGAGCGGCAGGTAGCCGCCCGCGGGCGGCCCGTAGGTGCTCTGCCCGTGGAGCATGCGGTAGGCCTGGTAGAGCGCGGGGCCCTCGAGCCACTCGACGTCGGCGGGGTACGCGACGCGCAGGGCGAAGAGCCGCACCTGGCACAGGGCCTGCCACAGCGCCGGCGCCACGCACGCCAAGGTCGCCGTCACGCGCAGCACCGCGGCGAGGCGCGGGTGGGCCCCGCGGCGTGCGCCGGCTGCGCCCGCGGGCGCCGGGGTGGGCTCTTCGGCTGACACGGCTAGCGGGGACGCGTTCGGTCGGCGGCGATCACGCGCGGTCCATGGGCTCGACGCCGAGCTCCGAGCTGCCCTCGAGCCCGAGCACGAGGCGGAAGCTCACGCCCGCGTTGCGCGCCTCCGCGAGCAGGGGGTAGCGCATCTCGGGCGTGAGCCCGGTCACGCCCCAGGAGCCACCGCGCCAGTACAGCTGGCGGCCCGCGGCCTCGGCGCGCCCCTCGTCGGCGAGGCTCGGGGCCGGCCCGCCGTCGGTCGGCGTCGCGGTCCAGTCGCCGAAGCTGCCGGCGAGATCGCGCACGCCGTACGGCGACTCGTCGAGCTCGAACGCTCCGACGGGCTCGGGCTGTGGGGCCTCGGGCCGCGAGGTGCGGAGCTTGGCGAAGCACGGGTCGATGTGCTCGCCCATCGGATAGGCACGCCCGTCGGCGCCGCGCATCGCCTTGTCCCACTCGAGGTCGGTGGGCAGCCGGTAGGGCAGGCCCGTCTCCCCCGCGAGCCAGCGCGCGTAGGCGAGCGCGCTGTAGAACGAGACGCCGTGCACCGCGAGCTCGAGCGCCCGCTCGGCGGGCACCCGGCGCCGGGCCGCTGCCCCGTCGATGGCGTGGGCCGCGAGACGCCACCGCTCGTCGTCGGCGGAGCGCTCGAGCAACGGTCGATCGGGCCCGCCGGGCATGCGGCGCGCGCGCTCGTCCGGCGGCAGCGCGTCGAGGAAGCGCGCGTACGCGGCGAGCGTGACGGGGAAGCGCCCGATCGCGAAGTCGGGCAGCGCCGCCGCGACGAGGCGCCGCGCGCGCGGCAGGCGCGTGAGGAAGGGACCGCCCGGGACGAGCACCATGCCTTCGGGCAGCTCCCCGGGCCGCGGCACCCGGAGCTCGAGC
>JADLAB010000262.1 GCA_020848455.1 Polyangiaceae bacterium
ACCTCGAGCCCATCGAGGTCACGCTCTCGGCGGACGGCGCCGTCCGGCTCGAGCAGGCGCTCATCGACCGGTCGGAGCTCGAGCCCCGGCTCACGGAGCTACGCGCTACGGACGGACAGAGAAGGCTGCTTCTCAAGGCCGACGCGGGGCTGCCCTACGTCGCCGTCCGCGACACCTTCGCCGCGCTCCAGCGGCTGGGCTACCCGGGCCTCTCCCTCAAGGTTACCGAGAAGAAACCGACGGTCTCCGACCATGACTGAAACCATCCCAGGACCTGTTCGGTCCGCCCGGGCAGGAGGTGCAACATGGCCATGAGCCCCACCTCGGGCGGCGAGCGACACCCCACGCCCACCGTCAACGTCACGCCGCTCGTGGACGTCGCGCTGGTCGTGCTCATCATCTTCATGGTCGTGACGCCCCTCATGACCAAGACCTTCTGGCTCAACCTGCCCCGCGAGCCCGACGCCGAGGCGACACGCGCGCGCGCCGAGCCGCACGAGGCCGAGCCCCCCATCGTCATGACGCTCGACGCGGCCGGCGTGGTGCGCATCAACGCCGCGCCCATCGAGCGGGTCGAGCTCGCGGCGCGGCTGCCCCGCATGCTCGCCGCGGCCAGACAGAAGGTCGTCTACTTCGATGCCGCCGACGGCGTCCGTTACGGCGATGCCGTCGCGCTCATGGACGCGTCCCGCGCGGCCGGCGCCCGTTCCATCGCCATGCTCACCGAGCCGCTCGCGCGCTGAGTCGCGCGCCGTCCCTTGCCACCATGAAGCGTTCCCTGCGATCCATCGTCGCCGCCGCGTGGCTGCTCACCCCCGCGCTGGCCGCCGCCCAGCCCGCGCGCGAGGACGCGGAGCCCCGCGCCTGGGGCCCCGACGACCCGGCGCGGCCGCCGCCGGCAGGACGGGGCGCTGTCTGGGGTGTGGTGCGCGACGACCTCGGCGCACCGCTCGGCGACGCCGTCGTGAGTGCCGACGACGCGAGCGCGAGCGCGGTCAGCGACGCGCTGGGACGCTACCGGCTCGAGCTCGGCCCGGGCGAGCACACCCTGCGCGTCTCGCTCGAGGGCTACGCGCCGACGCGACTCGAGCACGTCGAGAGCGCGCCCGGTGCGGTCGTGCGCGTCGACGCCGTCGTCGCGGCCATCGCCGCGGCCGAGGACGTGTTCGCGGTGGAGACCACGGCCGACAGGGGCTCGCTCGAGGAGGCCATCCTCGACCGCAAGCGCGCGAGCGTCGTCGGCGACGGGGTGGGACGCGCGGAGATCGCCCGGAGCACCGACAAGAATGCCGCCGAGGCGGCCCGGCGCGTCGTGGGGGCCAACGTGGTCGGCAGTCGCTTCGTCTACGTGCGTGGGCTCGGCGAGCGCTACACGAACGCCCTGCTCGACGGCGCCCCCTTGCCGAGCCCCGAGCCGGACCGGCAGACGGTGCCGCTCGATCTCTTCCCGGCGCTGATGCTCGAGGGGATCGACATCGTCAAGACGTTCACCCCCGACGTGCCCGGCAACTTCACCGGCGGCTCGGTGCGCATCGCGACGCGGAGCATGCCGAGCGACTTCACGTTCTCCGCCTCGCTCTCCCTCGGGCTCAACACCGAGGCGAGCTTCCGGGAACGGCTCGACTACCGGGGCGGCGCGGCGGATTGGCTGGGCATCGACGACGGCACGCGCGCACTTCCGAGCACCATCCCGGACTTCAAGATCTTCCGGGGCGCCCGTGGCCCGTCGGGCGCACTGCTCACGGCCGACGAGCTCACGGGCTACGGACGGGAGCTCAATGCCTACATGTCGACGGAGCGGAGCCTCACGCCCCCCAACGGCAGCGGCAGCGTCGCACTCGGGGGCAGCGTCGACCTCGGCGACGCCGGCAAGCTCGGCGCCATGGCAGCCCTCACCTACGGGCGCAGCTTCGTCGTCCGCAGGGACGAGCTCGTCCGCACCTACGGGCTCGATCCGCTGGTGCCCGGCGGTCTCCGGCGCCTCAACGAGCTGCACGTGGAGCGCGGCATCGACCAGGTGCGCTGGGGAGCGCTCGGCAGCGTGGCGTACGAGCCCGCGCCGGAGCAGCGGCTCACGCTCACCGGGCTCTACAGCCGCTCCGCGGACGACGAGGCGACCGAGATCGACGGATTCCACGAGGAGAAGGGCGCAGAGGTGCACGAGACGCGCCTGGCCTTCGCCAGCCGCTCTCTCGTCTTCGGACAGCTGCGGGGCAGCCACGCCATCGCCGCCGCAGGCGACGCGACGCTCGCCTGGGCCCTGTCGCTCGGTCGAGCTGGGCGCTACGAGCCCGATACCCGCGGCACCGTGTACACGCTCGACCCGGCCTTCGGCTACGCGTTCGAGTCCGACGCAGCGAGCGGCTCCCACTTCTACTCCGACCAGCACGAGCAGAGCTACGGCGGCCAGCTCGACTGGACTCAGCCGTTGGGCGGCGGCGACGCGCCGAGTCGCATCAAGGCGGGGACGCTCTTCGACCTCCGCGAGCGCGTCTTCGACGCGCGCCGCTTCCGCTTCCGCCCGATGCCCGGGTCGCCGCCGCTTTCGCTCGTGTGCCCGACCACGAGCTGGGACGCCACCTGCCCGGATCAGCTCTTCACCTCCGCCAACATCGGGTCGCTGCTCGAGCTCGAGGAGAACACCCGGTCGAGCGACGGCTACGCCGCCGGCCTGCGCGTCGTCGCAGGCTACGTCATGGCCGACCTCGCGCTGGCTCCCGGCCTGCGCCTGCTCGTCGGCCAGCGCCTCGAGGCCTCGCGCCAGACCATCCGCTCCTTCGACCCTTTCACCCCGGACGTCACCGTCGCCGAGAGCGCCCTCGCCAGCACGGACTGGCTCCCCGCTGCGAGCCTGCTCTGGAACGCGCTTCCGAACGCCAACTTGCGGGCCTCGGTCACGCGCACCGTGGCGCGGCCCCAGCTGCGCGAGCTCGCGCCCTTCGCCTTCAGCGACTACTACGGCGGCCGCGAGGTGCAGGGCAACCCCGACCTCACCCTCACGCGCGTCCTCAACGCGGATCTGCGCTTCGAGTGGTTTCCGACGCTGCGCGAGGTGGCGGCCGTCAGCGTCTTCTACAAGCACCTCCGCGACCCCATCGAGGAGGTCATCCAGGCCGCCGGCGCGCGCGGCATCGTCACCTTTGCCAACGCCGAGGCCGCTCGCCTGCTCGGGCTCGAGCTCGAGCTGCGCAAGAGCTTCGGCTTCGTCATTCCGGAGCTCGCCCCGCTGTCGCTGGTGTCGAACCTCACCCTGGTGCACTCGGAGGTGGCGCTCGGCGCCAGCGAGAGCGCCTTCGTGACCCACACGTCGCGTCCGCTCGCGAACCAGGCCCCGTTCGTCGTCAACGTGGCACTCGACTGGAGCGACGACGACCGGGGCACGCGCGCCCGCCTCGCCTACAACGTGGCCGGGCGCAGCATCGCGCAGGTCGGCACGCAGGGCCTTCCCGACGTCTACGAGCAGCCACGACACGAGCTCGACCTCGCGCTGACCCAGCGCGTCGTCGAGGGCCTCGACCTCAGGGTCAGCGCCACGAACCTCGCGCTCGCGAAGGTCGAGCGCACGCAGGGGCCGGCGCCGTCCGAGGACAACGTGATCTCGCGCTACCGGACCGGCGCGACCTTCTCCATCGGCGCCGGCTACACCTACTGACCCCCCATGGGGGTTGGCGCCCCGACCGACGCTACCGAGAAGTCACACGGCGCACACGCCTCCGGCACGATGCGACGCCATCCTCGGCGCCAACCAAGGAGACGTGAAATGCGCTTGCTACCCCTTCTGCTCTCGACCTCGGTGACCGGGCTCCTCGTCGGCGCGGCGGCCTGCGGCAGCTCGAACGACGACCAGCCTGCCGGCACCGGCGGCACGACGACCACCTCGACCAGCACCACGAGCAACTCGGGCGGCTCGGGCGCCGGAAAGCCTACCGAGACCGTGACGGGCGACGTCGCGGTGGATACCACGCTCGGGAGCGACAAGAACTGGCTGCTCGAGGGGACCGTCCGTGTCCTCGACGGCGCCACGCTCACGATCGAGGCTGGGACCACCGTCCTCGGCGACAAGGCGTCCATGGGCACCCTCGTGATCGAGCAGGGCGGGAGCATCGTGGCCGACGGCACGGCGTCGGAGCCCATCGTCTTCACGAGCGCCCTGCCCGCGGGCCAGCGCGCGCCGGGCGACTGGGGCGGCCTCGTGGTCCTCGGACGCGCTCCGATCAACGAGCCGGGCGGCACGGCCAGCGTCGAGGGCTTCACCACCGCCGAGACCTACGGCGGCACCGACCCGAACGACAGCAGCGGCTCGCTCTCGTACCTGCGCATCGAGTTCTCGGGCATCGAGATCGCTCCGGACAACGAGATCAACGGCCTGACGCTCGCCGGCGTGGGGCGCGGCACCAGCATCGACCACGTCATGGTGCGCCACACCCTCGACGACTGCTTCGAGTGGTTCGGCGGCACGGTGGACGCGAGTTACCTCATCTGCGACTCGAACGGCGACGACGGCTTCGACATCGATCAGGGCTACGTCGGCCGCCTGCAGTTCCTGTTCCTGCACCAGAGCACCGACAGCGACAGCGGCATCGAGGCCGACAACGACACCAGCAACCCGGCCGTCACGCCCGTCACGGACCCCACGATCTACAACGTGACCCTGTGCGGGCCCGACACGGCGGTGCCGAACCAGCAGAGCGGGATGCTCCTGCGCCGGGGTTTCAACGGCACCTTCGCGAACTTCGTCGTCACGGGCTTCGAGGGCGGCGTCGACGTGCGCGACAAGCCCTTCACGGACGTGGCGCTGACGCACGCCACCTTCTTCGGCAACGCCCCGGAAAACGTCGCGTACGCCGAGGACGGCTCGAACACCGCCGAGCAGGCCGACGACGACGCAGGCTTCGACGAGCGCGCCTGGTTCGCCGGCGGCGCGGGCAACACGGAGACCGATCCCGGGCTCGTCGACTGTTTCGGCGCGACGCCCGATGCGCGCCCGGGCACCGAGCTCACGGGGACGGCGCCGCCCGCCGACGGCTTCTTCGACGCGAGCGCCGGATATCGCGGAGCCTTCCGCGACGGAAGCGACGCATGGGCCACGGGCGCCTGGGTGAGCTGGGCGCCGAACTGAGGATCTGCCGCGCGAGCGCGTGCGCGGCGCCGGCCCTGCCCGGCGGTCGTCGCGCACGCGGCCGGTCTCCGCCGGACCGTCGATGCTCGGGCCACGTACGTCCCCCCGGGGCTCGATAGTGGCGTCGCGGTCACCGCGTCAACACGCCCGGCGCCCGCCATGCGAAAACGCAAGCGCCTCGGGTTTCCCGGGCGGCTCCGCGTCATTGTGCTTGCAGCGGCGCCGGTGTCGCCGCGACGTTGCCGTGTCGTCACCGGGCCGTCATCGTCGGCCGCGAAGGTGCGCGCGCCGAGGACCCGCTCCACGGCCAAGAGACACGGAGAGACCCATGACTTCGCACGCTCGAGACCCGAGGCTCCTTTGCGCCGCCACGTGCGCGGCTCTCGTCACCCTGGGGAGCACGGCCCTCGCCCAACCCCAGCCCCCCGAGCCGACCCAGCCGCCCGCACCCCCACCCGCGGCGCAGCCGGCCCCCGTCCCGACGTCGCCGGCGCCGGGCGATCCGCCGCCTCCGGCCGCACCGCCCCCGGCCGCAGAGCCCCCGGCCGCGCAGCCCCCGGCGGCCAAGGTCGAGGCCGGCTACGGCAAGGAGAAGAAGCCGATCGCCGGCTGGGACAAGGGCTTCTACATCCGGTCCGAGGACGGCAACTTCCTCCTCAAGATCGGCGTGCGGGGCCAGACGCTCTTCACCTACAAGATCCCGGCGGTGAGCCGCGACGCCGCGATCGGCTCGTCGAACGAGGCACAGTTCTCGATCCCGCGGGCGCGCATCGCCCTCGAGGGTCACATGTTCACGCCGAACCTCTGGTACAAGCTCGAGGCGGACTTCGCCAAGGGCCTGCCGAACCTCAAGGACGTCGTCATCGACTACGCCGTCGTGCCGAAGTGGTTCCACCTGCGCTTCGGCCAGTGGAAGGTCCCCTTCTCGCGCCAGAACATCACCTCCGACTTCGAGTTCCAGT
The DNA here is from genome assembly GCA_020848455.1 of Polyangiaceae bacterium. Lineage (GTDB taxonomy): Bacteria > Myxococcota_A > Polyangia > Polyangiales > Polyangiaceae > JACRDA01. Next base: position 6,082 of record JADLAB010000262.1, read on the forward strand.
TCGTCGACCGCACGATCACCCAGGCGGCGTTCAACCTCGACCGCGAGATCGGCGTCGCGATCAACAACTTCTACGAGCGCTCGCCCGTCTTCGAGTACGCGCTCGGCTTCTTCAACGGCACCGGCACCGGGAGCAGCATCACGGCCGACGCCACCGTCGACTCCGAGACGCACAAGGGCAGCATCTCGAACGCCAAGCTGACGAACGTGCCGAAACGCCCGCACCCGACGATCATCGCGCGCGTCGGCTACAATCACGGCGACGTGAAGGGCTACGGCGAGCACGACTTCGACGGCGGCGACCCGCGCTTCGGCGTGGCGGCGTCGACCATGATCGATTTTCACGCCGACTCGAAGGCGCCGGGCATGGTGCGCGGCGAGGCGGACTTCATCTTCAAGGCCTACGGCTTCAGCGCCAACATGGCGGGTTACCTGCGCAGCGTGCAGGCGACCGACGAGGGCGCGACCACCTACGACACCAC
>JADLAB010000263.1 GCA_020848455.1 Polyangiaceae bacterium
CGCCGTCGCGGAGCAGGGTGTCCGCCCAGACATCCACGCCGCGATACTCGTCGCGCGCGGTCTCGACGTAGAGCGAGGCGAGCGGACGCGGCATGTCGCCGAGCCCCGGCGGCACCACGTGGATCACCGTGATGTCGGCGCCGAACAGCTTGGCGAAGGCGGTGGCGTGCGGGGCGACATCGCGCGCGAGCTCGCTGCCGTCGATGGGGACGAGGATGTGCCGCGGCGCGAGCTCCGCCGTCTGGGGCACGCGCTCGCGGTCGTGCCGCGTGAAAGAGGGCAGGACGAGCAGCGGGTGCCGGCTCTTGCGCAGGACCTTCTCGGTCACGCTGCCGAAGGCCCAGCGCGCCAGGCCCGTGCGGCCGTGCGTGCTCAAGGCGATGAACGCCGGCTCGAGACGCTCGGCGGCGTCCAGGATCTCCGACACCGGCCGGCCGACGGCCACCTCGGCCCGAGCCGTGAGCCCCGCGCCGCGCAGATCGGCCACGAGGCCGTCGGCCGAGCGCTGCGCCTCCTTCTCCAGCTCTGCCAGGATGCCGGCAGCGGCCACGCCCTCGATGGGATAGGCGGCGGCGCCGGCCGACTGCAGATCGACGATGCGCAAGACGACCACTTCGAGGTGGCACTTGGCGAGCCAGCCGCGGATGCGCGGCACGATGGCGGCTGCCGTGGGCGAGCCGTCGTACGGCAGGAGAAGGCGTTCCATCGGGTCCTCGATTTCTGGTCGGTGATCGCACGCACCCCAGGGGCCCATCCGGGCTCGAAGCGAGGTGCGTCGGGCGCGACCGAGCACCCTTCTGCGAGCCTACCTCCCCGACCGCGGCTGCGCACGACACGTCACGAAGGCTTGCCTCGGCGCCCGCCGGTCGCGCGACCGGCGCGGTCCCGAGCCCTGCGGCAGGGAGTGGTCCAGTACCCCCTCACACGCATCGCGCGTGCCAGAAAATCGGGCATTTGCGCGCGCCGGCAAAGACCCCGGTTTCCAGCGCATGCAACCCGCCGAGCGGCAGGGGAAAGGCAGGCGGCGCGCACCCGTTTCGCCGTCACCGCAGAAGGTGCGTAGGCACCCGATCCCCTCCTCGACGCGGCGCGCTCGGACTCGTCGCGGCGCTGGGTTGCGCCGGCCACGTGACGACCTATGTCTGCCCTATGAGCCTGCTCGACGCGCCGCTCGGCTCGTACATGAGCGAGCCCGTGCACACGGTGCCGCAGGGCGCCACGCTGCGCGAAGCGCACGAGGCGCTCGAGCGGCTCGCCATCTCGGCGCTGTGCGTCGTGGACCCGGCCGGGCAGCCGTGCGGCGTGCTGTCGCGCACCGACCTCATCGGCGCGCGCCGCCGCCGCGACCACGGGCCGCGCGCGCTCGAGCTGCCGCAAGCGAACGTCGCCGAGCTGATGCACCGCGACGTCGTGGTGCTCGACGCCGCCGATTGCCTCGCGCGCGCGGCGAGCGTGCTGGTCGATCGCGGCATTCACAGGGTCTTCGTGAGCGAGGGGGGCCGGCTGCGAGGGGTGGTGAGCGGCCGCGAGATCATGGAGGCGGCCGTGCGCCACCGCGTGCGCACGCCGCTCGCCTCGTTCATGTCCCGCGCCATCGTCAGCGTGAATCCCGGCGACGCGGTGCGCGTCGCCGTCGAGCGCCTCGCGAGCACGCACAGGCGGGCGCTGCCCGTGATGGAGGACGGCTTCGCGCTCGGCTGGTTCACCCAGTACGAGGCGCTCCTGTTCCGGGACTCGCCGAGCGAGTCACCGGTGGAGGACTGGATGCACACCCGCGTCCTCACCGTGCCCGAGACGATGAGCGCCCACCGCGCGGCGGCGCACGCGCTCGCCGTGGGCGCCCAGCGGGTTCTCGCGATGGACGACCAGGGGGTGAGCGGCCTCGTGACGGGCACCGACTTCGCTGCTGCGATCACGGCGTGACGAGGCGGCGACGACCTCGAGGGACCATGAGACCGCGGACCCATGCGAGCGAGCTCCACCGGCCCGGCGGACCACGCCCGCTGCGCGTGAACGCAGCCACGGCGGCCAGCGCAGATGGTGCGGAATCGCCGCAAGACTTGCGCTGGCGGCTCGATGCGGCGCGCGCGGACGCGTCCGACCGGGTGCCGCGCTCAGGCGGCGCCGAGCTCGAGCGCCGGCTCGAGCGCGGTCCGGAGCTTGTCGCACGCGCGGCGCTCGACCTGGCGCACGCGCTCCCGCGACAGGCCGTAGAGCTGCCCGAGCCCGGCGAGCGTCGGCCGCTCGTCGGCGAGGAAGCGCCGGTGCAGGATGTCGCGCTCGCGACTCGTGAGCGCCTCGAGCGCGCAGGCGATGAGGGCGTGCACGTGGATGCGCTCCTCGGTCGAGGCGGCGGCGTCCTCGGGCGAGAGCTGCGCGTCCGCGAAGATCCCGGTCACGTCCGCCGTGCTGAGCGAGAGGTCGGCGGGCGCGTCGACCATGGCGACCTCCTCGGGCGTGACGCCGAGCGCGTTGGCGAGCTCGTCCGCGCTCACCTCGCGGCCGCGCTGCTGCTCGAGCGCCCGGCGGGCACGCGGCAGCGCCGACTGGAGCTTGCGGGCCAGGCGCGTGGAGGGGGTCTGGACGATGTGCTGGTTGGCGCGGGCGTAGCGGCGCACGAAGGCGCGCACCCAGAAGGCCGCGTAGGTGCCGAAGCGCACGCCGCGCGCAGAGTCGAAGCGCCGCGCGGCCTCGACGAGGCCGAGGCGACCCTCGCTCAGCAGGTCGTCGAAGCCGATGCCGCGCGAGGCGTAGCGCGCGGCGGTGGAGCGCACGAGCGGCATGTGCCAGCGAATGAGCTCGTCGAGCGCGCGCTCGGTGCCGGCAGCGACGAGCATGCGCTCGCGGTCGGCGTCGAGCAGATCCGGGCGCGGTCGCGTCCCGAGCCCGCGCGGGGCGTCGAGCCCGCCGAGGCGGGCACGCACGCCGGAATCGGGCGGGCGGGGCTCCGAGCGGCCCTGCGCGCCCGCGCCCCTCCCCGGCCGCGCGTCCGTGGGTGTCCCACTCGCCGAGGCGGCGAACGCGACCTCGGTGGGGATGGAGCTGCCGCACCTTCCAGCGTCAAGTGAGGCAAGGGACATCGAAAACGACCTCCAGGGTGCAGCGAGCAGCATGGGGCCGGAAGCTCCGGAGCCCTGCCGACAGCGCCGCGCGCAGCGTTCGAGCACCGCCTCAAGCACGTGGCGTGCCAGCGACCGCGCGGCCCCTTTTCCACCCGAAATCCGCGCCCGCGCGCGCCGTCTCCGCAGAGTGCGCGCTCTGCGCGCAAGGTCTGCGCGGACCGGGCACCCGCCGTCAGGCCGCCGCGCGCAACGCCGCGAGAAGATGCAGGAAAATCAAGACTTTCGATGGCATCGTCGCGGCGACGATGGCCTTCGCACGCGCGCCTGCACTGCCGCGCCGCCTGCCCGTGTCCGGCTCACCTGCGCCGCGGCGAGGCGCCGCTCCGGCGCGGGTGCTCGACCGCCTCGATGCGCGCGCGCAGGTCGTCGGGGATGGGGACCTTGGTGCGCGCGCGGTAGTCGTAGAGCACGACGACCCCGCTGCCGCGCGCACAGCACACGTCCGGCTCGGCGGCGCTCGCCACCGCATACCGCATGGTGAAGCTCGTGGTGCGCATCGCGCTCACCCTCGCGCCGACGACGAGCTCGCAGGGGAACACGACCGGGCGCAGGAAGTCGCAGCTCGCCGACGCCAGGATGGGCCCGAGGGGGCTCGGCGCGCGGCTCGCGAGGGCCACGCGCTCGAAGTAGGCGATGCGCGCGCTCTCGAACCAGGTGAAGTAGCGCGCGTTGTTGGCGTGCCCGAGCGCGTCCATCTCCCCCCAGTGCATCGCGAAGCGCACCACCACGCCGTAGCCCTTCATGGGCAGCAGTCGAGCACGCCGACCCCGCCCGTCGCCAGCCTCTCGTGCGTGCCCCGCGGATCCGGGGCAGGCGGGGCGGCCGAGCGCCCACTTGCAGAGCGTGCCCCGCTCGGGCGACGCTTGGCGCATGCTCGCCCGACCGCGCCGCGCATCGCGTCTCGCACCGCTCGGGCTCGTCGGTGTGCTCGCCTGCGGCGGAGCGAGCTCCGACGCGCCGGCGAAGGAGCCGCCCCGTGCCGTCGTGGCCGCGAGCGCACTCGCCGGAGCCACGCAGCCGACGCCCTCCATCGTCGTCGTGGAGGTCCCCGCGGTGGCGACGAGCACGGCCTCGGCGCCGCCCGCGGTCGACGAGCTCGCAGCCGAGACGGAGTGGGTGGGGGCCGAGGTCGCCCGCGACGCGCCCGCGGCCGCGCAGGCCTCCGCCGCGGGCCAGCCACGCGGGCCGGCGGCGCCCGCGCGAGGCAAGCTGCCCTGCGACCCCGCGGATCCGAGGTGCGCCATCCGCACGGGCAGCCCGCCGTGCGACGCGCTGCTCGAGCTCATGCGCCGCTGCAAGAACATGCCGTCGACGGCGATGACGGCCATGGCCGAGGCGCTCGTGTCGCTGAAGGAGACGCTCGCCCACGCGCCGCCCGAGGCACGCAAGGCCGTGGGCGACGCGTGCGCGCAGAACATGAGCGCCCTGCGCTCGGCCTGCCGCTGAGCGGGCGCCGCGCCGAGCGCCGACCCGCGCCGAGCCTCACCCGACCGCGGGCGTCGCGCCGGCCCCGAGCTCGCAGAGCTCGTTGCGGTGCGCGCGCCGGCTCGCGAAGAGCCCGAGCGCCCACAGCGGGAAGTACGCGCGGTAGAGCTCGTAGTGCAAGAGGGCGGTGTGGAAGAACACGCCCGCCGGCTCCTCCTGCGGCCAGCGCCCGTCGGGTTGCTGGCGCGCCGCGAGGAAGCGCGCGCCGCGCTCGAGGGCCTCGAAGTCGGGGTCCTGTGCCTCGAGCAGCGCGCAGAGAGCCCACGCCGTCTGGATGACCTGGCTGTGCTCGAGCTCGGCGAAGCGTCCGGCGACGCAGCTGTCGTGGTGCTCGCCCCAGCCCCCGTCGGCGCGCTGCCGCGCCTTGAGCCATGCGCAGGCCTTGCGGATGGCGGGGTCCTGCGGAGCCGCGCCGGCCCCGAGCAGACCGCGCACGCCGAACAGCGTGCCGTAGATGAAGAAGACGCCCCAGGCCGCCGGCCAGCTGCCGTCGGGCAGCTGCTGCAGGCGCAGGCGCCGCACGGCGCGCGCGAGCGCACGGTCCACCTCGGGGCGCAGCACGTCGGGGTAGTGGCGCCGATGGGCGGCGAGCGCCGAGACGCACGAAGCGGTGCACTCGCCGTAGCTGCCCTCGAGCATGGAGTCGCCGAACATCTCGGCCGGGTTGAGCCACTCGAGCGACCCGTCGAAGCGCTTGCGCTCGTAGCTGCCGAAGGAACCGTCGGCGTTCTGGCACGCGAGGACGAAGCGCGCCGCAGCGTGGAGATCCGCGGCGCGCGCCGGCTCGAGCTCCGGCGTGGTCGCAGGCAGCTCGAGCCGAGCGAGCATGGCCTCGGCCGTGCAGTCGCTCACGGGCCAGCCGTGCCACACGCCGGCGAAGCAGTAGCCGCCGAAGGGGTCGAGACGGAAGTGCTCCGCCGCGCCGTCGGCGTGCTGTCGGATCTGCTGGGTCTCGAGGAACCCGACGGCGCGCGTGACGCTCGCGGTGACGTCCACGTGGCGAGCGACCGCCGCCAGCGACTGCACCGCCAGGGCGGTGTCCCAGGTGGCGCTGCGGGCGCCCGCGACCCGCGCCCCGTCCGTGTCGTCCTCCCAGATCCACCCGTCGAGGCGGGCCAGGGCCTCGGCGACGTCGGGATCGTCGGGGTCGTGGATCCACAAGGACAGGATCGCGAGCAGCCCGCTCACGGGCGAGAGCGCGGTGTGCGACGAGGCGCGGAGCTCCCAGCGCATGTGCTCGCGGAGCTCGGCGAGCAGGGGCGCCCGGCTCGCCGGCCCGCGGAAGCGCTCGAGCGCTCCGAGGGCGCGGTACACGAGGCGCAGCGGGGCGCTCGGCGGCGTGTGGATCTCGGCGCTGCGGAGCGCGCCGCGCGCCGCGCGGAAGTCGACGTGCTCGAAGCCCTGCGGGTAGAGCTCGCGGCGCAGCGCGCGCACGAGGTCGTCCTCCGGCATCCGGAAGCGCTCGCCGTAGAGGGTCGCCATGCCGAGGTAGATGTGGCGCGTGTGACAGTAGAAGCGCGACGGGTGGACCGGCAGCCAGCGCGGCAGGCGCCACGCCTCGGGCGCCACGGGATGGCAGCCCTCCCAGCCGTAGAGGTTGGCGATCGCGAGCCAGAACTTGCCCCAGCTCGGGATGTTCTCGACGCCCTCGCGGTGGATGAACGAGAGCGCGGGCGCGAGCAGGGGGTCGTGCGGCGCCGCGCCGAGCATGCGCGCCGCGACGTACACGAGCGTGGTCATGAAGAGGTACGGCTCGCCGAGCTCGTGCATGCCCCAGGTGCCGTCGGGCAGGCGCGTGCGCGCGAAGTGCAGCAGCAGGCGCCCGCGCCGCACCGGGTCGATGGCCGTGCCCGTGGCGCGGCAGGTGATCACGTACTCGGCGGCGAGCATCGGGTTCCACGCGACCTCGCCCTCCCAGGAACCGTCCTCCGCCTGCGCCTCCTCGAGCGCGCGCACGCCCAGCGCGAGCGCGCTCTCGGGCTCCGGACGCCCGTCGCCCCGGCGCGCCGCGCGTCCCAGGGCGGACGGGTGCTCCACCACCTCGGCGCGCGCGCTCGAGGCGCGCAGCGCCGCGCCGTAGCGCTCCTCGGCCGTGCGCGGCAGATCCCGGGTGGGCTCGGCAGGCGTCAGGTGCAAGGTCCCGCCGAGCAGCCAGCGGATGCGCGAGCCGAGCTCGCCCGTCACCGACAGCACGTGGCGGTACTGTCCGGCGCCGACGCCGTCGCGCAGCAGCGCCCCGCCCGCGAGCAGCAGAGCCTTGAGAAAGGAGCTGCCGAAGCGGAGCGGGCTCCGGTCCTCGCCGGCGAGATAGCCCATCGTGCGGAGGCGTTCTCCGGGCTCGCGCCGCCAGAGGTCGTAGACGGCACGCCGCATCGCGATCACCTCGTCCGAGGTGTCCGCGAACACCTCGTAGAGCGCGACGGCGAGCATCTCGGGCACGCGCGTCGCGCGCACGCGCGCGCGGCGGAACGCGCGCAGGCTCGGCGCGCCGGCCAGGGCGAGAGCGTCGCCGAAGCCGAGCGTCATGCCGAGCGCCGTCAGCGGGTGGAAATGCCCGACCGCGTCACCCACGAGCACGAGTCCCTCGCGCCCGAAGTCGACGCGCGGGCGGATCTGGTTGGCGGCCCACGTCACCGCGCCCTCGGCGAGCGCGCGCCGGAAGGCGGCGTGGGTCTCGGGCGGCAGCACCGGCGCATACGCGTCCCACAGGCCCGCCTCGCGGCTCCGCCCGAAGCGCATCGACAGCGGGACGTCGAGGCACATGCGGACGCGCCGCGCGTCGATGCGGTACGCGAGCACCGGACCTGGGCCGCCGAGGAACACGTGTCCGTAGCCCTCGAAGGGCATGTCCACGTCCTCGAGCAACAGGCCCGCCATGCGCGAGTAGGTGGTGCTCTTGGCCTCGAGCCCCAGCGCTTTGTGCACGAGCGAGGCGCGCCCCGCGGCGCCCACGACGAGCTTCGCCGTGACCTCCTGCTCGGCGCCGTGGCGCCGCTGGTAGCCGAGCCGCTGCCCCTCGATCTTCGTGGCGCGGGCGTGCACCACGTAGTCGACGCGCGGACTCGCGGCCACGCGCTGGCGCATGAGCTCCACGAGCTCCTTGTGCTCGAGCGCGACGCCGTAGCTGCCCACGCGGTAGGGCAGCACGACCGGGCGTGAGCCGTCGTCGGGGAAGACCGCGAAGCCCCGCCCGGTCGCGTAGGCGTCGCCCGGCTCGAGCGACAGGCCGAGCGTGGCGAGCGCCGCGACCGCGGGCGGGTGCAGCCACTCGCCCGCGAGTCGCTCGCTGGCGCGCGGGTTCTGCTCGAGGATGAGGACGCTGGCGCCCTTGGCCGCGAAGGCGAGCGCCGTGGCGCAACCGACGGGTCCGGCCCCGATGATGGCGACGTCGTGGTGGCTCCGGCGCGTGCTCATGTCGTGCTTCCGTTGGGGGTCGAGGGTGAGCGGCGCGCTCACATCGCGGCCATGATCTTGGCGGTCGCCGACTGCACCGCGGGCTGGGCGCTGGCCCGCACCAGCCAGTCGAGCAGCGGCGTCTTGACGAGCCGGCGGAACAGGCCGCCGCCGAGAAAGGAGAGCTGGAAGGCCCGGCGGCACGTGCGCTCGTAGCGCGCGAAGGCCTGCGCCTCGGTCGCGCGCCCCGCCTCGAGCTCGGCGAGCGCCTCGGCGGCCAGCACGCCGGAGCGCATGCCCTGGTAGATGCCCTCCGCGGTCGCCGGATGGGTCATGAGACCTGCCTCGCCGAGCACCATGTGCCCCGGGGCGCACAGCTTGCCCACCTGATAGGAGAAGGCGATGGGATGTCCCTTGAACGGACCGAGCTGGCGCGCGCCGGCGAGCCGCTCGCGGTAGTGCTTGTCGAGGAACTCGCGCAACAGGGCGCGGGCGTTGCGCGCCAGCGTCGGATCCTCGTAGGTGATCCCGATGTTGACGCGCTCGGGCCCTTCGGGGAAGAGCCAGCCGTAGTAGGGGGCGAGGCGCCGGTCGAACACCATCTCGACGTGGTGCGGCCGGAACGGCACGCCCTCGAACCAGCCCATGATCGCCTGGATCATGCGCCGTGGCCGGGCAGCGGCGCCGAGCCGGCAGTGCGTGCCGCCGGCCACGAGCGTGTACCGGGCCAGGAAGCGCCGGCCGTCGCGCGCGCGGAAGCCCACGGTGCGGCCGCCCTCGACGCTGAGCTCGGTCGCGGTGACACCGGGCTCGAAGCGCACCCCGCCGCGCAGCGCCGCCTTGAGCAGCTCGTGATCGAGCACGCGCCGCTGGCACACGACCGCGGCCGCCTTCGCGCCGGCCGACTGCCAGCTCTCGCGGTCTCCCGGTGTGACGAGCCGGATGCCGCGGATGGGGTAGCTGTGCGGCTCGACGCTCGCCCACACCCCGAGCTCGCGCAGCACCTGGATGCCCTTGGGCGAGATGCCACTGCCGCAGGTCTTGTCGCGCGGGAAGTCGGCCTTGTCGCAGAGCAGCACGTCGCCGACGCCCAGCTGCGCGAGGCGTGCGGCGGCGGCCGTACCGCTCGGTCCGGCACCGATGATGGCGACGTTGGCACGAAGGTCGGGTGCAGGCATGGTGGGCTCGGCGGGGCTCTCGGGGGCGGGTCGGGCGGTGCGGCTCAGACGTCGGCAGCGCCGGCGACGCCGCTCGGCTTGTGCGCGAGCGCAACGACGTCGCGGCGACCGCGCGTCTCGGCCTCCCGCGCGAGGTGCTCCTCCCATTTTCGCACGGTGAGCGCCTGGAAGGCGTTCACGGCGGGATTGAGCTCGAAGACGGGCTGCTCGAAGTGCCGCTCGTAGCCCGCCTGCTCGGCCTCGCACGCCCAGCGATCCTCGGACAGGAGCGGCACGATGTGGACGCGGTTGGCGACGTGCAGCAGCGGGGTCATGAGCGCGCGCGGGAAGCGCAGCGGCGTGAAGGGCACGCGGAAGGACTTGAAGTAGAACAGGAAGAAGGCGCGCGTCGTGCGCTCGTCGATGGGCAGCACGAGGCACCAGTGCTTGATCTGGTCGTCGGTGCTCGACCACTGGTACGGGTACTCGTAGCAGAGCTCGATCGCGCTCGTGTCGATGCGCTTCCGGTCGACGAAGTGGCGCGTGAGACCCCCACCGCCGATGACGGTGTCATAGGACAAGGTCACACGGTCCCCCACGGCCTCTAGCCTGGTCAGCTTCGCGTCGCCGAAGGGCTTGTACCTGCGGTGCAGGTACGCGTGGGTGAAGTCGCTGACGTTGTCGATGATCATCGAGTGGTGGGCGCGCACCGTGAAGTCCACCGGGACGCAGGCCCAGCGGTCCGGGCCCTCGAGCTCCGGGATCTCGGGCATCGGCACCGCGGCGGCGCGCGCGGGGTCGCCGAAGAAGATCCACACGAGACCGTAGCGCACGCGCACGGGGTACTCGCGCAGCTTGCACTGCGGGAACTTCTTGCCGAAGAGCTCGTGCGGGATGTGCGCCAGCCGCCCGGAGCCGTCGTACGCCCAGCCGTGGTACTGGCACACGAGCGACTGGTCGACCACGATGCCGAGCGAGAGCTTCATCTGGCGGTGGGCACAGCGGTCCTCGAGCGCGTGCAGCGTGCCGTCCGCGGCGCGGAACAGCGCGACCGAGCGCCCCCAGAACACGACCTCGACGACCTGCCCCTTCTTCACGGCGTGGTCGTGCTCGACCGCGTACCAGTGGTTGGGGTCGAGGCCGGCGGCGCGCACCTTCTGGCGGCGGTTGCGGGCCTGGGCGAAGGTCGGTGGGGTCGGCATCGCAGCTTTCTCGGGGGTCGACACGCGTGGTTCTCCCGGGCTCACGCGGCGGCGCCGGCGCGCTTGCCGGCCGGGCGTTCGGCGCGCGCCCCGGCGGCGGCAGGCACGGTTACCGCCGGGCGCGCCACCATGCGCGGATTCGCCGGCACGAGGCCACGCCGCGCGAAGTCGGCGTAGGCTTCGTGCACCGCCTCGCGCACCGAGCTCGGCTGGAAGCCGAGCTCGCGGCGGGCCTTGGTGGTGTCGGCGCGTCGCTCGGAGCGCAAGAGGCGCACGGCGCTCGGCGTCAGGCGCTGCGGCACGCTCGGGAAGAAGTGGTCGAGCACGAAGCTCGAGACCTCGGCGATGCCCGCCATGAGCGGTGCCGGCAGGCGCAGGCGCGGGCGCGGGCGACCGCTCACCTCCTCGAAGAGGTCCATGAGCTGGTCCACCGTGCAGAACTCGGTCGAGAAGGTGTACTTCTGGCCGGTCCGCCCGCGCCGCATGGCGAGCATGTGACCCTCGACGATGTCGCGCGCCGCCACGAACTCGAAGCCACCCGGGAGGTAGGCGTGGAGCTTGCCGTGCGTGTAGTCGAGCAGGGTGCGTCCAATACGCGAGGGCTTGTGATCGTGCGGCCCGAGGATGGCGCAGCTCGTCGCCACGACGACGTCGAGGCCGTCGGCCATCGCCTTCAGGCACTCGTGCTCGACCAGCACCTTGGTGCGGCCGTAGGGCAGGTGCTCCTCGAAGGGATTGTGCGGGAGGGTCTCGTCGGCGGGGCGGCTCGGGTCCTCGGGGTCGCGCCCCACGGCGCTGAGGCTCCCGGTCACGACGACGCGCGACACACCCGCGGTGAGGGCCGCGCGCAGGAGCCTCTGGGTGCCGAGCACGTTGGAGCTCCAGATGTCGCGGTTCTCGCGCTCGCTGGCGTTGGTGGTCGAGACCTTCGCGGCGGCGTGGAACACGGTCTCGCAGCCGCGCACCGCGGCGAGCATCTTGTCGGACTCGCGCAGATCGCCGTAGACGCGCTCGACGTCGAGGCCGTCCATCGCGGCGTTGTGACTGCCCTTCCGGAGCAGCACCCGCACCTGCCGCCCGTCGGCGAGCAATCGGTGGACGAGGTTGGCTCCGAGGTGGCCTGCCGCACCGGTCACGAGGACCCGGCCCGAGAAGGCGCGTTCGACGACGGCGCGTGCCGGCGTCTCGTTGCGGGGTGCATCCATGGTGAAGCTCCTCCCGGACGCGGGTCGCTCGGTGGACGCGACGAGGCGCTCGGGGACGGTGGTGGCGTTCGGGGGGCGCGGCCGCGGCGTCGCGGGGGGTGTGGGTGGGCGCAGGGCGCGCAGCCGCGGGCGCGCGACGCCCGCGTCGCGCTCGCCTGGGTCGGCGGCGCTCGGGGACGGGGCGTCCGCGCGCAACGCCGTCGCGACGACACTCGCCGCGCCGGGCCGGTCGGCCGCGCGGAAGAAGCGCTCGAGCTCGGCGTCGCTCGCGACCGCGCGGTCCGCGGCGGCGAACAGCTCGACCACGCGCGCGCGGCTGAGCTTCGGCTCGCGGCCGCGACGCAGGCTGTCCTCCCCCTGCTCCACCTCGTGCAGGGTCGCGAGCGCGAGCCCGAGCGGTACGGCGCAGAACATGCGCACCGCGCGGGCGTCCGACGCCGGCCACAGCACGGCGTACTCGGCGGCCGCCTCGAGGTGGGCGCGGGCGCGGGCGCACAGGAGGCGCAACACCGCGAGCGCCCGGTCGCGCTCGCCGGGCTCGAGCACGCGCTCGAGGTCGAGACCGTGGGCCGCGGCCAGCTCCTCCGGCAGGTAGCAGTCGCCGCGCTCGAAGTCCGCCGCCACGTCCTTCACGATGTTGACGAGCTGCAGACCGAGGCCGAAGGGGACGGCACGCTCGCGCACGGCGCGGCGCCGTGCGTCGTCGAGCCCGGGCAAGGTCTGCTCGAAGAGCGCCGTGAGCAGCTCGCCCACGGTGCCGGCGACGAAGTAGCAGTAGCGCTCGAGGTCGCCGAGGTCGCGCAGGCGGAGCTTGCCTCCGGGCCGTGCGTCGGCGCGCGCCGTGTACTCGCGCATGCCCCGGCTCATCTCGAGCACGCTCGGGCGGATGACGTCGCGCTGGGCCGCGGGCAGCGCGCGGAAGGCGCGGAACACCGCGCCCGCCTGCTGGCACAGCTCGCGCTCCGGTCGCGCGCCGCCGAGGCCGAGCCGCCCGCATGCCTGCTCGAAGGGTCGGTAGTCGGCCCGATCGTCGCACAGCGCGGCGTCGAAGGTCGCGAACAGGGCCGCGCGCTCCGCCGCAGCGAGCGCGGCCTCGTCGTCCACGCTGTCGACGACGCGGCAGAGCAGGTAGCTCACGCGCACCGCATCGCGTAGCTCCGGGGGCAGGGCCTCGATGGACAGCGCGAAGGTGCGGGACACGAGCGGTAGCAGGCGCACGCAGAAGGCGAGGTCCCCGGGGCCGAGCGCCGCCTCGGGCTCGCCGGGCACGGCCGCGCGGGCGGCGCGGATGCGCAGATCGACGGCCGGTGCCTCGCGCGGCGCGCCGGCCGCGCCCGTCGCGGCGACGCCACCTGCGGCCGTCGGAGCGGCGGGCGGCGGACCCGAAGTGCCCGCCGCCCCGGAGCTGCCGGAGCCCGAGCCCTCGGGCGAACCGCGCCGGTCGCGCTCGCTCATGAAGGCGCGGATGGGGTCGAGGAAGAGGTCGCACACGCCGGCGACCAGGGTGCGCAGGCGCTCGTGCTCGGCCAGGCCCGCCACGGCGAGCGCGCGGATGCGCC
>JADLAB010000264.1 GCA_020848455.1 Polyangiaceae bacterium
GCGTTTGCGCGTCGAGGCGACGCGCGCGAGCTGCCGCTCGGCCGTGCAGGACGTAACCAAGTACCGCATTCGTTTCGGTCTACCCCGGGTTGGTTACCGCCCCCGCCCCCGAACCGCGCGCGAGCGCGCATGTCGCGCCGCCAAGTGTGCGTTTGCGCGTCGAGGCGACGCGCGCGAGCTGCCGCTCGGCCGTGCAGGACGTAACCAAGTACCGCATTCGTTTCGGTCTACCCCGGGTTGGTTACCGAACCCGCCCCCGAACCGCGCGCGAGCGCGCGCCGGGCGGAGGCCCGAAGGGGCGACCCCTCGCCCCTTCCTTCGTGGTATCCCCCGGCGCATGTCGTCGCCGAGCCCGAGCCCGAGCGCGCGGAGCGTCGTCGTCGCCGCCGCCGTGATCTGCGAGCGCGGGCGCGTGCTCGTCACCCAGCGCAAGCCGGGCACGCACCTGGCCGGAGCATGGGAGTTCCCGGGCGGCAAGGTCGAGGACGGCGAGGACCCGCGCGACGCCCTCGGGCGCGAGCTGCGGGAGGAGCTCGGCATCGAGGCGCGCGTCGGGGCCGTCGTCGACGTCACCTTCCACCGCTATCCCGGCAAGAGCGTGCTCCTGCTCTTCTTCGCGGCCGAGCGCGCGCCGGGCTCGCCCGAGCCGCAGGCGCTCGACGTCGCGGCGCGGCGCTGGGCCGCGGCCGACGAGCTCGTCGAGGCCGATTTCCCGGCTGCCGACGTGCCGGTGCTCGGGCTCGTGCGCGCGCGCCTCGCGGCGTGCTCCTGACGCGCGCGCCTCGCGGCGCGCTACTGATGGATGATGACGGTCGTCCCGTCCTCGACGTTCACGCCGTGCCAGCCCTCGGGCACGGACGGCTCGGTCCACATGAACACGCGGTGCGCGTCGACCGGCGACAGGTTGATGCAGCCGTGGCTGCGGGCGATGCCGAAGACGTCGTGCCAGTAGGCCCCGTGAATGGCGTAGCCGTCGGCGAAGTACTGGATGTACGGCACGTCGCGCAGCTGGAAGAGCCCGTGCCCGCGGCGCAGGCTCACGCCGTAGAGCCCGTCGCCCTTGGTCGGGACGTAGCCCGGATCGCCCGGCTTGAGCGCCTTGTCGGTGTTGTCCTTGCGGGCGCGACCCTCGTCGGAGTCCATCGTCGCGCTGACGTGCTTGTTGCGGATGCGGAAGGTGCCGCGCGGCGTCGCGGTCGTCGTCTTCGGGTCGCCGATCGCCGGGCGCCCCGTCGAGACGAGGGTCGCGAAGACCGGCTTGTCGCCCTCCCACAGCACCATCACCTGGTCGGCGAGGCCGACCTCGATCCACTTGGCGCCCTGCTTGGCGGCGCGCGGCCACTTCGCGGGCGCGACGGCGAGGCTCGCGTCGGGGCGCGCGAGCCAGTGCCCCGCGCCGAGCTCGAAGTACTTCTCGCCGGCCACCGTGCGCACCTTGCCGGTGAGGGCGTAGGGCGCGTGCCGCTCCGCGTCGCCCGCCGGCTCGGCCGAGTCCTTGCCGAGGTCGTAGAGCTTGGCGCCGCTCTTGCGCACGAACGCGAGCGGCAGCTTCCACTCGCCGCCGAGCTCGACGCCGTGGAAGGGTGAGCCCGAGTCCGGCTTCACCTTCGACGTCGGCGCCAGCCGTAGATCGGTCGTGATGCCGAAGCGCCGCTCGAGGCTCGCCTCGCCCGTGGCGAAGGACCCGACGAAGGCGAGGCCGGTGTGGCGGCGCGCGCGGTCGGCGAAGGCGGCGAACTCGGGCACCGCGAAGCCGCTGATGTTGGGGATGAGGCGGCGGCCGTCGCGCAGCCAGAACGGGGGCGGATCGTCGTCGCCCTCGCCGCCGAAGAGCTCGCCGAGGCTGAGCTCGGTGGAGTTGCGGGCGGTGCCCATCTCGCCGAGGCCCTTGCCGCCGATCGCCCGGCCGCGCTCGTCGATCGCCACGTCGTGCGAACCGAGGCTCGCCTTCTGCACCTCGTCCTTGTGCTCGGCGAACCACGCCAGGTGCTCGTCGAGCTTCATCTCGAACTTGCGCTGCTGCGCCGCGGTCGGGACGACCAGGTAGAGCGGCAGCACGGCCCGCACGAAACCGTAGCGGTATGGCAGGGCCGTCGACAGGTTGGGGCGCAGGGTCGCGGCGCGCAGGAGCGGATCGTCGAGATCCGTCGTCGCGTCGGCCCCCGTGCACACGTAGCCCTCGGGCTCGATCTCGTACCAGCCCTCGCGGCAGTCCCGGTTCTTGATCGGCTCGCCATGACGCGCCACGAGCGCGCCGACGCGGAGGTAGCCGAGCTTGCGCGCGCCCGTGCTCGGCTTCGCGTAGACGGTGACGGCGAACCCGCGGATCCCGAGCAGAGCGCGCTCGCCCTCGCCGGGCGGCGGCGGGCTCTCGAGCTGCCCCGTGCCTCCGGGCGCCTCGGGCGCGGTCGGCATCGACCCCGTCTCGGTCGTCGGGTCGCTCACCCGCTGCGGGGTCTCGTCGCCGCCGACGCTGACCGGCTGGCGCGAGCACCCGGTCGCCACCGCGGCGAGGGCCCCGAGCGCCCACGCCCCCCGACGCGTACGGGACGGCGGCGCACCGGCGCGGCAGCTCGGGTGTCGGGGCGACATGGGGGCCTCCATGGATGCCAAACCCCTGGCCAGGGTGCAAGTCGCGCCCGGCAGCTTGGCCCAAGTGCCCGACAACACGGTCGAAGAGGCGGGCTGCACCCCGGTCGGGCAGGGCCGGACCGACCGAGAAGAAAGCCATTTGGGTTTGGCGCTGACTTCAGAGTAACATGCGCCCCGATCCCGAGATTACGAGTCGCTGGGAGAGCGCGGTTGAGCACGCGCGGCCCGTCGAAGAAAGCGTCGATATGTCTGAGGACAAGAGGAACTATCCGCGCGCCAAGGTGCTGAGCATGACGGTGCGCTACAAGAGCGCGACCGTCGACGACTTCGTCGAGCACCACTCCGACAACGTCAGCAGGGGTGGCATCTTCATCAAGACGACGTCGCCGTTCCCGCCCGGGACGCTGCTCAAGTTCGAGATCCGCCTCGCCGACGAGCAGGCCGTGCTCTCGGGCGTCGGGCGCGTGGTGTGGAAGCGCGACGAGCCCGAGGACGAGGAGTCGCCCGCGGGCATGGGGGTGAAGTTCATCAAGCTCGACGAGAAGAGCCGCGCCCTCATCCAGCGACTGGTCGACAGCCAGGGCGAGCGCCAGTCGAAGTACGAGCGTGGCTTCGAGGGCGGCAAGGAGAAGAAGGCCGCCGGCATGAAGAGCACCATGCTCGGACTCGGCGGCGACGGCGGCAAGGGTGACGAGGAGAAGGCCGGCGAGCCCGAAGAGGCTGCCGAGGGCTTCTTCCCGAAGACCGAGCCCGAGAAGGACATGCCGCCCCCCGAGGAGCGGACGGTCATGAAGCAGGCCGCCGAGCTGCTCGAAGCGGCCCTCGCCGGTGCTGGCAGCTCCTTCGACGACGCCAAGGGCTCCGGCGACGACGCCGACGGTGGCTGGGGAGACGACGCCAAGACCATCGCCAAGCCCTCGCCCATCGACGCCGAGCCGAAGGCCGAGCCCAAGAAAGAGGAGCCCGAGGCCCCGGCTGCCAAGAAGGAAGAGCCCGAGGAGCCCGAGCCGCCGAAGGCCGCCAAGAAGGAGCCCGAGGACGAGCCGCCTCCGTCGCCGAAGCCCGCCGCCAAGCCCGCGGCGCGCAAGGACGAGGACGAAGAAGAGGAGAAGCCGAAGCCCAAGGCTGCGGCACCCACGAAGCCGGCGGAGCGCAAGCCCGTGGCTGCCGTGGCGGCCAAGTCTCCCGAGAAGCCCCGCGCCGCGGCCGCCCAGGATGCGGACGAGGACGAGGGCGGGGGACGGGCCTGGCTCTGGGTGGTCGGCCTCTTGCTGCTCGGTGGTGCCGTCTACTTCTTCGTGACCCGCAACAAGGACGGCGACACGACCACGACGGCGTCGACGGTGGTGCAGACCACGTCGTCGAAGGCCCCGAAGACCTCCTCGTCGACCTCGGCGAGCGCGTCGGCGAGCGCGTCGGCGAGCGCGAGTGCGTCGGCGAGCGCGAGCGCATCGGCGAGCGCGAGCGCGTCGGCGAGCGCGAGCGTGGCACCGGTCGCGTCTTCCGCGCCGCCGCCGCCTCCTCCTCCTCCTCCGCCAACGACGGCCAAGCCGCCGCCGCCGCCGCCTCCTCCTCCCCCTCCGACGACGGCCAAGCCGCCGCCGCCGCCGCCTCCTCCGACGACGGCCAAGCCGCCGCCGCCTCCTCCTCCTCCGACGAGCATCTACACCGATTGAGGACCTCCTCGCGCCAGCGATGGCAGCGAGCGCAGCGCGGCGGCTCCGCACGGGCGGACGCCGCCGCGCGGCGTTTTGGGGTGCCTGAGCAAGCCCGCGCTTTCGGGGGGCGTGTCGAGCCACGGTGAGCGCGTCCGAGGAGCCGGCGAAGGGCGGGGCGGGCGCAGGCAACCAGCGCCGGGCCCGCAAGCGCGAGGTGGCCCGCTCCCGGCGACTCCGCGCGGTCGTCCTCGGTTTCGTGGGGGCGCTGTTGCTCGTCGGGTTCACGGGGGTCGTCGGCATGCACTGCTTCGCGAACCGACCCGGGCCCGCGGTCGGCGATCGGGTGGCCGTGAGCTGGCCCGCGGGTCTCGGCGCTTCCGAGGCGGCCGACTTGCTCGCCGACCTCGGCCTCGTCGGCAGTCCCACCGCGATGTCGCTCTACCTGCGCACGGTCGGCGCCGCCGCCTGCTTCGAGCCGGGGCCCCACCTCCTGCCGAGCCAGGCCACGCCGAAGCTGCTCGCGGAGCTCCTGTGCCGCGATCCGGACGCGCCCCGGGTGACCGTCACCATTCCCGAGGGCTTCCACCGCTTCGCCGTCGCCGCGCGCCTCGAGTCGAGCGGCGTCTGCGCGCGCGATGCGTTCGTCAAGGCGAGCGCCGATCCGGAGCTCCTGCACGCGCTCGGGCTCGAGCTCGGTGCCGAGCCCGGTGCGGACACGGCCGAGGGCTTCCTGTTCCCGGCCACCTACCGGCTCGCGCTCGACAGCGACCCCGCCGAGGTCGTGCGCCGGATGGTCGAGGAGAGCGACAAGCGCTGGCGGGCGCTCGTCGCGACGAACGCCGCGGGCCTCGCGACGCTCGCCGAGACGCTCGGCTTCGGGCGCCGCGAGATCGTGACGCTCGCGTCGATCGTCGAGAAGGAGGCGGCGGTGGCCGACGAGCGGCCCATCATCGCGAGCGTGTTCCTGAACCGCATGCGCGACCGGCGCGCCTTCCCCTCGGGGCGGCTCGAGAGCGATCCGACCGCGATGTACGCCTGCCACGCCATCCCGGATGCCGTGCCGAGCTGCGCGGGGTGGAACGGCCGCGCGAGCCCGGCGCTCAACCGCGACCCCGCCAACACCTTCTCGACCTACACGCGCGCCGGCCTACCGCCCGGCCCCATCGCGAGCCCCGGCGACGAGGCCGTCGAGGCCGTGCTCGCGCCGCGCGACACGCGCTACTTCTACTTCGTCGCGGCCGGGCAGAACCGCCACACCTTCAGCGAGACCTTCGAGCAGCACCAGCAGGCGGTCAGGAAGCTGCGTGAGCGGCACGGCCGCTGAGCTCCGCCCGCTCACGCGGGCGCGTCAGTCCGCGTCGGGCCCGGCGCCGTCGAAGTCGTCGTCGGGGAACGGCAAGAGCTGCTGCGCCATCGGCCGGAGCCCGACGGGGCGCTTGCCGAGCGCGGCGAGCGCCGCCTCCTCGCGCGCGATGTCGGCCTCGACCACCTCGCGGTTGTCGTAGGCGAAGGCCAGGGCGTCGAGCAGCCGGGCCGGTCCGAGCGCGGGGTAGCGCTTGAGCAGGGTCTCGATCGAGGCGCCACCCCGGTGCCACGCCCACAACCTGCGCACCGGCACGCGCGAGCCGTCGACGTGGGGGCTGCCGCCGAGCACGCGCTGCTCGCAGCGCACGTGCGGGTGCGGCACCAGCACGCGCGGCAGGGGCGGCAGCGGCACGTTCTTGGCTTTGGCCATGCGACAAGCGTAGTGAGGCGCGGCGCGTATCGCTACGATTTGGCAGGCGGTATCGGGACCGAAGGAGCTCGGCTCAGGCGGCGCCGAGATCCTTGCCGGCCGGAAGCACGCTGCGCAGGGCGTCGGTGCGCCACACCGCAAAGGGCTTCTTCACCGCGAGCCCGAGGCGCTCCAGGTTGTCCGACGTCGGGCCGTGGCCGAGCAGCCGCAGCTCGACCGTGCGGGCGCCGCCCCAGCGCGTGCGGTGCTCGGTCTCGACGATCGTGCGCAGAACGCGCTCGCCGTGGGCGCTGAGGAGCACGAAGGGGATGCCCGGCGTCACGAGCGGCCCCGGCCGCCCCACCACGAGCTCGAACTCGCCGCGCTGCACGACGCGCACGCGCTCTGGCGCGAACGAGGTCTCGATGTCGACCACGTACTTGGGAAAGCCCCAGAGCTCGCGCCCGGCGGCGCACGCGGCCTCGGTCGTCACGGGCAGGTTCAGAAAGCAGTTGCCCTGCGCCTCGACGCCCCGCAGATCGAGCACCGTGCGCACGAGCGACGGGGCGGTGCCCTTGCGTTTCACCTGGGCGGCGAGCGCCACCTCGTTGTAGCGGCCGATCGACGTGTCGCGGTACTCGAGCAGCGCGAACTGCACCACGGCCCGCCCGAGCACGAGCTGCGGCTCGAACACGCGCGCGGCGACGGCCGGCAGGCAGGCCGCCACGAGCGCCGGCTCCACGAGGTACATGAGCCCGATGGCGCTGCCGTCGCGGTACACGATGGGGAGCTCGCACGGGCCGGCCGAGGTCGGGTTCCGAACCGTGCGGATGCCTGCGAGAAGATCGCGCGTCTGCCCGAACATGCGGCCGGCGTAGCACGCGACGCCGGTGCCGTCGCGCGGCTCCGCGCCGGTCGGCGCGGGCGCTGCCGCGCGCGTCAGCGCGACGCCGTGGCGTGGGTGGTGCGGCGAGCC
>JADLAB010000265.1 GCA_020848455.1 Polyangiaceae bacterium
CGAGCACCTGGATCTCGAGCCGGTCGCGCGGGTAGTCGAGCGCGGCCACCCTGCGCACGAGGCGCGCGGCGACCGTCGACTCGTTGAAGATCGGCAGCTGCACGGTGACGTGCGGCAGCTCGTCGTCGGCGCGCGCCGGTCCCGCGTGCGCGGCGACGCCGAGGAGACGACGACCGTGGCGCCAGCAGGCGGCGACGAGCGCGAAGCGGTGGACACCGTAGGCGCCGAGAAGGACGAGCACCGCGGCGTAGGCGATGCAGAGCAACGTGACCATGGCAATCGGGGCGGCCCCGGAGGCCGCGGGGCCGGGTGTAGCGCGCGCGGACGGCCCGATTGTCAGGCGCCTGTAATTGTTTGCACCGGGATGTCAGCGGCGACCGCGAGCGCGCCCGGCGCGCACGGCCCTTGCGGCCCGAGCGCCGCCCCGCTTACATCGCGGTGAGGGAGATCGGCATGTCCTCGAGCGCACCCCTACCCGCCCACGACTCGGAGCGAGACGCTACCCAGCCCGGCGCTGGCCCCGCGTCACGACCTCGGCCTCGCCCCGCGGCACGCGGGCGCGCGCGCGCGCTGCGCGTCGGGCTCGTCGCCGCCGGCGTGCTCGCGGCCCTCGCCGTTCCGGCGGGCTGCCTCGACCAGATCCCCGACGGCCTCCGGAAGACCCCGGCCGGCCCCGGCGCGCACGTGCGCTTCGACCTCACCGCCCGGCCTCTGCCCTCGATCCCGCTGCCCAACGACACCGCGACCTGGCCCGACCCGACCAGCCGCACGGGGCTGCGCATCAACGCGAGCCTCATCGCCCCGACCAACATCGAGGTGCAGGCGCGCCACCGCTTCTCGCAGATGGAGGGCTGGGGCACCTTCTCGCCGATCTCGGTCGGCTTCGACCTCGACCGCAGCGACCCCGAGTACGCGGCCTACACCGGCCCCGCGCTCGACCTCGAGAACGTCAAGCGCCGCCACCAGGGGGACGACTACGACTTCCAGGACGACGCCGTCTACCTCGTCAACCTCGACACGGGCGTGCCGCAGCTGCTCGACCTCGGCTCGGGCAACTTCGACTACATCCTGAAGAAGCTCGACCGCTACTGGGCCAACGACACGCGCCAGAGCGAGCGCAACCTGCTCTTCGAGACCATCGACGAGACGCAGGGTGGCCAGGTGACGAGCTACTCGCCCGAGGTCGACAGCGACTTCGACGGCGTGCTCGACAAGCCGAACACCGACAGCCTGAAGGCCTGTCCGCCCCCCGACGCCCTGTGCGACAACCCGGAGAGCGGGGACGCGTACTACACGCAGGCGTGCCTCGACATGCGCCGCTCGCGC
This sequence comes from Polyangiaceae bacterium, assembly GCA_020848455.1. Lineage (GTDB taxonomy): Bacteria > Myxococcota_A > Polyangia > Polyangiales > Polyangiaceae > JACRDA01. The sequence continues at coordinate 1,327 of JADLAB010000265.1, forward strand.
GACCGGTGCATCGCCGACCACCTGTTGACCTGGTACGAGCGCGAGACGGACACGCTGCTCGTGCGGCCGCTCCTGCCGCTCGACGAGATGTCGCACTACGCGATCGTGCTCACCGACCGGCTCGTCGACGGCCGGGGCCACGCGGTCAAATCGCCCTTCGACTTCGTCTACCACGCGACCCAGCGCGAGGCCGCCGCGCGCGTCACCGACATCCTCAACGACGGCCGCTTCGCGAGCTACTTCGGCGACCTCGCCGGCACCGGCCTCGACCACGTGGCCTTCCTCTGGAGCTTCACGACCCAGCCCACGGTCGACGACATGAAGCGCCTGCGCGACGGCCTGTACGGTCAGGGCGAGTTCGAGCGCTGGGCGACCGAGTACCCGCCCTCCGTCGAGATGTGGCGCGCCGTCGGGCTCACGCCGAACCTCGACCAGGGTGCGGTGGACGTGCCGGGCTGGCAGACGAGCCCCGACGGCATCGAGCGCGACTGCCCGACCAAGGCCGAGAACATGTTCGTCGTCGACTGGGACGGCCTCAAGGCCCAGGCCCGCGACCTCTTCACCGAGGGCTTCGACGTCGACGGCGGCCCCGATCTCGAGCTCCTGCTGCACCTCTACGACTCGATCGACCACATGGTGATCGGGACCTACAAGACGCCCTACCTGCTCGAGGGCGGGCCGCAGTCGAGCGACCCCAACGCGTCGTTCAACGTCAACTTCGCGACCGGCGAGGGCGAGGTGACGACCGACACGGTGCAGTTCTGGATCATCGTGCCAAAGGTGACCGACGCGCACCAGCAGCCCTTCGACGTCAACATCTACGGCCACGGCTACACCGGCAACTTCGTCGAGATGCTGCTCTACGCCGGCAACATGGCCAAGCACGGCATCGCCACCGTGGGCATCAACGCGCCCTTCCACGGGCTCACCTTCGACGAGGAGGGCACCAAGTTCGCGGCGCGCAGCATCCTCGGCGGCGCCTGTTACGCCCCGTTCTTCGACGCCGTGACGCAGGGCCGCACGCGCGACCTCAACGCCGACGGCTACACCGACTCCGGCGGCGACTTCTGGTCGAGCTACCTCTTCCACACGCGCGACGGCGTGCGCCAGGCGATCCTCGACCACCTGCAGCTCGTGCGCATCCTGCGCGCCTTCGGGCAGACCACCGAGGGCATGGGCTGCCGCGACAACGCCGACAAGACCACGCCGGTCAAGGCGTGCGACGGCGATGGCGACGGCGTGGCGGACCTGCTCGGGGACTTCGACGCCGACGGCGTGCCCGACATCGGCGGCCCGAGCGTCAAGTACGGCACCTGGGGCGAGTCGCTCGGCGGCATCCTGTCGGGCATCCACGGCGCCATCGACGCCTACGTGACGAGCGCCGTGCCCACCTCGGGCGGCGGCGGCCTGTCCGACATCGGCATCCGCTCCTTCCAGGGCGGCGTCATCGAGGCCGTGCTCTTGCGCATGTGGGGACCGCTGCTCGTGACCGTGCCGGCCAGCACCCGCAAGGTGTGCAACTCGGCCTCGAAGGACAAGGACCGGTGCACCATCTGCCCGGCCGACGACCTGTCGCTTCGCTGGGTGCTGCCGGACGTGAACGGCACCGGGGAGGTCGAGGTCGACTGCATCAAGCCCGAGGACATCGCCGACAGCACCGTGCTCGTGCGCAACCTCGCGAACGACCAGGTGCGCTGCGCGAGCGTGGACGACAAGCAGCGTTTCCGCGTGGGCCTGCCCTCGACCTTCGGCGACGGCGTCATCGTGTCGTTCTGGAAGGGACGCGACCGGGTCGAGAGCTACGCCAGCTGCCTCTTGACGGGCGCGCCCGAGCTGCTCAAGACGGTCGAGACGTGGGGTGCGGGTCGCTTCGGCATGGGGGCCAGCAACGGCGCCGGTACGGCCAGCTGCGAGTACACCACGTGCAGCGGCTTCCAGGGCACGTTCTTCGGCCAGGGCACGCAGCTCGTGGCGCCCGGCGCCGGCTACGGCGAGATCCGGCAGTCGCCGGCCCTGCGGCGCTTCATCATGCTGGCGCAGAGCGCCCTCGAGCCGGGGGACCCCATCAGCTTCGCGCCCTACTACGCGCTCAAGCCGATGACCGACCCCTTCGGCGCCGTCATCCAGCCGCACGCGCTCATCGCCCTCAACACCATCGGCGACATGAACGTGCCGCTCAACAGCGGCATCGCGTTCGGACGCGCCGCGGGCGCCCTGCCCTTCCTGCGCCCCGACCAGGCGCAGAAGTACCCCGACTACCTCGACTACGTGACGCCCCAGGAGCTCTACGACGAGCTCGGCGGCCGCACGCCGAACCAGGAGCTCATCGAGCGGCACGTCGTCGAGGGCATCACGGCCCTGGCGCGTCATCCCGCGGAGGCAGCGTGCGCGGGGAGCCAGAATGCCGCACCGCTCGGCGCGACGTTCACCGACTCGAACGGACAGCAGCAGGCGTGCTACCCCACCGGGTGCACGGCCGAGACCGAGTCGACCGCCGAGACCCGCATCTGCTACTCGGACACGCACTGCGAGATCCCGGCCGGCGCGACGAGCGGCAGCTGCCGGCCGAACCTGCTCGGCCAGCAGACCTGCGACGAGGCCCTGTGGGACGCGGACGACGTCGACGAGGGCAAGATGCTCTACTACGAGCAGCACTCCGCGGTGCCGCTGCGCCTGGCCCGCCTCACCGGCTCGGCGCACGCGGCCGGGCTCGAGGCCGTGTGGAAGCCGCGCATCCTCGGCAAGCCCTACGGCTCCGACCTCGCCTGGGCCCCCGGCGCGCCGCCGAACGGCCGCATCACCGCGCTCCTCGACGCGTACATCATCCCCGAGGGCAAGCACTGCTTCGAGAACGGACGGCCGTGCCAGGCCTTCGACATCTCGACCTACCTCACGAACCTGGTGGCGCGCTTCTTCCAGTCGGACGGGACGGACCTCTACTACCTGTCCCACCCGACGAGCCACCACTGCCTCGAGACGGCGACGCCCACCTGTGACTACTTCCAGCCCTGAGCCCGGCCCGGCGCTCGACGCCGCGCTGCTCGGCCGGCTCGGCCGCGCGCAAGCCACCTTGGTCGCCGCGGCGCTCGTGTCCGAGGAGGCGCGCGCCGGCTTCGGCGCGCTCGTCGCGGGCGCCCTCGCCGCGGTCCTCGCCCGGCCGGTGGGCGAGTTCGTGGACGTGGGCGCGCTCGGCCGCGCGCTCGACGCGGCCATCGCGGCGCAGACGGCCGAGCGCTCGCTCGCGCCCCTCTGCGCCGAGATCGGTCGGCGCGCCGCGCGCGCCATCGCGCGACGCCCCGAGCCGCTCGGCGCCTTCGTCCCGGACGCCGCGCGGCGCGAGCTCGACGCCCTGCTCGGCGAGCCGGGCATCGTGGACGCCGCCCTGGTGCGCGCCGTGGCGGAGGATCCGGCCATCGAGGCCGCCATGCGCGACGTCCTCTACGACGCGCTCTCCGAGTTCAGCCGCAACGTGAACCCCTTCACCGCGGACTGGGGCCTGCCGGGCCTGCTCGACAAGCTCTTCCCGCTCGGCAAGGGCGCGCTCAAGAAGGCGCTCACGGGCATGCGCGAGGACTTCGAGCGGCGCCTCGAGCCCGAGACCCGGAAGTTCATCGGCGGCTTCGCGCGCCGCGCGCTCCGCAAGCTGGCCGAGAGCGCCATCGACAAGAGCGACGAGCCCGAGGCGGTGGCCCTGCGCCGGCGCATCGCGGCGCTGGTGCTCGCGCGCAAGCTCGACGAGCTCGCGTGGCCGGCGGACGATCCGAAGACCGCACGCCTGCGCGCCGTGGCGGGCGGCGTGCTCGGCGCGACGCTGTCGTCCGCGCCCTTTCGCGAGGAGCTCGTGAGGGAGCTCGGGGTGCTCGTCGGCGAAGACGGCGCGCTCGGCCTCGGCGCGCTCCTCGCACGCTGGGGCGTGGCGCCCCCGGACCCGCAGCCGCTCGCGGCCGCCCTGTGGCCGGTGGCGCGCGCCGCGCTCGGCAGCGACGCCGTGCGGAGCGCGCTCGAGGTGCTCCTCACGGCCAGCCTGGTCGAGGCGGCAGCGCGGGGCGACTGAGGCGCGAGGCCGCCCTCACGGGGCCGCGATGGTGAGGGTGAACTCGCCCGATTTCCCGAGGAACGGCACGTCCACGGCGAGCGCGACCGTGCACAGGCCACCCGCGAGGAACAGCGTGTCGAGCGACGCGCCCTGGTAGGAGGAGGGCGCCGGTGCGACCGACTCGCAGCCCTCGGCGCGCCAGAACGCGTCGCGGCGCGAGATCGGCACGAGCGTGCCGTCGGGGAGCTTGGCCGCGAGCGCGACCACGAACCCGTCGCCGAGCTGGATCGTGCCGGGCAGCGTCACGGGCGGCAGCGGCTCGTCCGAGAACATCGACAGGGCGGTCGCGGTCGCGACGAGCTCGCCCGCGTCGGCCTCGGACACGACCTCGAAGCCGTGGCGCACGAGCTCCCAGCCCTCGCTGCGCTCGACGCCGACGATCCGGGCCGCCCCGACGAGCGCCGTGCGGAGGCTCGCCGTCCCCTCGCGGTCCGCGTAGACCGCACCCGCCTCGGGCGGCTCGACGCTCCAGCCGAGGAAGCCGTGCCCGACGAGGCGGCAGCCCTCGAGGTTGTCGGTGTCGGGGTCGAGCGCGCACGCGCCGTAGGTCTCGCCGATCGCGACGTCGAGCGTCCCGCCGCGGAACACGCGCGGCGCGGTCGCGTAGTGGACGAGGCGCGCGACGTCGGCGCGGAAGGTGATCGTGTCGAAGCTGCCGCCGTCCGGCAGCGTCACGACGAGCCGGCTCTCCCCGACGGCGTGGGCGCGAAGATCCACGGTGCCGGGCGCCTCGCCGGGCGTCACGTCGATGATCTCGGGTGACTCGCTCAGCGCGCCGAGACCGTCGGGAAGGGGCGCGGTGCTCGCGCTCTCGATGGTGAAGGTCTCGCTGGCGCCGACGGCCAGCGTGACCGAGCTCGTGCAGCCACCGCCCGTGAAGCGCACGCGGCCCGCGTCGCCGACCCTGGGGTCGAGGTCGAAGTCGAGCCGCTGACAGGCGCTGGCGCCGAGCACGCAGAGGCCGAGCACGAGGGCCGCGCGATGGGAGAGTCGAGGATGCCTTCGGGGGGAAGCGAGTTGGTTCATGCCCGCCACCTAGAGCAGCCCGCGTGCCACGAGCCGCGGTGTGCGGCCGTGCGAAGCGCGCTTCGCGCGAGCGTCGCGTCCATGCTCCACCCTGGACCCGGCGTGAGGCCGATGCCAGCCGGGCGCGCCCGGCGCGACCGATTCTCGACGCCGCGCGGGGGCCGCGGGGCGCGAGCGCGGCGCCGCGGTGTCTCCGGCTTGCGGCAGTGTGAATGCGTGTCACGCTCGGGCGCCGCCGCATTCTTGCCGCCGCGCCCCGGCGGCGCGATGAAGTGCGCCGCACGAGCGTTCCAGTGCACGTGGTGATGAGCATGGGTACGAAGACCGGCGGGTGGGCCATGCTCGGCGTGCTCGCCGCACTCGCGGTCGGTGGCTGTGCGGCCGACACCTCGGGGCAGGCCCCGGGCCAGGCCCTGGCCGCGGAGCGACCGGACGCTCCGGCCGAGGCGAGCGGAAGCGCGGCGAGCTCCGGCACGAACGTGCCCGCGGCGCTCGCCCTCGGCGGCTCGGCGACGCCCGGTGCGAGCGCTTCGGCCCCGCCGGGCCTGGCGAGCGCGAGCGCGAGCGCGAGCGCGCCGCCCGCGCCCCCGGCGCTCGTCGACGGCTGCCCGCCGGAGATGACCCGCATCGCCAAGTACTGCGTGGACCGCTGGGAGGCGCACCTCGTCACGCGCGCCCCCGACGGGGGCGTCGTGCCCCACCCGCACAACCACCGGCCCGACCAGGGCGTGCGGTACGAGGCGCGCAGCGAGGCCGGCGTCTTCCCCCAGGCCTACATCAGCCGCGTCGAGTCCGAGGCGGCCTGCAAGAACGCCGGCAAGCGCCTGTGCACCTTTCCGGAGTGGCGCCGCGCCTGCCAGGGCACGCGCTGGGGGCGCTACCCCTACGGCGGTCGCGCGCGCAGCACCATCTGCAACAGCGGCAAGGACCACCTGCTCACGCGCTTCTTCGGGCCGAACGCGAACCACTGGAAATACGAGGAGAACTTCAACGCCCCGGAGCTCGACGTCGAGCCCGGGTTCCTCGCCAGGACGGGCGAGCACCAGGGCTGCGTGAGCACCGAGGGAGCCTACGACCTCGTCGGCAACCTGCACGAGTGGGTGAGCGGCATCGTGGACGACCGGTTCATGGAGATCCTCGAGCGCGACGACGTCGAGCGCAAGAAGCAGCACTGGAACACGGGCAACGGCATCTTCATGGGCGGCTTCTTCTCCACCACCGACCAGCTCGGTCCGGGCTGTCTCTACACCACCGTCGCGCACGAGCCGCGCTACCACGACTACTCGACGGGCTTCCGCTGCTGCGCCAAGGCGGTGGTCGACGAGCCGCCGAAGCCGCCGCCTGCCGCCAAGAAGCCGCCGGGCAAGCCGAAGCCGAAGCCGAAGCCCCAGCCCACGGCCGCGGCCTCCGTCCCGGCATCGCCGGGCAAGCCGTAGGCTCGAGGATGACGCGGACCGACGCCGCCGCCCCGGCCGCTCTGCCCCGTCGGGTCGCCGCACGCACCTGGCTCGGCGCCGCCTTCGACGGGCTCGCCATCGCGCTCGCGCTCGCGCTCGTCGTCGACACGAGCCGTGCATGGTTCAGGGCCGGCGGCTCGCTGCTCGGGACGCTCGTGTCCCTCCCCGGTGGACACCCGCTGCCGTCGCTCGATGCGCTGGTGCTCGCGCTCGCGCTGCTCCTGCGGGGCCGCGTCGCCGCCACCGTGCTCGGCGCCCACGCGCTCCTCGCCCTCGCCAACGCGGTCGAGTTCTACCTGCTCCGCGTCCGGGGCCTGCCGGGCGGCGCCGTGCCGTTCTCGCTCCTCGCGGCGGGGATCTTCGCCGTCGCGGCGCTCCGCGCACCGGGCGCGCGGCGCCGCGGCCGGGTGGTCGCCCGCCTCGCCGGAGCGGCCGTCGGCTCGGTCGCGCTCCTGCTCGCGCACCTCGCATCCTTCGGCGCGACCGACTACGCGCGCCCGGCAGACGCCATCGTGGTGTTCGGTGCCCGCGTCTACCCGGACGGCACCGCGTCCCTGTCGCTCGCCGACCGCGTGGCCCACGGCGTCCACCTCTACGAGCAGGGGCTCGCGCCGGTGCTGGTCCTTTCCGGCGCCGCGGACGAAGTGCCCGCCATGCGCCGGCTGGCCCTCGCGGCCGGCGTGCCGGAGGCCGCGCTCGAGCTCGATCCGCTCGGCGTCAACACCCACGCGACGGTCGCCAACCTGCGCCACCGCCGCGTGCTCGCGGTGAGCCACTACTACCACCTGGCGCGCATCAAGCTCGCCGCCGAGACGCGCGGCCTCACGGTCTACACGTCCCCGTGCCCGATGACGCGCCGGCTGGCGCGCGAGCCATATTTCGTGGCCCGCGAGTGTGCCGCCCTGCTCGCCTACTACCTCGCCGCGGGCTGACCGGGTGAGGCGCGCGCGGCCGGTGGAAAGGCGCGCGCGGCGGGGCTAGGGTGGCCGCGATGACAGAGCTCACCGCGATCGTCCTCGCCGCCGGTCAAGGCACGCGCATGAAGAGCAGCCGCGCCAAGGTGCTGCACGAGCTGTGCGGGTGCCCCATGATCGACTTCCCCGTGCGCGCGGCCCTCGCCGCCGGTGCGCGCGAGGTCGTGGTGGTCGTCGGACGCGATCGCGACGAGGTCACCGCCCACCTCGTGCGCACCTTCGGCGCCTCGGTGCGGACGGCCATCCAGGCCGAGCAGCGCGGGACCGGCGACGCCGTGCGCGCGGCCTTGCCGTCCGTGCCCGACGACGCCACGGCGGCGCTCGTGCTCTGCGGCGACACGCCGCTCGTGCCCGCGGCCGCGCTGGCCGAGCTCGCCGCCGAGCGCGCCCGCGGCGATCGGCGCCTCGCGTTGCTCACCTTCGAGGTCGCCGATCCGACGGGCTACGGTCGCATCCTGCGCGGCGCGTCCGGCGAGGTGCGCGCCGTGCGCGAGCACCGCGACGCGAGCGCCGCCGAGCGCGCCATTCGCGAGTGCAACGCCGGCATGTACTGCGCACGGCTCGACTTCCTGCGCGCCGCCGTCGGGGCCCTCGGGACCGACAACGCCCAGCGCGAGCTCTACCTCACCGACATCGTCGCCGCGGCCGACGGCGACGCCGCCTCGCTCTGCGCCGATGCCACGAGCCTCACCGGCGTGAACGATCGCGTCCAGCTCGCGGCCGTCGAGGCCGAGCTCCACCGGCGCATCGCCGACGGCTGGCGCCGGGCCGGCGTCACGGTGCGCGAGAGCGCCCGCATCGACGCCAGCGTCGCGCTCGAGCCCGACGCGACGATCGAGCACGGCGTCGTGCTGCGCGGCTCGACCCGCGTCGGGCGCGGCGCGCGCATCGACGTCGGCGCGGTGCTCGTCGACACCGACGTGGCCGAGGGCGCCCTCGTCAAGCCGTACTCGGTGTGCACCAGGGCGCGCATCGGCCCGCGCGCCGAGATCGGCCCCTTCGCGCATCTGCGGCCCGACTCCGACATCGGCCCGGAGGCGCACATCGGCAACTTCGTCGAGACGAAGAAGACCCGCCTCGGCCGCGGCGCCAAGGCGAACCACCTCGCGTACCTCGGCGACGGCGAGGTCGGCGAGGGCGCGAACGTCGGGGCCGGGACGATCTTCTGCAACTACGACGGCTTCTCGAAGCACCCGACGATCATCGGCGCCCGGGCGTTCATCGGCAGCGATTCGCAGCTCGTGGCGCCGGTCACCGTCGGCGAGGGCGCCTACGTCGCGACGGGCACGACCGTCACGAAGGACGTCCCGCCGGACGCGCTCGCCATCGCGCGCGCGCCGCAGGAGAACAAGCTCGGCTACGGCCCGCGCCTGCGCGCGCGGCTCTCCGCGCGCGCCAAGGCGGCGAAGGAAGCCGGGGCCAGGGCCCCCGCGCCCGTCGTGCCGGCGACCGGCGCGACGGAGCCCGGCAAGCGGGACTAGCGCTACTCGGCGTCGCCGCCGGGCACGCAGAAGCCGCCGGCGGCCGCGTGCTCGAGCGCGAGCTCCGGCAGCTGGTGCCCCATGCGGCGCCGCTTGGTCTCGAGGTACAGGGCGGCGAGCTCGCTCGGCTGCGTGATCGAGGGCTCGCGCGCGCTCACCTCGACGCCGAGCCGGCGCAGCGCCCCGACCTTGTCGGGGTTGTTCGTGAGCAGGCGCACGCTCGCCACGCCGAGGTGCGCGAGCATGGCGGCCGCCGCGCCGTAGTCGCGCGCATCGTCGGGCAGCCCGAGCAGGCGGTTCGCGTCCACGGTGTCGGCCCCCGCCGACTGCAGCTCGTAGGCCCGGATCTTGTTCGCGAGGCCGATGCCTCGGCCTTCCTGCCGCAGGTACAGCACGACCCCTTGGCCTTGGTCGGCGATAGCGCGCTGCGCCGCCTCGAGCTGGTCGCGGCAGTCGCACTTGAGCGACCCGAAGACCTCGCTCGTGAGGCACTCGGAGTGGACCCGCGCCAGGACGTCGCGCTCGCCGCGGAGCTCGCCCATGACGAGCGCCACGTGGTCGGGCGAGAGCCCCTTGCGCGGGTCGGCTGCAGCCTGCCCCCACCGGAATACGTACATCTCGAACGTGCCGAAATGCGTGGGGACGGGCGCGCGGGCGATCACCTCGAGCTGAGGCCGGATCACCCCTTCGGGGACGTGCATCTCGCTCTCCTGTCGGTTCTTGGCTGCAAGGATTCACGCTGCTCCGCAAAAAGCGACGCAACGGAACTATTTTGGGGCCGGTCCGCCGGCTGGTCAACCCTTGGTCCGAAAATACCGCATCTGCGTGCGATGCGAAACGGGCGCAAGCGCCCTTCGTCAGGTGGCAGGGTCTCGCCCTCCCGCCGCGGCCGAGCTGCGGAAGGCGGCCACGAGCTCGTCGGCGGCGCTGTACGGATCGATCTCGCGCGCCGCCACCTTCGCCACGGCGCGCTCGACCTCCGGTCCGATGGCGCGCAGGGCCGCGTCGAGCAGGGCCGCGCGAAGGTCCTGGCGCATCGCCTCGGAGAGCCGCTCGCGCCGCCGCGCTGCGCCGGCCTCGGTGCCGTGGAGCCACGCCCGGTGCGCCTCGAGCGCGGTCGCGAGCTCGTCCACGCCCGTGCCGGCGGTCGCGACGCAGCGCACGATCGGCGGCTCCCAGCGACCGCCCGAGTCCCCAGCGACCGGGCTGCCCGACGAGGGAGCGTGAGCGCCCACGTGGCCGAGCGGCGGTGCCGTGACCTCGTGGCCGAGGGCGAGCATGAGCTCGAGGTGCCGGACGGCTGCGTCGGCCCCCTCGCGGTCCGCCTTGTTCACGGCGAAGGTGTCGGCGCATTCGAGGATGCCCGCCTTGATCGCCTGGACGTCGTCGCCCATGCCGGGCGCGACCACCACGAGCGTCGTGTCGACGCGGCGCGTGACCTCGAGCTCGTCCTGCCCGACGCCGACGGTCTCGACCACCACGACGTCCGCGTGCCAGGCGTCCACGACCCGGATGAGGTCGGCGGCGGACCGCGACAGGCCGCCGAGCGCGCCGCGGGTCGCCAGCGAGCGGATGAACACCTGCTCGTCGAGCCCGTGGCGCTGCATGCGGATGCGGTCGCCGAGGATCGCGCCCCCCGTGAAGGGGCTCGTGGGGTCCACGCACAGGACACCGACGCGCCGCCCGCGCGCACGGTGCCAGGCGATGAGCTGGTCCGTGAGCGTGCTCTTGCCCGCGCCGGGCACGCCGGTGATGCCGATCGTCCAGGCGTGTCCCGTCGCGGGGAAGAGGTCCTTCAAGATGGTGCGGTACGCGCCGAGACCGTCGTCGACGAGACGGCACACCCGCGCCAGCGCGCGCACGTCACCCGCGACGAGCCGCTCGGCCAGGGGGTGCATGGTCACGCCGCTCCCCGAGCCGTCACGGCGCCGCCTCGCAGAGCTTGCGGGTGGCCTCGTGCACCACGGCGCCCTCGTGGGTCACGAGGCAGCCCTTGACCACCTCGTCCTCGCGCTGGAGGACGACCTTGCCGTCCTTCACCTGCTCGCTCACGAGTGCCCACACGTTGCGGGCGTAGAGCATGCTCGCGTCGCCGGGCATCGTGGCCGCGAGGTTCGGGTGCCCGACGATCGTCACCCCGTGGCGCACCACGTCCTCGCCGCACACGCTGAGCTCGCAGTTGCCGCCCTGCTCGACCGCGAGGTCCACGATCACCGAGCCGGGCCGCATCTTCTCGACCGTCTCGGCCGTGACGAGCACGGGCGCCTTCTTGCCGGGGACGAGCGCGGTCGTGATGACACAGTCGGCGACGAGGACGTGCTCGCGCACGATCTTCTGCTGCTCCCGCAGGTACTCGGCGCTCACCTCGCGAGCGTAGCCGCCCTGCCCCTCGCCGCTCTCGGCCGTCACGGGCGGCTCGATGAACTTGCCGCCGAGCGACTCGACCTGCTCCTTGACCGCAGGCCGCACGTCGCTCGCCTCGACGATGGCCCCGAGGCGCCGGGCCGTGGCGATCGCCTGCAGGCCCGCGACGCCCGCGCCCATCACCACGATGCGGGCGGGCTTGACGGTGCCCGCGGCCGTCATGAGCAGCGGGAAGTACTTGGGCAGCCGCCAGGCCGCGACGAGCACCGCCTTGTAGCCCGCGATGCTCGCCTGCGAGCTCAGGGCGTCCATCTTCTGGGCACGCGTGATGCGCGGCACGAGCTCCATCGCGAGGGCGCTCGCGCCGTGCGCCGCGAGCCGCCGCACGACCTCGGGCCGCTGCAGGGGCGAGAGGAGCCCGACGAGCACCGCGCCGGGTCGCAGCATCGTCACCTCGTCCCCGTGCCCGGCATCGCTCGGGCAAGGCCCCCGCACCTTGAGCACGAGGTCGGCCTCGCCGTAGGCAGCCGCGAGATCGGTGGCGAGCTCGGCGCCGGCCTCGACGTAGGCGCCATCGAGGCAGTAGGCCTCGGCCCCCGCACCCGCCTCGACGAGCACACGCAGGCCGGCCTTCTTCATGTGCTTGACGGTCTCGGGCGTCGCAGCGACGCGCGTCTCGCCGGGGGTGCGCTCCTTCGGCACGAACACCGTGGGCATGGGTCGCTCCTATAGCCCCTCCGCGCCACGGCCGGAACGGCACGGCGCAGCCCCGAATCGTCCTGAAGCCCGAAGCCCCCGCGCTGGCGCCGGATCCGGCCTCGGCTAGAAGCCCTTCTTCACCAGCTCCTCGATGGTGCGCGTGGACAGACGCCCCTCGAGGACGTCGGGCTCGCGCAGCAGCGCCTGGTGGAGCGGGATGTTGGTGCGGATGCCGCCGATGATGAACTCGTCGAGCGCGCAGCGCATCTTGGCAAGCGCCTCCGCCCGGTTCTGCCCGTAGGCGATGACCTTGGCGATGAGCGAGTCGTAGCAGGCCGGCACGCGCCAGCCGCCGTACACGCCGCTGTCGACCCGCACGCCGCCGCCGCCCGGCGGGTGGTACTCGGTGATGAGACCGGGCCACGGCGCGAAGGTCTTCGGATCCTCGGCGTTGATCCGGCACTCGATGGCGTGCCCGCGAAAGCGCCACGGGCGCGTGTCGGGCAGCTGCACCTTCTCGCCGGCGGCGGCGAGCAGCTGCTGCTCGACCAGGTCGACGCCGGTGACCGCCTCGGTGACCGGGTGCTCGACCTGGATGCGCGTGTTCATCTCCATGAAGTAGAGCTCGCCGCCCTCATCCATCAGGAACTCGAGCGTGCCGACGGTGGTGTAGCCGGTCTGGCCGATGGCCACGCGGATGCGCTCGCAGAGGGCGGCGCGCTGCGCGTCGGTGAGGACCGGGCTCGGCGCCTCCTCCATCACCTTCTGGTGGCGGCGCTGCAGCGAGCACTCGCGCTCGCCCAGCGTCCAGACGCCGCCGTGCGCATCGGCCACCACCTGGAACTCGATGTGACGAGGGCGCTCGATGAAGCGCTCGAGGTACACGTCGGGGTTCGAGAAGGCCTTCTGTGCCTCGCCCTGCGCGAGGCAGAAGGCCCGCGCGAGCTCGTCCTCGTCACGCACGACCCGCATCCCGCGCCCACCGCCGCCGCCCGAGGCCTTGAGGATGACGGGGAAGCCCACCTCGCGCGCCCGCGCGATGGCCTCGTCCGCGTCGCGAAGCACGCCGGTGCCCGGCAAGAGCGGCAGGCCGTGCGAAACGGCGTTCCGGCGGGCGCTCACCTTGTCGCCCCAGGCCCGCATCGCGGCCGGGCTCGGGCCGATGAACGTGAGGTGACAGCGCCGGCACACCTCGGCGAAGTGAGCGTTCTCGGAGAGAAAGCCGTAGCCCGGGTGCACGGCGTCGGCGTTGGTCACCTCGGCCGCGGCGATGATCGCCGGGACGTTGAGGTAGCTCCTCGCGGCCTCGGCCGGCCCCACGCACACCGCCTCGTCGGCGAAGCGCACGTGCAGCGCGCCCGCGTCGACCTGGGAGTGGATCGCGACCGTCCGGATGCCGAGGGCACGGCAGGTGCGGATGACCCGCATCGCGATCTCGCCGCGATTGGCGATCAACACCTTCTTGAACATGGCTCGCTCACGCGACCCCGCGCCCACGCGCTCCCGTCGGGAGCCGCGCTCGGCGACACGGGGCACTCAGCTCTTCTTGATCTTGAACAGCGGCTGCCCGAACTCGACCGGCTTGCCGTTCTCGACGAGGATGTCGACGATGCTGCCCGCGAAATCGGCCTCGATCTCGGTCATCAGCTTCATCGCCTCGACGATGCACAGGGTCTGGCCTTCGCGCACCACGCTGCCGAGCTCCACGAAGGGCGGCGCGTCGGGCGACGGGGCGCGGTAGAACGTGCCGACGAACGGCGACGACACGACGTGGGCGTCGCCCTCCTTCGCGGCGGCAGGCCCCTCGGGAGCGGCAGCGGCGGGGGCCACCGGCGGCGCGAGCGCCACGAACGGCGCGCCGGTTGCCGCGAGCGGTCGAGCCCCGCGGCACAGGCGCATGCGCACCTGCTCGTCCTCGAACTCGAACTCCGAGACGTCACCTTCGTCGAGCACACGCAGTAGCGCGCGCAGCTTCTTGAGATCGATGTCCATGCGTGGGGGCGCACGCTAGCAGGCTCGCCGCCAAAGTTCGCGCGTTATTCGCGCACGCGCGCGGGCCGGGGAACGGTGCGTAACGGGCTTCGCGCAGCGCTCAGGCGAGCTCGCGCGCCATGTCGGCGACGCGGGTGCGGAGCACGAAGCGCGCCTTGCCGAGGTTGCCGCGGGGATCGAGCGACAGGGCGACGAAATAGTTCGGCGTCACCATGCGGACGAGCGTGGTGAACTGCTCGGCGACGATGGCCACCTCGTGGGCCTCGCCCGCGTCGAGCATCTTGGCGGCCGTGCAGATCTGCTTGACCACGATGCTGAGCTCGATGCCGATGTTCTTGATGTCGAACGTCGAATCCGGCTTGGAGTAGCTCTCGAGGGGCACGCCCTCGAGCTCCATGACGCACGACGCGACCGCCCCCTCGGTCGCGTCCACGACCTCTTTCAGGACTGACTCGAACATCCGCGTAGCCTAGCGAAAGCCGCGGAACAGGGAAAGCGACCTGCCGCCGGGCCCCTGCCGGATTCCTTCTCTCTTGCATCCCGCATGCAGCCGGGCGATTCCCGCAGGGACGGTCCCGCCTGCTCTGCGCCTGCGACATGCCTTGACCCTACTCGGGGCGAGGGACTAACTTTGCGCGTCATCGGCCGGGAACGAGCGGAAGCTCGACCGGTTGGCGCGCTCTCTCTCGGGCGAGCGCAGGCACGACACGGGCGGCTGCCGACCATTCGCGCAGTCCGCCAGCGACAGGGGGCGCCCGGCGGCGAGCCGCGCGCGCCGCCCAGCGCGCGCCAAGCGCACTGCCCAGAACGAGGACCAACACACACATGCGCGCACGAGCCGGGGATCCTCCGCGCACGATGCCCCAGAAGGTGCTGGCCGGACGCGCCAGCGATCCGCAGCTGAAGGGCGACATCGTCAGGGTCAAGGTCGACCAGGTGATCCTGTCGCGGGCCCCGTCACGGACGCTGGCCGAGGCGCTGGCTGCCGGGCTGAAGAGGGCCATACCCGAGGTGTCGATCGCCTACGACGGGACGGCCGTCACCACCCGCGCCAACGTGCCGACCGACGGGACGCTGTCGAACGGGCTGCCGCAGTACGGCGTGCTCGTCGCTCGCCCCGGCATCGGCTTCCCGGCGCCCGTCCACATCGAGCGCTTCGCGGCACCCGCGCGCCTGGCGCTCACCGACGACCCGCGGCTCGCCCCGGTCGGGGGCGTGGGCATGCTGTGCCTCGTCGTGTCGCCGACCCAGCTCGGTCAGGCGCTCGCGACGGGCAGCGTGTCGCTGCGGCCACCGCGGAGCATCCAGATCCACCTGTCGGGGCGCACGCGCCCCTTCGTGTGCGCGCGCGACGTCGCGCTCGAGCTGCTCCGGCGCGGCATCCCGGAGATCGTCCGGCGCATCGAGGCGGAGCACGCCGCGCCCGTCGTGCTGGAGTTCGCAGGGCCGACCGCGCGCATGCTGTCCGTCGGCACGCGCTCGGTCCTGTGCGGCATCGCGCCCCAGGTCGGGGCGGCCGCGGCCCTGTTCATCAGCGACGACAAGACCGAGGTGTTCCTGCGCGACCAGCGCCGCTCCAAGGCGCACCGCGCGCTCCTGCCCGATCCCGGAGCGCCGTGCGAGGAGGTGCTCACCATCGATCTGGCCACGGTCGATCCGCTCGTGATGGACCTCGACGGTCGGGTCCGCACGGCGCGCGAGCTCACCGGACAGCCGGTGGGACAGGTCGTGCTCGGCGGTGACTCGGGCGTGACCCTGCGCGACATGCTCGCCGCGGCGAGCCTGCTCAAGAGCAAGCGCATCCCGCCGCGGCTCGACCTGTTGCTCGCGCCACCATCGCGCCAGGTGCTCGAGGTGCTCGGCCAGAGCGGCGCGCTCGTCGACCTCGTGGCGACGGGCGCACGCATCGTCGAGCCGGACCGGCGCGTCATGACCGGGGAGCTGTACCCGCCGACCGAGGAGGGCCTGTCCATGCGCTGCGCGGATCCGGACCCGCGCATGCCCGGCTTCCGGCCGTACCTCGTCGCCTCGGCCGAGACGCTCTCGTACGCGGTCGCGCACGGCATCGTGGGCGACCCGCGCGCCTTCAAGCGCCCGGCGCGCGTGACGGTGCCGCGCGTGCTGCCGACCGAGGACGTGCTCGTCGTCCGGCAGAAGAACAAGAAGAAGGGCCCCGGCGGCAGTGTGTTCGTGCCGCCCAAGTCGGCGCCGCTGCCGAGCTGGAAGAACCCGACCACCCTCGAGCTCGCCGTGGGAGTGCCGGTGGAAGCGGTGCTCACCGGCGCGAAGGAGCTCGCCGTCGTGCTGACCGAGCTCGACGACGTGCGCGCCCTCGGCGACGCCGTCGCGCTGGGCAGCAACGTGCGGGCACTCATCGCGCCCTACGTGCCGAGCCAGATGGTCTCGACGCTCGCCGCCGAGGGCGTGGCGTGCTTCGCGGTCGAGCCGAGCGCGCTCGGCGCCTTCAAGGGACAGGGCCAGCTCGCGCTGCCGAAGATCGGCAGCTGGGGCGACAAGACCCCGGCAGCTGCCGGCAAGAACAAGGTCGAGCTGCGCTGGCTCGCGATCGACCAGGAGCTCGCCTGGCTGAACGACGGCCGCGCGCGCATCCCCGCGGTCAAGTAGCGGCGCCGGGGCACCGCCGCGCGCCCCAGCCCTTGGGCGGGAGCCCGCGCTCGACCTCGGTCCGGAGCCGCGCACGCGCACCGGCACCGGCCGCGAGGCGCCGGACGACGACGGCAGCGATCGCGCACGCCCGGGTTGCCGAACGGCCTCGGCGGTCGTAACTAACGCGTCTCATGCCCACGACGTCCCGACCGAACGACGCCCTCGGGCGCGCTGCCCTCGCCGGCGTCGCGCTCGGCCTTCTCGCCTGCTCCACGCCTCCGGCGCCGCTGTCGGTCCCGCCACCCACGGCCACGCCCGCGGCGCCCCCGAGCGCGGCCGCGGTCGCGGGACCGACCGCGAGCGCGAGCCCCGGCGCCCCCCCGGCCGCGTCCGTCGCCGCGCCCGCCCCCGCTCCCGCCGGCGAGGGCCCGTACAACGTGATCGTGGTGAGCGTCGACGCGATGCGCGCCGACATGCCCTGGGCGGGCTATCCGCGCGACATCGCGCCCAACCTGCAGAAGCTCGAGAAGCAGAGCGTGAGCTACACGCGCGCCTACTCCGTCTCCTCGTACACGGCCATGAGCTTCGGCGGCTTCCTGTCCGGTCGCTACCCGAGCGAGATCCGTCGCAGCGGCAGCTTCTTCAGCGCCTACCCGGACGAGGTCGTGATGTTTCCGGAGCTCCTGCAGGCGGCGGGCGTCCACACGCTGTCGGCCCAGGCGCACTTCTACTTCGACCAGAAGGCGGGGTTCCACCAGGGCTTCGACGTCTACCGCATGGTCCCCGGCCTCAAGGCCGACAACAAGACCGACGACAACGTGACGAGCCCCGCGCACCTCGCGCTCGCGCTCGAGATCCTCGGCACGCCTGCGAACACGGCCGGCCGCTTCTTCGCGTGGTTCCACTTCATGGACCCGCACGACAAGTACGTGACCCACGAGGGCCTCGACTTCGGCAAGCGCAGCCGCGACCGCTACGACAGCGAGATCGCCTTCGTGGACCGGCACATCGCAGAGCTGCTCGCGTTCGTGCGCAGCCAACCCTGGGGCGAGCGCACCGCCGTCCTCGTGACGGCCGACCACGGCGAGGCCTTCGGCGAGCACGATCGCCACCGCCACGGCTTCGAGATCTGGGAGCCGCTCGTGCGCGTGCCCCTCATCGTGAACATCCCCGGCGTGGCGCCGCGGCGCATCGACGAGCCGCGCAGCGCCATCGATCTGCCGCGCACGATCCTGGAGCTGCTCGACGTCCCGTCGGATCCGGGGTTCCAAGGTCGCAGCCTGCTCGCCGAGATGCGCGGCGACGAGACCCCGCAGCCGCGCGACGTGGTGGTCGATCTACCCCGCACCACGGACAACGACCGGCGCCGCGCGCTCATCCACGGCCGCTACAAGATCGTGAGCTACGGCAGCGACTACCGCTACGAGCTCTACGACCTCGAGACCGACCCGGAGGAGCGGCGCAATCTCGTCAAGGCGGACAAGAAGCTCTACGAGGACATGCGCCGGCGCTACGACGCCGCCAAGGAGACGATCCACGACATCTGCCCGGATCGCCGCGACTGGCTGATGTCGGTGCCGAAGGGCAAGGACTGCTGACGGTCCCATCAGTTGTCAGTCGTCAGTTGTCAGTCATCAGCCCCTGAGTCGGAGAGGGGGCGCCCCGCTCGGCCCGCTGGCATCAGTTGTCAGTCGTCAGTTGTCAGTCATCAGCCCCTGAGTCGGAGAGGGAGCGAGCCCGCTCGGCCCGCTGGCATCAGTTGTCAGTCGTCGGTTGTCAGTCATCAGCCCCTGCGTCGGAGAGGGAGCGAGCCCGCTCGGCGCGCAGGGCCGTCTCCAACTGAGAACTGAGAACTGACAACTGACAACTGAGAGCTAGCGAATGGCCCGGGCGGCGAGCTCGCCCGCCATCCTGGCGAAGTCCTCGACCGCGAGCTCCTCGGCACGCCGATCGAGCGACACGCCGGCACGCGCCGCCGCAGCCGCGAGCTCGCCCTCGGGCAGCGCGAGCGCTCGCCAGGCATTGCGCAGGGTCTTGCGGCGCGTCGCGAACGCGCTCTTCACGACGCGCGCAAAGTCCTCGGTCTCGACGGCGCGCGGGACGGCGTGGGGCACGAGCGCGACCACCACCGACTCGACCTGCGGGGGCGGCAGGAACACGGCGGCCGGCACGCGGCACACGCGCTCGACCGCGAACGCCGCCTGGACGAACACCGTGAGCAGCCCGTAGTCGCGCCCCCCGGGCGCCGCCGTCAGCCGCTCGCCGACCTCGCGCTGCACCATCACGACGGCGCGCGCGATGGAGCGCGCGTGGCCCACGATCTGCGAGACGAGCCGGCCGGTGATGGCGTACGGCAGGTTGCCGGCGATGGCGTGGGGGCGCGGCTCGCCGGCGAGGAGCGCCGCCCAGTCGAGCGCGAGCGCGTCGCCGGGCACGAGGCGCAGGCGCGACTCGTCCCCGAACACCTCCTCGAGCACGGCGCAGAGCTCGCGGTCGCGCTCGATCGCCACGACGCGCTCGGCGCGCTCGAGCAGCGCGCGCGTCAGCGCGCCCAGGCCCGCACCGATCTCGAGCACCGTCCCGCCCTCGGGCGCGGCCGCCGCCGCGATGCGCTCGGCCACGCGACGGTCGCAGAGGAAGTTCTGCCCCAGCGCCTTTTTCGGCCGCAGCCCGTGCGCGCGCAAGAGAGCCCCGCTGCCGAGCTCGGCGGGCGCGCCCGGCTCGGGAGCGTCGGCCCCGGCCCCGCGGCGCGGTTCGGGCGCCGCGGGGGTCGCCCCGCGCGTCGACCCCCGCTCGCGTCGGCGCCCGGGCCCGTGCCTCACGCGCTCGCCTCGTCGCCCGGCTCGGCCGCGACGGGCGGACGGGTCGGAGCGGGCCGCTCGCGCAGCGGATGCACGATCCGGGCGCCCATGCGCCGGAGCGCTGCCTCGCCGCGCCGCTGCGCCGCCCGGGCGCGCAGCACCACGGCCTCCTCCGCCGCCAGCCACAGGCGCTCGCCACGCGCCACCGGCGCGGCGTCGCCGGGTGCCGCGGCGGGAGGCAGGGACCAGCGGAGCCCGATGGCCGCGCCACGGAGCTTGCGCGCGGCCGCGGCGACCGACTCCCACAGCTCCTCGGGCGGGGGCGGCCCGACCACGTGCACGAGGCTGGCGCGGGGGCGCTTCTCGCGCGCGAGCTGCAGGAGCGCGTCGCGCAGCACGGCGGCGCTGCGCGGCCGGTCCGGCTCGAGCCGCGGTGGCACGTGCAGCCCGAAGCACGCGGCGTAGCGGCGCAGGCGGGCCTCGCGCTGGCTGCGGGCCTGCGGCGGTGGGCGGTCGAAGGGCGCGTAGCCGCGCGCCGCCGAGGCGCGGCGCGCGAGCTTCTCGAGATCACCGGCGCCTAGCCCCTCGACGGCGCGGGGATCGAGGGGGCGCAGGTGCTCGACGACCTGCAGCGCGAGGTCACCCTCGTCCCAGCCCGAGCGGTCGGTGTCGTGGACGCCGGTGTGCTCGAGCAGCGCCGTCGTGATGCGCTTGAGCTGGCGGCGACCGCCGTCGGGGGCGAGCCGCGCGAGCTCGCGGCCGCCGACCACGCGCAGCCCGACGAGGTCGCCGTTGCCGAGGTGCTGCGCCGCCACGGCCGCGGCCATCTCGATGGCGCGGTCGAGCGGCGCGCCGCCCATCGGCCCGCCCCACAGCTCGACCGAGGCGTCGAGCACGATCCACACGACGTCACGCTCCTCGCGCTCGAACTCTCGGACCACGAGGACACCGCGCTTGGCGCTCGCCTTCCACGCGATCCGTCGGAAGGGGTCGCCGGGCAGGTGCTCGCGCAGCTCGCGCAGCTCGGTGCCGTCGCCGCGGCGGTTGCCGCTGCGCCCCGACGACGCCACGGCGCGCGCCCGACCGCCCACCGGCGTGGCGAGCGCGAGCCCGAGCGCCCGCGGAAGCACCTCGACCCCGAAGGGGTTGGCGAAGGTGAGCGGCACCTCGAACAGGCTCGGGGCCCCGCGCACCTCGAGTGCCAGGCCGTAGATGCCGTGGTAGCCGACGCGCAGCGGGCGCACGCGCACGCGCAGCCGCACCGACCCCGAGGCCATGACCTCGCCCGCCGGCGGCTCCATGGCGCAGTCGAGAGCGGGCGAGGCCACGACCCGCAGCCGGTCGTAGCGGGCCGCCAGGGTGTCGCGGTTGCGCACCTCGGCCTCGAGCTCGATGACGCTCCCGAGCGGCACGCGCGCCAGGCGGCCGGCGCCGTTCCACAGCATCTCGAAGCCGGCCGCGCGGATGCGCATCACGCTGACGAGCGTGACGGCGCGCGCCAGGGCGACCCCGAACACGAGCGCGCCGCCCCACGCCACGATGGCCGGCACGCGCGCCGCGATGCCGATGGCGAAGACGACGAGCCCGCTCACCGCGAGGTGCGAGGCGGTGCGCGTGGGGTAGACGTTCATCGGCGGAGCCCGCGCGGCGTCATGCCGGGCGGATGGCCTTGCGGTAGCTCACGCGCTCGAGCGCCGCCTTCACGACGTCCTCGCGCAGCTTGTGCTCGGCCTCGGTCTCGTCCGCGAGCACGAGCCGGTGCGCGAGCACCGCCACGCCGAGGGCGCGCACGTCGTCCGGCGTCGCGTAGCTGCGCCCGCCGAGGACCGCCGCCGCCTTGGCCGCCTGCACCAGGCCGAGCGTCGCGCGCGGCGAGGCGCCGAGCAGCACGCGCGGGTCGGTGCGGGTGAAGGTCGTGAGCGACACCGCGTACTCGTAGAGGTCCTGGTCGACGTGGACGCTGCGACACAGGGCCTGCATGCGCAGGACGTCGCCGGCGTCGAGCACCGGACGCGCCGCCGGCTGCTCGCCCTGGTGCGCGACCAGCATCGCCACCTCGTCCTCGCGGCGCGGGTAGCCGATCCCGAGCCGCACGAGGAAGCGGTCGATCTGGGCCTCGGGCAAGGGGTAGGTCCCCTCGAGGTCGATGGGGTTCTGCGTGGCGAGCACCACGAACGGCCCGGGGAGCTCGTAGCTGTCGCCCTCGACCGTCACCTGCTGCTCCTGCATCGCCTCGAGCAGGGCCGACTGCGTCTTGGCCGGCGCGCGGTTGATCTCGTCGGCCAGCACGACGTTCGCGAAGATCGGCCCGCGCCGGAAGGTGAAGGTGCCGTCGCGCGGCGACAGCACGTAGGTCCCGGTGATGTCCGCCGGCAGGAGATCGGGCGTGAACTGGATGCGGCGCACGGTCGCGCCGAGCGACGCGGCGAAGGCCTTGGCGAGCGTCGTCTTCGCGACCCCGGGCACGCCCTCTACGAGCACGTGGCCGCGCGCCAGGAGGGCGACCAGCATGAGGTCGACCGCGTGGGCCGGCCCGATGTACACGCGCGCGACCTCGCGACGCACGGCGTCGAGGCGCTCCTTGGCTGCCGCCACTCTGTCGATCAGCTCTGCCTGCATCCTGCCTGGCGCGCTCCGGTTGGTTGGGCGGGCATCTTACTCAATGTCGGTCCGAGCCGCTCTACCTGTCGGCGCACGCCCCGAGGCCCGCCCCTCGAGGTCACTCGTTCGCTCGCCCCGCGACGAGCTCGGGGGGTGGGATCGAGTGGCGGCGCGCGCCGGCGCCCGCGCGCCGGGACACCGGGCCGGACACGCCGAAGTGGCGGTCGAGCGCCTCGAGCGCGCGGCGCACGACGCCGGTCGCGCGCTCGACGTCGCCGCGCCCGATGCGGCCGGCCGACCCGCCGATGACCGCGGTCTCGGCCTCGTTCATGAGCACGAGCACCTGCCGCAGCTCGCCGACCGCCGCGTCGTCGAGCACGGCGCGCGCCGCGAGCTCGTCGAGCAGCACCTCGGGCCGTACCGGCGTCGGCGCGAACGGCGGGGGACGCGAGACCGGACCCGCCGACCCGGTCCCCGAGCGGTCCGGGGGGTGCAGGGCGAGCCACTCGCCCGCCGTCTCGCAGAAGGCACTGCGGAGCTCGAGCAGCGTCATGGCCGGCGGCGAGGTCGGCGCGCTCAGCATGGCCACACGCCCCGGCGCCCCGCCCTGCGCCAGGAGCGACACGGGGCGCGCGAACCGCGGCAGTCGGTTCCGGTAGGCGCGCAGCAGCACCCGCCCGGTCCAGAGGAGCAGGAGCAGCCCCGTCGCCGCCGCGACGGCCACGTGCAGGAACCACGGCAGGCCGTCCTTGCGGGCCTCCGCGAGCGCCTCGGCGATCGCCTTGAGCTTGCGGTCGATGGCCTTGCGCAGGGGGGTCGTGCCGCCGAAGGCGCCCTTCTCCTCGAACTTGTTGACGTGGAGGAACAGCCGCCCCGCCCCGCCCTCGGCGTCGCGATCGACCAGGTACTGCACGAGCCCGCTCGCGAAACGGCGGTTGCCGGGGTAGCGCAGCATCTGGTTGATGAGCGCCGAGGGATCGCCCATGGCGAAGAGGCGCCCCTTCTCGACCTGCCCCGCGACCGCGACCACCACGTCCTTGCCGTCCACCGAGCGGACCTCGAGCACCGGCGTGAGCTCCGGATGCACGAGCCCGGTGCCGTGGTTCAGCATGACGCGGTCGACCCGGGCGACGGTCGGGTGCAGGCCCATGACGCGCCCACCCGAGGTGTCGACGGCCGGCTCGGCGATGGGCAAGGCCGGGTTGCCCCGGAGATACAGGATCGGGCGCTCCGGCAGGCTCGCGCGCTGGATCTTGAAGTGCGACAGCAGCTCGTCGCCCGAGGCGTAGTCGTCGAGCACCGCGAGCCGGCCGCCCGCCTTCATGAACGCCGCTGCCTCCTCGGAGTCGAGCGACTGCTCGGGATGCAGGAGCAGGAGGCCGTCGTTCGGGCCGAGCTCCGTCCAGTCGAGCGATGCGCGCACGAGCACGCGCGCCTCGCCGAGCTCGTTCTGCGCCAGCTCGAGCAGCTGCGAGCAGCCCTCCCAGGTCTCGTCGGAGAGCTCGAACCCACCGGCGCGCGCCGCGCCCATGCCGAGCCCCCAACCGATCGCCACGAAGACCACGGCGGCGCACCACCTGCGCAGGCGTGGGGACGGGCGACGGCGCTCGGCCGGGCGCGTGGGGCGGCTCGACGTGGCGCAGTGCGGCATTGCGTCGTGCATCATAGTGCCCCGCGGGCCGCGGCGCGACTCCGGCCCGCGCGGGCCGGCGACGGCACGAATTCCGCGCGGAACGGCGCGCCGGCGAGGATCCACGAAGCTTGACCGCTCGGAGGGCGTTGCTAGATTGATGTCAAGGACACTCTTCGCGGCGCGAGCGCGGAGCCGCCATGTTACCGCCGTTCATCATCGAGCAGATCAGACAGCGTGAGGAGCGCGAGCGGCTGCGCCACGAGGAGAGCCGTCCGCGTCTCGAGCTGCCGCTCCCGATGCCGATGCCTGCTCCGCCCGCGGGAGAAGAGGCCGAGGACGACGCCGACCGAGGCGTCATCATCGTCGACCTGATGAGCTGAGCCGAGGCCGTGCGCGGTTGCACAACGACGCGCCGTCATTTACGGTGCCGCGCGTGAAACCGCACCGCCGCTCGACCACCGCTTGCGCCAGCGCCGCTCTCGCGCTGCTCGGCGCCTCGGCGTCGGCGTGCTTCACGGGCTCGTCGGGGCGCGAGCCTTCGCCGGACGAGCTCTACTTCCCGACCGGGCTCGTGACGTCGCCCGGACGCACGACGCTCTACGTGACGAACAGCGACTTCGATCTGCGCTACAGCGCGGGCTCGGTGCAGGCGCTCGACCTCGCCGCCCTGCGCGGCGCGACGCGGCCCATCGTGGACGCGCTCGCCGCCGCCCCCGACGACGTCGTCGCAGCCTGCGGCGCCGCGGGGCGAGGTCTCAACGACGACGACTGGCTGACGCCCGGCCCGTGCAGCCCCTTCGAGCTGCCGCCGCTCGTGCGCGCCTACGCCTTCATCGGTGCGTTCGCCTCGGGCGCGCTGCTCGTGCACGCGCCGGACGACGAGCACGCGCGCCTGTTCGTGCCCGTGCGCGGCGACCCCTCGATCACGTACTTCGAGGTGGAGGACGACCGCGCGGCCGCGGGCGGCGCAGCCTTCGCCCCGTCCTTCCGGCTCGACTGTGGCGCCGAGGAGGACGGCAAATGCGCCGCCGCGTTCCGCATCGGACAGGATCCGGAGCAGGCGCTGCGCGGCATCCGGCTCCCGGCCGACCCGGTCGGGATCGCCGCCTCCGACGACGGGTCGGTCATCGTGACGGCGCACCAGACGACCGCCTCGGCGAGCCTGCTGATGAACGACTGGCACGACCCGAGCCCGCCGTGGCTGGCGTATTTCGCGTCGGGGCTGCCCGTCGGACCGATGGAGCTCGCGAGCATCCCCGCCCCCGCGCTCGCGGCGGCCGCCGGCCCGGACTTCGGCTACGGCGCGAGCTTCGCGCTCACCTACCGTTCCTCGGCCGAGGTCGACGTGCTGCGCTTCAACCCCGACTCGGGCTCCGTCCCGCCGCGCCCCTTCGTGCAGCGCATCGGCGCAACGCTCGTCGGCACCAACGCCTCGGGCGTGGACTCGCGCGGCATCGGCATCGTGGCCGACCGCCGGCAGGCCTGCGAGGCGAGCTGCGCGGCGAACGACCTCGCCTGCCTCGAGCACTGCGCCGAGGAGGTGCCGCTCGAGGTGTTCGTCGCGAACCGCACGCCCCCGAGCCTGGTGCTCGGTCAGTTCGACAGCGTGCTCGGTCACTCGGGCGCCGTCGCCTCGAGCGCCTTCGATGCCTTGACGCTCTACGACGCGGTGCCGCTCGCGACCGGCGTCTCGCGGGTGCGCGTCGGCAAGGTGATCGACGCCGACGGCGCGCTCGCGACGCGCGTCTTCGCCGTGTGCTTCGACTCGCGCGCCGTCTACTCCTTCGACCCCGTCCTCGGGCGCGTCGACGCCGTGATCCGCACCGGGCGCGGGCCGCACGACCTCGCCTTCGACTGGGGCGAGGTCGGCGGCGAGCCGTACGCGCAGGTCTACGTCGCGCACTTCACCGACTCGTACCTCGGGGTCGTCGACCTCGACATGCGCCACGGCGCGACCTTCGGGCTCATGTACGCGACCGTCGGTGTCCCCCGGCCGCCCGAGGAGTCGAACTGACATGGCGCCTTCGAGACCCGAGACGGACCTGCGGCGCGCGCGGCGCCTCCGGCGCGCGGTGCGCCTCGCGGGCGGCGGGCTGCTGCTCGGCACGGCCGGGCTCGCCCTCGGACCGGGCTGCTCGGCCGAGCCGACCACGGTGCTCATCCCCTCGCTCGGCAGCGCGGGGGCCATCGCCTTCGTGTGCCTCGACGATCCGGCCCTCGGTGCAGCCGCCGCGCGCCCGATGAGCGACTGCAGCGAAGCGCGCACCATCGACCGCTTCGACTACTCGGTGCCCCACATCTACGCGCTCGTCCTGCAGCCGACCCGGGGCGAGGTCGCGGTGGTCGACCTCACGACCGCCGACAACGACGCCGTCCTCGACCAGGATCCGCTGGTGCCGGGTGCGAACTTCCTGCCCATCGGGGCGCAGCCGACCGACCTCGTGGCGACGCCGGGCGGCACGACCGCCTTCGCCGCGGCCGCGGAGATCGGGCGCCCCGGGATCTACGCGCTGCCCACGACGGCGATCCGCGGCTCGGCCCCGCGCCTGTCCTCGTGGCCTGCGTGTGCGTTGCCGGCGGCACCGGGCTCCATGGTGCTCGTGCGCGATCCGGCCGACGCGAACGGCGAGCTGCGCCCGGGCTGCGACGCGGCCTACGGCGCGGACGATCCGGGCTGCGGAGACGGCGAGCACTGTCACGGAGACCTCGCGGCCGACGCCGCCGCCGTCGGCGACGCCGCGCGCTACAAGCTCCTCGTGGCGCTCCCGGGCGCGGGAGGCGTCGCGGTGATCGACGCCCAGGCCGTGCTCGACACCGAGCCCGGGGCCTACCCGCCATGCCACGTCGAGCGCTGGCTGCAGCTCGACCCGAACCCGCCGGTCCTGCCCGTCCCGCCTCCCCCCGTGCCGACCGCCGGGTGCGTGAACCCACCGGCCGCCGGGCTCGGCGTGCAGAGCTACGTGTCGGAGCCAGCCGGTCTCGCCCTGCAGGGCGAGCACCTGTACGTGGCGGACACGGCGGCGCCCGTGATCCACCGCATCGCCGTCGCCGACCCGTGCGACCCGGTCGAGGGGCCGCCGCTCTTGCCCGCCTCCGTGGAGGATCCGACGCGGGTCGTCACGACCCGCCGCATCGCCGTCGGCCCGCTCGACCTCGACCTCGACCGCTACCTCTACGCGATCGACGAGATCGACGGCAGCATCATGGTGTTCGACGTGAGCGATGGCGCCGCGGTGCGCACGCCCCTCGTCCGCTCGCACCCGGAGCGCAACCCGTTCCAGCCGGCCGATCGCATCCGGTTCCAGGCCCCGCCGCGCGACATCGTGATGGTGGCGCACCAGGTCGATGTCCCGGACCCGCAGACCGGCGCCACGGCGCCGGTGCGCTGCGACCCGGACCCGGCCAGCACGGGGCCGGGGACGGCCTACCGCACCTCGGCCGGCTACGACTCGGGCGCGGGGCCCGCGAAGCTGCGCGGCGTGTTCGCCATGGCGGTGCTGTCCTCGGGCGAGGTCGTCGTGCTCGACGTCGACGACTACGACGCTCCGTGTCGCGGCCCGTCGGACCGACACGCTCTCTACGGGTGCAGCGACGAGACGACGGACCTCGCCACCTCGGGCGAGTTCAGCTGCGCGACCGTGGTGCCGCACCAGACGCGCGCCAGCGGCTACCTCGTCAACGCCGACGGCGTCGCAGCCAACACGCCGGGTGTGGCCGCGCTGCCCATCCTGTTCGACTCCGACGGCTCGGTGCTCACCCCCGACGACGACGCCGGGGCCGAGGTGCCACGCATGCGCGCCACGGCGCCGGTCGACGCGCCGCCGAGCTTCGAGCTCGCCGTCGCCGGCAAGCTGACGAGCCTCGACCCGAGCACGGGCGCGCTGAAGGACGGCGAGATCAAGTCGCACACGCTCGCCTTCAACCTCGAGGACCCGCGCGCGCACATCCTCGACCAGGGCTGGAGCGTCACCTACGAGGGCGCCCTGCCCGGCTTCGACAAGCGCTTCGCGGCGCTCAACCCCATCGACCCCGGCCCCTTCGAGCTGCGCGATGCGGCGAGCCGCTTCTGCGACCGCGGCGTGCACAGCCAGGAGGCCGTGCGGCTCGCGCTCGTCGGCGATCCGACCGTCGCCGACCCGGCGGCCGCGGCCCGCGACCTCGCCGACTACGTGCAGATCGCGTCATCGACGCCCGTCGACAGCGACGTGTACTGGCAGAGCGCCGCCTGCACCTACGACGCCTGCCGCAGCGCCTACGGCTCATACGAGCAACCCCGTCCGGCGCGCGACTTCCGCATCCTCGAGGCCTACCAGGACCGGCTCGAGCTCGAGCCGCGCGCCACCATTCCGGCGAGCGCGCCCGACATCGAGTGCTGCTTCCCGTACGCCGTCGAGTTTCGCGTACGCGCCGGCCGTCAGTGGCTCGCCGTGGGCGACTCGGTGGGCATGCTCCACCACGTGATCCAGGACGACGCGGGCCGCTGCCGCGACAGCTGCGATCCGAACCGGGCGCGCGAGAACGCGCGCGCCCGCGAGGTCCCGCAGGACGAGAACGCGCTCGACGGCGACCCGCGCGCGCTCGTCAATCCCGCGTTCCGCCTGGCCATCCACGGCGGCAAGAGCGGCGCACCGAGCGCGCGCGATCTGCGCTTCCGCTTCTCGACCCAGGGTGCCTTCCACCCGATGGTGCTGTCCTTTCCCATCGCCAAGGACGAGGCGCAGCCCCAGTTCACGACCTACCTGCCGCAGACCGGCGAGCTCGTGGTGGCCGACGGCGCGTTCGCAGGCATCGCGTTCCTGAGCCTGAGCGCCCTGGCCGGCACGCGTCAGTACAACTGACGGACGGGCGACGCCCGCGGGGAGCTCACGGTCGAAGCCTGCGGCGCGCCTCCGCCAGCGCGCCGCGCACCCGGTCGGCGTGGGCGTAGCCCGCGTGCCGCGCGAGCACGAGCTCGAAGCACTCGACCGCGGCCGCGAGCTCCTGCGCCTCGGCGAGGAATCGGCCCGCCACCTCGAGCAGCTCCGGCAGCCACGCGTCGGTGCGCGCGAGCCAGGCGGCGAGCTCGGGCCGGCGCACGCCCACGACGGGGTCGGGCCGGTCGTCGCCGGTCCAGTCGGGCTCGGCGACGCCCATGGCCCCGAGCTCGAGGGCCTCGGCGCGGAGCGCGCCCGCGCCGTCCGTCAGCAGGCGGGACACGGCCTCGAGCGCCGGCAGAAAGCGCCCGGCGCGCGACTCGCTCCAGGCGAGCTTGTAGCCGGCGACGGGGCGCACCGCGCTCGCCGGCGGCAGGGCCGCGAGGGCGCGGCGATAGGCGTCGCTCGCGGCGTCGAGCGCCCCGGCCTCGAAGGCCGCCTCGCCGAGCTGCCACAGCGCGCGCCCGCGCTCCTCGTCGCTCGCGCCGGGGAGCGGGGCGCACCCTGGGAGCGGACGCAAGCGCTCGGTCCCGCCGACGGCCGGTGCCGCGCGCTCGAGGCAGGTGAGCAGCCCGAGCGCGTGGGCCGCGGCGCGCTCGTCGCCGAGCAGCGCGTGGACGCGCGCGCGCTCGAGCTCGACCGTGCTGCGACGCGGGTGGTCGGCGAAGCGCGCGGCGAAGGTCTCGAGCAGCGGCAGCTCGCGCGCCGGGTCGTCGGTGAGCAGGGCGAGGCGCAGGAGCGCGTCGGGCGTCGTCTGCGGATCGTCCGGATGCGCGCGCACGAAGGCCTCGAGCGCACGACGCGCCTCCACGGTGCGCACGGCGAGCTCGGCCGAGGCCACGGCGACGGCGTCCACGGTCGCGGCGCCGCCCGGGGCGGGCGTGGGCTCGGCCGGAGCCGCGGGCGCGCCCGCCTGCGCCGGGGTCGGAGCAAAGGTCACGGGCACCGCCACGACGGGCGCCGTCCCGGCGGGCGCCACCGGCTCGGCACGCGGCGCGCACGCGGCGAGCGCCAGCCCGAGCACGGGCGCCGCGGCGCAGGTCTTGCGACGGCAGGGCATGCAACCCCCTCGCACGGGCGGCGCGCCGCCGACAGGACGGCGCACGACGCCGGCGGCGCGCAGGCGTCGTCGAGGTCGACGCCCGGTCGGCGCGTCGCTAGGACCGGTCGGCGCCACGCGGCGCGACCCGCGTCGCCACGGCGCGAGGGCGCGAGGGCGCAGCGAGCGAAGCGAGCAAGCGAAGGCGATGGCGGCGGGCAAGAAGCAGACGCCGGTGATGCGGCAGTACGAGGAGGCGAAGGCCGAGTTCCCGGACGCCATCCTCTTCTTCCGCCTCGGCGACTTCTACGAGATGTTCCACACGGACGCCGTCCTCGTGGCGCGCGAGCTCGGCCTCACGCTGACGAGCCGCAACAAGAACGCGGCCGACGAGATCCCGATGGCGGGCGTGCCCTACCACGCGGCCGCCGGCTACGTCGCGAAGCTCCTCGCGCGCGGGCACAAGGTCGCGATCTGCGAGCAGCTCGCCGATCCGAGCAAGTGCAAGGGCATCGTGCCGCGCAAGGTCGTGCGCGTCGTCACGCCCTCGCTCACCACCGACGAGTCGCAGCTCGACGCGCGACGCAACAACCACCTCGTCGCGATCGACGCCGGGGTCGACGCCGGCGGTCTGCCCCGCGGACCCTTCGGCGTGGCCACGCTCGACCTGTCCACCGGCGAGCTCGCCGCCGGCGAGCTCCCCGCCGCGACCCTGCTCCTCGCCCAGATCGCCCGCGCCGACCCGAGCGAGCTCCTGCTGGCCGAGGCCTCTGCCGCGGCGCTCGGGGCGCTCGTCGCCGGCGTCGCGCCGCGCGCCGCCGTGCGCACGGACGCCGCGCTCGAGGCGGCCGAGGTCCGGGCCGTGCTCGACCGCGCCCCCGAGACACCGCTCGCGGCCGAGGCCGAGCTGCAGCACGGCGAGCCGGCGCTCCGGGCCGCGGCGCGCGCGCTGCGCTTCGCCGAGCGGCACCTGCCCGGCACGCGCCTGCCGGTGCGACGCGTGCGCAGCCTCGATGCCGAGAGCGCCATGCACATCGACGACACCGCGCAGCGTCACCTCGAGCTCGTGCGCGGTGCGGACGGCGGACCCGAGGGCGCCCTGCTCGGCGCCATCGACTTCAGCGTGACCGCGGGCGGGGCGCGCCTCCTGCGCCGGCGCCTGCTCGCGCCGCTGTGCGACGTCGGCGCCATCCGGCGGCGCCTCGACGCGGTGGAGCTGCTGGTCGCGCACGCCCGGGCGCGCGAGGAGCTGCGACGCGCGCTCGGTCGCGTGGGCGATCTCGAACGGCTCGCCGTCCGCGCCGCGCTCGGCGAGGCGAGCCCGCGCGACCTCGGCGGTCTGCGCGACAGCCTCGGCGCCGTGCCGGACGTGCGCGCCGCCGTGGCCACCATCCCGGAGCCCGGCGCCGTCGCCCTGCTCGAGGCAGGCGAGCTCGACGATCCCCGCGCGCGCGCGCTCGCCGAGCTGCTCCTCTGCGCGCTCGTGCCGACACCGCCGCCGCGCGCCAGCGACGGCGACATCGTCTGCACCGGCTACGCGCCCGAGCTCGACACCCTGCGCCGCCTCCGGCAGGACGGCGAGAAGCTGATGAGCGAGCTCGAGGCGCGCCTCCGCGCCGAGGCGGGCATCGCGACCCTGAAGGTGCGCTTCACGCGCGTCTTCGGCTGGTACATCGAGGTCACGAAGACGCACCTCGGCAAGGTGCCGCCGGGGTGGCGCCGCAAGCAGACCGTCGCGGGTGCCGAGCGCTACGGCTGCGCGGAGCTCGACGAGCTGGCCGAATCGCTCGGCACGGCCGAGGAGCGCTGCGCGGAGCTCGAAGCGCGGCTGTTCCGCGAGCTCGTGGCGGCTGCCGCAGCCGCCTCGGAGCCCGCGCTGCGCCTCGGGGCGACCATCGCGCGCCTCGACGTCGCGGCGGCGCTCGCCGAGCTCGCCCATCGCCACGACTACGCCCGACCCGAAGTGGACGACGGGCCGCGCCTCGAGCTCGGCGGGGCGCGCCACCCGGTCGTCGAGCGCAGCGTGCCCTTCGGCGCCTTCGTGCCGAACGACACCGCGCTCGACCTCGAAGGCGAGCGCCTGCTGCTCGTGACCGGCCCCAACATGGCCGGCAAGTCGACGCTCATGCGCCAGGTCGCGCTGTGCTGCGTGCTCGCCCAGATGGGCAGCTTCGTGCCGGCGCGGTCGGCCCGCGTGGGCATCGTCGACCGCTTGCTGTCGCGCGTGGGCGCCAGCGACAACCTCGCCGCGGGCGAGAGCACCTTCATGGTCGAGATGCGCGAGACGACGGCGATCCTGCGCGACGCGACCCCGCGCTCGCTCGTCATCCTCGACGAGATCGGCCGCGGCACGAGCACCTTCGACGGGCTCGCGATCGCGTGGGCGGTGACCGAGTACCTCGACGAGGTGGTGCGCTGTCGCGCGCTCTTCGCCACGCACTACCACGAGCTCACCGACATCGCGCGCGAGCGGCCGCAGATCGCGAACTACTCGGTGTCGGCGCGCGAGCACGCGGGCGGCATCGTGTTCCTGCACCGCCTGGCACGCGGGGCCGCGAGCAAGAGCTACGGCGTCGCGGTGGCGAAGCTCGCCGGCCTGCCCGACGTCGTGGTGCGGCGCGCGCGCGCCATCCTCGCCGAGCTCGAGCGCGGCGGCCGGGCGCCCGCGCACGCCACCACAGCTGTCGCGGGCGGCGACCGGCAGCTCGATCTGTTCGCGAGCGCCGGCGAGCGCGCCGAGCGCGAGGTGTGCGCCGAGCTGCGGGCCATCGACCCCGAGCACACGACGCCGCTCGAGGCGCTCGCCCTGCTCGCGCGGCTGCGGAGCGCGCTCGGCAGCTGACGCCCCGACCCGACCGTCGGCGCCTGACGCGTGCTGCGCGGCACCACAAAACGCGCGCGGGCGCGGCGACGACTCGCCACGCCCGCTCGCTCGACCGAGGTCGCTCAGTAACCGGGGTAGCCCGGGCCCTGCCCACCCTGCGGGGGCGCACCGTAGCCGCCACCCGGAGGCGGGCCACCCTGCGGCGGGCCACCGTAGCCGCCGCCCGGAGGCGGACCACCCTGGGGCGGGCCGCCGAAGCCGCCGCCCGGAGGCGGACCACCCTGGGGCGGGCCGCCGAAGCCGCCGCCCGGAGGGGCCGCCGGCGGCAGCGCGCTCGGCGTCGCGCCGGCCGCCATGGCGTCGGCCATCTCGTTGAGGTCGTTCGCGGCCGCCCACGCGGGGATGACGAAGTACATCCACTGATCCTGCGGCGCCTTCAGACCCAGCATCTGCTTGGCCTTGACGACCTCGGGATACAGCACGACGCCGCTGACGACCGGAATCGCCGCGACCATCGGATTGAAGCCCGCGTTCTGCGTGACGCTCTTCACCTCCTTGCAGAGCGGCATCATGAGGAAGATCCAGGCGACGAGCCACACGAGGTAGAAGATGCCGTAGAGCGCGCTCGCCAGCGTGTAGAGCGTCAGGATGATGAGCACGCGCCAGAGCACGTTGTTGATGACCACCATGGCCACCTGAACGAGCAGCAGCGTGACGACCGGGTTGCGCTTGGACGGCTTGTCGCCGCCCCCGAGCGCACCACCGAGCCCCGCCTTGAAGGCGCCGAACCCGGCACCCTGGTCAGCAGCAGGCGCTGGTGCCGGCGCGGGCCCGCCGGAGAACGCCCCGGGAGCGGCGCCGGGCGGCGCGCCGCCGAAGCCGCCGGGTGCCCCTTGCTGGGGCGCGCCGCCGAAGCCTTGGGGCGCCTGCGGGGGCGGCGCGCCGAAGCCGCCGCCCTGAGGCTGAGGCGCGCCGCCGAAGCCGCCGCCTTGAGGCGGAGGCGCACCGCCGAAGCCGCCGCCTTGAGGCGGAGGCGCACCGCCGAAGCCGCCGCCTTGAGGCGGAGGCGCACCGCCGAAGCCGCCGCCCGGAGGCGGCGCACCGGCCGCGGGAGGGGGCGCGCCGTAGCCGCCGGGGGAGCCGTAGCCCCCGCCCGCCGTGGGCGCGAGCCCGGGGACCTGATCGATCGCGAGCGTCGCGCCGAGGCTGTCGGCGGGCATCCCGCCGCCGTAGGGTGACGGAGGCTGGGCGCCGTAGCCCCCGGGCGCCGGAGCTGCCGGGGGCGGCGGGGCGCCGTACGCGGGCTGGGGCGCCGGCGGGGCGCCGTAGCCGCCGGGTGCTGGAGGTGCGGGAGGCGCACCGTAGCCGCCGGGCGCCGGAGGTGCCGGCGGAGCGCCGTAGCCACCGGGGGCCGGGGGTGCCGGCGGAGCCGGCGGAGCCGGCGGCGCGCCGTAGGGCGCCGCGGGCGGCCCGCCCGGAGGCACCGCGCCCTGCCCCATCAACATCGTGCCCTTGAACTTCGGCGTAGCCGCACCGGCGACATTGAAGCCGCACTTCACGCACGCGGCCACGGTGTCGACATTCTGCGTGCCACAGTTGGGACAGAACACCAGTCACCTCCTCATGAGCCCGTGAACGCAGCCCGCGCGCGGGACGCGTGGGGAAGAGAGCGCCCTGAACCGGACCGGCTCAGCAGCGCTCGCTCGTGGCCTTCCCCGCTGGCCGGCCTCCCGGCGCCCCGAGGGCGCCGAGCGGCTGAACGTTCGCACCCCGCCGAGCGCGAGGTGGGCGCAGCGTACTCAAACGTGGCGCCGGACCTCAAGCGAAAGCCGCGGGCGTGGCGCGGCGCGGCCAAAAAAAACCGCCGTGGTGCCACGACTTGCGCGCACGGCGCCGCATGCGCGGCGACGGTGGTCCGGCCTTGACAGCGTCGGTGCACGGTTACTAGCGTCGCGGCGCTCTCATGCTCCGCCGCAGCTCCGGCCGCGTGCCCGGAGCCGGGGCGAGCGCTCGTCTCTCCAGGACCGGCCTCGGCCGCCGAGAGCCTCCACCACCTGCAGGTCGCCTCGCGCTGCGGCGCGAGCCCCACCCCCACGAACGATGCCGAGCGACCGATGACCTTCGCCCTGACCCCGGAGCGCCAGCAAGAGCTCGCGCGGATCGTCGCCCGCTACCCGAACAAGCAAGCCGCGTGCATCCCCGTGCTCCACCTCTGCCAGGAGCAGCACGGCTGGATCAGCGACGAGGTCACGAGGTTCGTCGCCGACACGCTCGGCATGCCCGCGGCCCAAGTCGTGGGCGTCGTGACGTTCTACTCGATCTTCAACCAGCAGCCGGTGGGGCGGCACCAGGTCTGGGTGTGTCGGACGCTCTCGTGCGCCCTGCGCGGTGCCGAGGGGCTGCTCCACCAGTGCGAGAAGCACCTCGGGATCCACGCCGGCCAGACGACGCCCGACGGCGCGATCACGCTGCGCACGGCCGAGTGCCTCGCCTCGTGCGGGACGGCGCCCGTCATGCAGGTCGACAAGACGTACCACGAGAACCTCACGCCCGAGCGCGCCCGCGAGATCCTCGACGGGCTGCGGAGCCGCTAACCCACTCCCGCACCGCACACCATGTTGCAGCGCACCAACTACCTCTCCAGCCGCTACGGCGTCCCCGACGGCCACCGCATCGAGGCCTATCTGCGCGACGGGGGCTACGAGCAGGCCAAGCGCGCCCTCGGCATGCCGCGCAAGGCCTTGATCGACGAGGTCAAGGCCGCCAACCTGCGCGGCCGGGGCGGCGCCGGGTTCCCGATGGGCGTGAAGTGGGGCTTCATGCCCCCCGAGCCGAAGCCGGGCAAGCCGCACTACCTCGTGGTCAACGCCGACGAGGGCGAGCCCGGGACCTTCAAGGACCGGACGCTCATGGAGCGCGACCCGCACAGCACCGTCGAGGGCTGCATCATCGGCGCCTACGGCATCGGCGCGCACGCCGCGTACGTGTACGTGCGCGACGAGCTGCACCTGTCGAAGGCGCGCCTCTGGGGCGCCATCGAGGAGGCACGCGCCCGCGGCTTCCTCGGTGCGAAGCCCTTCGGCATCGACTACCCCGTCGAGGTGTACGTCCACTCGGGCGCCGGCGCGTACATCTGCGGCGAGGAGACGGCCCTCTTGAACTCGCTCGAGGGCAAGCGCGGCGAGCCGCGCATGAAGCCGCCGGTCCCGGCGCAGGCGGGCGCGTTCGGCATGCCGACGACGGTGAACAACCTCGAGAGCATCGCGACCGTCCCGACCATCCTGAAGCTCGGCGGCGAGGCCTTCTCGAAGCTCTCCGCGCTGCACGGCATGCGGGACGGCGGCTGCCGCCTCTTCGGCGTGAGCGGCCACGTCAAGACCCCCGGCGTCTTCGAGTGCGCCGTCGGGCTCACGCTGCGCGAGCTCGTGTACGAGCTCGGCGGCGGCGTCGCGGGTGGCAAGCTCCTCGCCGTGATCCCCGGCGGCAGCTCCACACCGATCCTGCGCCACGACGAGCTCGTCGACGCCCCGGACCCGAAGGCGCCCCTGCACCCGTGGCACGGCCAGAGCGTGCTCGACGTGCCGATGGGGGTCGACACCTTCCGCGGGCTCGGCACCATGCTCGGCACTTGCTGCGCCATCGTGCTGTCGGAGCGCGCGTGCCCCGTCCTGGCGATGCACAACCTGATGCGCTTCTACCGCCACGAGTCGTGCGGCCAGTGCACGCCGTGCCGCGAGGGCTCGGGCTGGCTCGAGCGCACGCTCGACCGCATCGTCGGCGGCGAGGGCACGCTCGAGGATCTCGATCGGCTGCACGAGATCGCCAACAACATCATGGGCAACACGATCTGCGCCTTCGGAGAGGGCACGGCGATGCCGGCGCTCGGCTTCCTGCGCAAGTTCCGGCGCGAGTTCGAGGACTTCGTGCGCACGCACGGCGCCTCGTCACCGCGCAACCTGGCGCTGTAGTCGCGGAAGATCGCGGAGTCGCGCGGTAGGTCAAGCGATGGGCAAATTCGAAATAGCTCTGTTCGCGTTGTGCGCAGCCATCGGCATCGCCGGTGCGCTCGTGACGGTCGGCGCACGCCGGCCGATCCGGAGTGCGCTCGGGCTGCTCGCCACCATCCTCGGCGTGGCCGGCTGCTACCTCCTGCTCGAGGCGCAGTTCCTCGCGGCCATCCAGCTCATCGTCTACGCGGGCGCGGTCGTCGTGCTCTTCATCTTCGTGGTGATGCTGCTCGGCTCCGCCTCCACCTCGCCGCGCGACGCGAAGAGCGCCATCCCGCGCTACATCGGCGCCGGGCTGTTCCTCGCGGGCAGCAGCGCCGCGCTCCTGCTCATCCTGCGCGTCGGCACCAAGGTCGAAGCGCTGCTGCCACCGGCGCCCGCCGGGTTCGGCTCGGTCGAGGGCGTGGGCGGCGAGCTGTTCACGCGCTACGTCGTGCCCTTCGAGCTGGCGGGCGCGCTGCTCATCGTCGCCGTCATCGGCGCGATGGCGGTGGCGCGCGGCAAGCAGCCCGATCCGACGCTGCGGCCCGCCGCCGATGCTGCGGGCGCGGCGCCGCCCGGCGCGAGCGAGCACGGCGCGACGGAGCCCGCCCCGGGCGGCAAGGCCGCCGAGCCCCACGGAGGAGCGTGATGAGCGCGGTACCCGTCCCCTACTTCCTGGTCCTCGCGGCCGTCCTGTTCCTGATCGGCGCGGGTGGTTTCCTGCTGCGCCGCAACCTGCTCGTGCTGCTCATGAGCATCGAGCTCATGCTGAACGCGGTCAACCTGACCCTGGTCGCCTTCAACCGCCTGCACCCGCAGAGCCACGGCGGGCAGATCTTCGCGTTCTTCGTCGTGGCGGTGGCCGCGGCCGAGGCGGCGGTGGGTCTCGCCATCGTGCTCTCGTTCTTCCGCCTCCGGAACACGGTGCGCGCCGACGAAGCCAACACTTTGAAGAATTGAACGCCAGCCGCGTAGCGCACCGGCCACGGGCGGTGCGACGCGGGTCGAGCCCAAGATGTTGTCAACCATCAAGCAGCAGTTCCCGGCGACCAACTTCGCCCTGCTCGCCCTCATCCTGCTCATGCCGGCGCTCGGCGCGCTCATCAACGGGCTGTTCGGCAAGCGCATGGGCAAGGACGCGGTGCGACTCACCGCGCTGGCGAGCATCGGCGGCTCCTTCCTCGCGAGCCTCGTCACCTTCATCGTGGTGGCGAGCGAGCCAGGCAGCCGTGTCGCCTGGACGGCGTGGCGCTGGTTCTCGGTGACGGGCCGCATGCGGCAGGACGTCGGCATCGACCTCGCCTTCAGCGCGGACGGCCTGTCGGCGACGATGCTGCTCATCGTCACGGGCGTCGGCTTCCTCATCCACCTGTACTCGACCGGGTACATGGCGAAGGACAAGGGCTTCCACCGCTTCTTCGCCTATCTGAACCTGTTCATCTTCGCGATGTTGACGCTGGTGCTCGGCGACAACATGGCGGTCATGTTCATCGGCTGGGAGGGCGTGGGCCTGGCGAGCTACCTGCTCATCGGCTTCTGGTACGAGGACGAGAAGAAGGCAGCCGCCGGCAAGAAGGCCTTCATCGTCAACCGCATCGGCGACTTCGGGCTCATCATGGCGATGGTGCTGCTCGTCTGGTACTCGGGCTCGCTGCGCTTCGAGGACATGCAGCAGCGCTCGAGCGGCCTGCTCACGCAGGTCACGCTGTGGCCCGTCACCGACCTCCACCAGACGATCATGCCCCACTGGCTGGCGAGCGCGCTCACGCCCGCCAGCCCCTGGCGCGTCTCGGCAGCGACGCTGATCGGCATCTTCCTGTTCCTCGGCTGCGCGGGCAAGAGTGCGCAGATCCCCCTCTACGTGTGGCTCCCCGACGCCATGGCGGGCCCGACCCCCGTCTCGGCGCTCATCCACGCCGCGACCATGGTCACGGCCGGCGTCTACCTCGTGGCGCGCACGTCGTTCGTGTTCGTGCTGTCGCCTGCGGCGCTCACCATCGTGCAGACGACGGGCGCGCTGACGGCCCTGTTCGCGGCCAGCATCGCCTTTGCGCAGACGGATCTGAAGAAGGTGCTCGCCTACTCCACGGTGAGCCAGCTCGGCTTCATGTTCATCGGCGTCGGCTCGGGCGCCTTCGGCGCCGGCATGTTCCACGTCATCACGCACGCCTTCTTCAAGGGCTGCCTCTTCCTCTGCGCCGGCAGCGTGATCCATGCGATGCACCACCGCATCCACGACGACGTCGCGTCGCAGGACATGCGCAACATGGGCGGGCTGCGGCGCTACCTGCCGCTCACCCACGCGACCTTCCTCCTGTCGTGCATCGCGATCGCGGGCATTCCGCCGCTGGCCGGCTTCTGGTCGAAGGACGAGATCCTGTTCCGCGCGTTCGCGAGCCACATCGCGCCCGCGAGCGCGGCCGTGTGGGTGCCGCCCGCGTGGTGGGGCAAGATGATCTTCTTCGTGGGCCTCACGGCGGCCGTGTGCACCGCGTTCTACATGTTCCGCGCCTACTTCCTCACCTTCTGGGGCGAGTTCCGCGGCTGGCGCGTGGTGGCGAACTTCCGCCCGAAGAAGCACGGCGGCCACGGCCACGGCGCGGGCGCGCTCGCCGGACCTCCGCCGCACGAGTCGCCAGGCGTCATGACGGTGCCGCTCGTCATCCTGGCCGGTCTCGCGGTCGTCGGCGGCTTCCTCTACGCCGAGCCCATCCACGTCGCGCCGCTCGCCCACGTGCTCGAGCCGGTGTTCCAGAAGGCGAGCCAGAGCGTGATCGTCCCCGAGGCGGCGCACGGCCTGGTCTGGCCGCTCATGGGCGCGGGCGTGCTCGCGGGCGTCGTCGGCGTCGCCGCGGCCTACTACGTCTACCAGGTGCGCGGCGGAGCGCCGGCGCGGGCGTTCGCGACGAGCACCGGGTGGTTCTACCGGCTGGTGCGCGACAAGTGGCGCATCGACGAGCTCTACCAGCACACCATCGTCGCGGCCACGCACGCCGTCGCCGAGACCGCGGCCGCGTTCGACCGCTGGGTCATCGACGGCATCATCGCGCGGCTCACGGCGGGGACCGTCGCCCTCGGGGGAGCCCTGCTGCGCGCCGCGCACACGGGCCGGGTGCAGGTGTACGCCGCCAGCATGGTGGCGGGCGTCGTCGGCGTGGGCTGGTTCCTGGTGCGTCCGCACGCGGACGCGCTCGTCGACACGAGCGGCCTGCGCTCGAGCGGCCGCGTGTCGCTCACCGCCGCGAGCGGTCACGGCTACAGCTACCGCTGGCGGACGCAGGACGACGACGAGAGCGTCGCCTACGGCAACGACAAGAGCTACGCCGTCGATCTCGAGCTCTGCGAGAAGCGCACCGTCTTCCTGGGCGTGAAGAACGCATTCAACCAGGCGGCGGAGCGCAAGTACGACCTGTGCCGCGACGCCAACGTGCCGCGCGCACCGGGCAGCCAGGAGGCGGCCGCGTGCTGCTCGCTCGACGACGCCGGGCGCGAGACCGCCCGCGAGTGGGTGCGCTCCAAGCTGAAGGAGCTCGACGACACGCAGAAGCGCCTCGAGGAGACGAAGCGCGCGCCCGAGGGCCTGTTGAAGTCGCTCGAGCAGCGCGGCATCAAGGTCGAGCAGCTACCGGGCCCACCGCCAGCGCCGCAGCCACCCTCGCAGGGTCCGGGAGGTAGGCCATGAACCTCGCCGCGCTCATCCAGTTCTGGCCCGCGGTCGTCGCGGGCATCGTCGGGGCATCCATCCCGCGCCAGGCGAAGGTCCGCCACCGCCTCGGCCTGGCCTGCGTCGCGGCCTTCGCCGTGCTCACGGTGATGTGGCTGTGGCCCGACGCGGACGCCGCCAAGGAGGCGACCGACAAGGCCGCCGGCGAGTGGCCCTACCTGCTCGATCTGCTCGTCGGCCTGCCGATCTTCGGCGCCGTCGTGATCCTGTTCCTGCCCCGGCAGATGCTGAGCACGCTGCGCGCCTTCACCTACGGCATCTTCGGCGTGAGCTTCCTCGCCTCTTTGTGGCTGCTGCGCGTGCCGATGACCGAGGGCTGGCACTTCGTGCACACGAAGGACTGGATTCCCTCGGCCGGCATCCGCTGGCACGTCGCGGTCGACGGCATGAGCGTGTGGCTCGTCGTGCTCACGACCTTCACGACGCCCATCGCGGCCTTCGCGTCGTTCGGCTCGGTCAAGACGCGGGTCAAGGAGCTGTGCGTGTCGTTCCTGCTCATGCAGGGCGCCATGCTGGGCGCCTTCGTGGCGCTCGACATGTTCCAGTTCTACGTGTTCTGGGAGCTGATGCTGGTGCCGATGTTCCTCATGATCGGCATCTGGGGAGGCGTCGAGAAGATCAAGGCCTCGGTGAAGTTCTTCCTCTTCACCATGGCCGGCTCGGTGCTGATGCTCGCGGCGCTGCTCTACCTCGTGTGGACGCACCACGAGCTCACCGGGGTGTGGTCCTGGGACTACCTCGACCTCGTGCGCGTGGTGCTGCGCGGCGACTCGACCCTCTCGTTCCACCCGCAGATGCTCGGCTTCCTCGGGCTATCGCTCGCCTTCTTCATCAAGGTGCCGATGTTCCCGTTCCACACGTGGTTGCCCGACGCCCACGTGCAGGCGCCGACGGGCGGCTCGGTGGTGCTGGCCGCCATCATGCTGAAGCTCGGCACGTACGCGTACATGCGCTTCTCGATGCAGCTCTTCCCGGGGCCGGCGCACTCCATGGCGGCCACGCTCGCGGGGGTCGCGATCATGGGCGGCATCATCTACGGCGCCTTCTGCGCGTGGAAGCAGGGCGACATCAAGCGCCTGGTCGCCTACTCGTCGGTGGCGCACCTCGGCTTCGTGATGCTGGGCCTGTTCGGCGCGACGACCGGCGGCATGCAGGGCGCCATCCTGCAGATGGTGAACCACGGCATCGCGACGGGCGCGCTCTTCATGCTGGTCGGCGTCATCTACGACCGCCGCCACACGCGCGAGCTGTCGGAGTTCGGCGGGCTCGCCAAGGTCATGCCCGTCTACGCCACGCTGTTCATCATCGTGACCATGGCGTCGATCGGCGTGCCGGGCACGAACGGCTTCGTGGGCGAGTTCATGATCATCGCGGGCACCTTCGTGTCGGAGCCGCTCTCGCAGCTCGCCGGGCTGCAGGCCTTCGGCGCGGCCCTCGGGGTCATCTTCGCGGCCGTGTACATGCTGGGCGCCGTCCAGAAGATGTTCTTCGGTCCGCTCACGAACCCGAAGAACAAGCACCTGTCCGACATCTCGCCGCGCGAAGCAGTCGCCCTGTCGCCGTTCATCGTCATGATCTTCGTGATCGGTCTCTTCCCGAGCCTGTTCCTCGACCGCATGAAGCCCGCGGTCGACATGAACCGCGAGCTGTTCAAGGAGTCGGGCGGGCAAGCGCTGCGCTTCGCCAAGCGGGCCGACGGGTCCCTGCTCGACGAGTCGCACTTCCCGCCGGCCTTCCTCGCGGGCTCGCTCGTCAAGGATCTCGCCGCGCGCGCGGCCGCCGACAAGGCGCAGGCGGTCGAGACGGCGCCGGCCCCGTCGCCCGCTCCCGCACCGACGCCGGCGCCCACGCCGAACGTGCAGCGCCTCCCGGCACCGACCGCGGCGCCACCGACCGCGAGCGCCTCGGTCGCCATACCGCCCGCGGGCGCCTCCGGCTCCGCCGCCGCGGCGCCACCGACCGCGAGCGCGGCCGTGCCGCCCGGCGGTCCGGGCAAGGCCCCCGGTCAGCCCCCACCGCCACCCGTCAGTCCCAAGGCACCCCCGGCCGAGCCCAAGGCACCCCCGGCGCCCCCCGGAGGTGCACCGTGATGAGCTCGTTCCTCGTGGCCCTCGCTCCGCTGCTCGTCGTCGGGCTCGGCGGCCTGCTCCTCATGCTCGGCGAGGCCTTTGCCCACCGCGAGCGAGGCGGCAGCGGTCCCTCGGCCGACCTCGCCATCGGCAGCTTCGTGACGCTGGCGGCCGGAGCCGTCGTGGCCTTCTCGCTGTGGCTCGTCGGGCCCGAGAACCTCGGCGGCGCGGCCGGGGTCGCGCCCTTCCTCATCGTCGACCGCTTCACGCTGTTCTTCGACATCGTGCTCTGCGTCGGCGGCGCGCTCGCGGCCCTGCTCGCGGGCGGCTACCTGCCCGAGCACAAGCTCGACCGCGGCGAGTTCTACCCGCTGCTCATCTTCTCGACCCTCGGCGCCATGGTGCTCGCGAGCGCGGGTGATCTGCTGAGCCTGTTCATCGGGCTCGAGACCATGTCGCTCGGCGTCTACGCCCTCGTCGGCTTCCGCCGCGGCTCGGCCCGGAGCGCCGAGGGAGCGGTGAAGTACTTCCTGCTCGGCTCCTTCGCGGCCGCGCTCCTGCTCTACGGCGGCGCGATGCTCTACGGCGCCACCGGGCACACGGACCTCGCGGGCATCGGGGCGGCACTGCGCGGCGGGACGCTGACCGGCGCCGACTACGGTCTCGCGATCGTGGCGATGGTGCTGGTGCTCGCGGGGCTCGCCTTCAAGGTGAGCGCCGTGCCGTTCCACATGTGGACGCCGGATGCGTACGAGGGCGCCCCGACGCCGGCGACGAGCTTCATGGCGGTGGCGGTCAAGAGCGCGGCCTTCGCGACGCTGCTGCGCGTGCTCGTGTCCGCCTTCGGCGACCCGGCCTCGATGTCGTGGGGCACGGGCTGGCCGCCGGTCGTGGCACTGCTCGCCGTGATGACCATGACCGTCGCGAATCTCGTCGCGGGGCGGCAGGAGTCGGTCAAGCGCATGCTCGCGTACTCGAGCATCGCCCACGCCGGCTACCTGCTCGTGGCCGTGGTCGCGCTCATGACCCAGCCCGGGATCGCGCAGGGCAGCATCCTCTTCTACTTGCTCGCCTACACGGTCTCGACCGCGGGGGCCTTCGGCGCCCTCATCCTCTGCGGCAGCCGCGGCAAGGAGGCCGTGAGCTACGAGGATCTCGCGGGCATCGGCCACCGGCACCCGGTCGCGGCCGCGGCCTTCGCGCTCTTCCTCCTGTCGCTCACGGGCGTGCCGCCCACGGCCGGCTTCTTCGCGAAGCTCTACGTGGTGCGCGCCGCCATCGGCGGCGGGTTCCTGCCGCTCGCCATTCTCCTGCTCCTGAACAGCGTCGTGGCCGCCTATTACTACCTGCGCGTGCTCGTCTACATGTACATGCGCGAGCCGGCGCCGGGAGCTCCGGTCGCCGTGCCGATGCGCTCGGGCTACGTCACCGCGGCGCTCCTCATCTGCGCGGCGGGCGTGATGCTGCTCGGCCTGTGGCCGACCCGCTCGCTCGAGCTCGCCATCGACGCGGCGCTCGCGGCGCGGTGAGCGTGGCCAAGCGCGCCGCGCCGCGCTATCGCTCGGGAGCACGCATGAGGAACATCCAGACCTGGGTCGCGCTCGCGCTCGGCACGTGGGCCAGCGCGTGCGGCTCGCCGGCGGCCGAGCCCGGCGCTCCGTCCACCAGCGCGAGCGTCGGCGCGGCGCCGACGACCGCGTCGGCGAGCGGCACCACCACGGGCTCCACGGCTGCGACCGCGAGCTCCGCCACGGTCGATCCGAGCGACCCGGCCCAGGTGGTCAATCCCACCGGAGAGAAGCCCTACGCGGGACCGACCGCGACGCTGCGCGGCACGGTGCGCGTGACGGGCGATCCGCCGCCCGACATGCCCGAGCGCATTCCGGCCGACTGCGCGGCCGCCGCCGCGACTCACGGCAAGCTCTTCCGGGTGGGGCAGGACGGCGCCCTCGCCGACGTGCTCGTGGCCGTGACCGGCTACCCCGGCTACGTGCCGGCCGAGGGGCCCGCGCGCAAGATCACGATCGAGGGCTGTGCGTTCTCGGCCCGCACCGTGGGCATGACCTTCGGGCAGTACCTCGAGGTCGAGAACCGCGACCCGCGCAACACCTACATCCCGTACCTCGTCGGGGGACGTCAGGCGGCGCAGCTCGTCGCCATGCCGCGCGGCGAGCCCGTGAAGCTCTACGCGAAGCAGCCGGCCCGCTACCCGCTCATCGACGAGCAGGGGCGGAGGTTCATGACGGCCGATCTCTTCGTCCTCAAGTTCGCGACCTTCGACGTGACGCGCCTCGACGGACGCTACGAGATCCGCGGGATCCCGGTCGGCGACGTGAAGGTGAGCGCGCTCTTGCCCGCGGCCAAGATGAAGGTGAAAAACGAGAAGCTGAAGCTCGTGCCGGGCGACAACACCCTCGACTTCAC
Source organism: Polyangiaceae bacterium (assembly GCA_020848455.1). Classification (GTDB taxonomy): domain Bacteria; phylum Myxococcota_A; class Polyangia; order Polyangiales; family Polyangiaceae; genus JACRDA01. The sequence continues at coordinate 46,040 of JADLAB010000265.1, forward strand.
GCTCGAGTTCGACGCGAAGACCGACACGCCGCCGCCGCCCGCTCCGCCCTCGCCGAGCCCCTGAGGCCGGCACACCTCTGCGGCCTCTGCGGTCTCTGGGTGTCTGCAGAGCCCGGCGCCTCGCTTCGGCGCCTCCGCCGACGGCAGCACGCCGCGGGCTCTGGGGCTGACGACTGACGACTGACGACTGACGACCCTCAGGGTGCCGCGACCGTCGCGCGCTCGAGCGTCGAGATGAGCTCGTCGCGCCGCTGGCGCAGGCCGTCCAGGGCCTCGAGCTCCGCCTCGACCCAGCGCGGACCCGCATCGGCGCCGAGCGCCGCGTGCACGAGCTCGGGCAGCGGGACGCCGGACTCGTAGACGAGGTCGCCCCCGAGACCCGAGCCGGCCTCACCGAGCTCGAGCCGCTCCACGTGCAGGGCGACGCGGCCGAAGCGCTTGCGCCGCGTGAGCTCCTCGGCGGCGAGGCGCTGCACCATGGCGCGCTTGCGGCTCGCGTGCTCGGCCTCGACGCTCGCGAGCTCGGCGAGCTCCTTCTGGTGCGCCGGATCGGCGCCGAGCGCCGGGCTCGGCTGGAAGGCCGGCCGGTCACCCTCGAGCAGCTGCGCGAGCGGCCCCACGCTCTCGAGCGCACCGGCGCCGACCTCGAAGCCGAGATCGGCACCGCGCGGCTCGGCGCCCGCGCCCACGCTCGCCAGGGCACTCGTGAGGGTGTACGGCGTCGCGCCCTCACCGGGCTTCCTGCCGGCAAAGCCCGGATCGGTCGAGGCGACGAGGCGCCCTGGGGCGACGACGATCTCGAGCGCGGCGCCGCTCGGCAGGGTCAGCGCGTAGCCGGCGTCGCTCTTGCTGCGCGTGAGCACACCGAGCTCGGAGAGGGTGTCGAGCAGGGCCTTGGCCTTGTCGGCGTCCTTCACGCCGAGCACGACGTGCACCCCGAGGGCGGCGGCGTCGAGGAACGGCGGCTCGGGCGACAGCTCGAGCGGGTGGGTCAGCGCCCAGGCGACGTCGCCGTCGAGCGCCGCGACGGCGAGCTCGCGCACGGCGCCCGTCACGATGGTCGCCAGCTTGCCTTGCTGCTCGAGCCAGGGCGCCAGCATGTCCGCGAGGACGGTGAGATCGAGGCGCATCTGCACGAGGGCGACGGGGCGGCTGTCGACGAGCGCGCCGAGCCAGGGCTGCGCCGGCGCGGGCCCGACGAGCTTGGCGACGCGCGAGCGATCGCGCAGCCACACCTTGAAGCTGCCGCGCGCACCCGCCGCGTCGACGTCGAGGCCGAACACGAGACCGCCGAGGCCACCGAAGGCGCGGCGCAGAGGATCGTCCGCGAGGCTCTCCTGCTCGGCGCGGTAGGTGTCGTCGACCGCGACGAGCTCGTCGACCGAGGCGCCGCGGCGCCGGGCGGCCGAGAGCGCGCGGCTGCGCACGCGCTCGAGCTCGACCGCGGCGTCGCCGGTGGTCTCTCCACCGAAGCGCCCGTCCACGCCGCCGCGCTCGAAGAGCAGCCGGCGCAGGTTGAGGTAGCCGGTGACGTCGCTCGTCCCCGCGCCGCGGTACGCCGCGTAGAGGTAGTCGGGCGTCTCGTAGAGCGACTCCTCGCCGCCCTGCGCGGCGAGCTCGCGGGCGACGTCGCCGGCGGAGCGGTCGCCGTCGCTCCACACGCACAGGGCCGAGCGCCCGCGCACGGCGAAGGAGAGGCTCCCGTCGAGCACGATGAGCAGGCCCTTGCCGACCACCTCGGGCTCGGCCCGCGCGCCCGTCATCGCGGCAGCGCGGTAGATGGCCGTCTTGAAGCGCTCCTCGCTCCGCAGCGCGGCGACGAGCACGAAGGTGCGCTCGCGCGGCCCGAGCCAGGCGAGGGCGGCGTCGGCCTCGGGGTCGAGGCCGACCTCACGCAGGCCGTCCGCGCGCAGGAGGTCGACGCCGAAGCGGTGGGTCAGATCGGCCACGAGCGACTCGTAGGCCTGGCGGTTCGCCTGGCGGAGCCCGCGCCGCCCGAGGGTGTCGGCCAGGGTGAGCGGGTCGCGCGCCGCCACGAAGGCGGTCGTGTACCAGGGCAGCCGGCGCGCGAGCGCGAGGCGATCCGAGGTCGGGGTCTCGGGGATCCACTCGCGCGGAGCCTCGGCCTGCGGCGGCGGCGCAGCGCTGCACGCGCCCACCGCCAGCAAGAGCCAGCAGAGGCCGATGACGCGCCCGAGCCCGCCGCGCTCTCCCGTCGCCCTCGCCTTCATGATCACCTCCGGAGCTCGCCCGCCGGGCGGGCCGGGTGGCCCCGGACGCCCTACGGCACGCGCGCGCGGAGCATAGCCCAAACCGTCGCCGGCCGCGGGGCCGACCGAGCTTTGTTGGCCCCGGCGGTGGCCCCTCTCGATGATCCCGCGCGACCGCGCAGGGGGCGCGGCGAGCGAGGAGCACCCGATGGACTGGCTGAGGCAACAGGCACTGGATCTCTGGGAGCGCGTGAAGGACCACCTGCCCAGCATCGGCGCGGCCGTGGGCGTCCTCATCCTCGGGTGGATCGTCGCCCTCTTGCTCCGGCGCATGATGTTCGCCCTGCTCAAGCGCACCACGCTCGACGACAAGCTCGCGCAGGCGATGGGCATCGAGACCGGCGGCGAGCGGGGCGCGCGCATCGAGCGCATCATCGCCTCGGGCGTCTACTACCTGGCCCTCGTCGCGGTCTTCATCGTCTTTTTCACGATCCTCGGCGTCGACCAGATCACCCAGCCGCTCGTCACCGTGCTGAACGGCCTGGCGGGCTCGGTGCCCAACATCTTCAAGGCCCTGGCCATCGGCCTCGTCGGCGTGCTCGTGGCCTACATGGTCCGCACCCTCCTGCGCCGCGCGCTCAAGGCCTTCCGCTTCGACGAGCGCGTGGCGCGCCTCGAGGACAAGCCCCTCGACAAGACCCCTGCCCCGCCGGCCGCCGCGCCGGCCGAGGACGCAGCGCGCGAAGCCGCCGCCGAGCCGACCGAGGCCCGACGCGAGGTCGAGCGGGACAAGAAGGCGAAGAAGAAGAAGGCGCGCGCCGAGGACCCGAGCGGCAAGCAGAAGGTGCAGGCCGGCGGCTTCAGCGACATCATCTCGAACCTCGCGTTCTGGGCCATCCTCATCGTCACGGCCGTCGGCGTGCTCGAGGCGCTCGACATCACCATGCTGGCCGGCCCGCTGAAGACGGCGGTCGAGAAGGTCACCGAGTACCTGCCGCGCGTGCTCGGCGCGGCCCTCATCCTGGCCATCGGGTACGTGATCGCCCGCGCCGCGCGCAGCGTCGTCGCGACGCTGCTCCGCCAGATCGGCCTCGACCGGGCGATCGAGCGCCTGGGCCTCGGCAAGGCGTTCCGCACCCAGCCCCTCAGCCGGGTCCTCGGCACGCTCGCCCTCGCCTTCGTGCTCCTGCACGCCGTCATCAGCGCGGTCGACAAGCTCGACGTGCCCGCGATCAGCGAGCCGGCCCGCCAGATCCTCGACCAGTTCTATGCCTACTTACCGAAGCTCTTCGTGGGCGGCCTCTTGCTCGTCGTCGGTGTCGCCGTGGCGCGCGTCGTCGGCAATCTGGTCGCGCGCATCGCCGCGGCGCTCGGCCTCGACGCCCTCGCGCGCCACCTCGGCACGAAGAAGGCGGCCACCGACGCCGCCGCGGCCGCGACGGCCGAGGTCGCGGCCGAGCCCGAGCCCGAGGCGGAGCCCGAGGCGGAGCAGCCCGAGGAGGTGCGGCGCCTGCTCGAGGCCGGCAAGGCCATCAAGAAGCCGAGCGATCTGCTCGGCGTGCTCGTCGGCGCGGTCATCATCCTGCTCTTCGCGCGCCAGGTGCTGTCGACCGTCGGGCTGCCCGACCTCGCGAAGCTCTTCGACGTCCTGCTCGCCTACCTGCCGCAGGTCGCCATCGCCGCCGTGCTCGTCGGCGCGGGCCTGTGGGCGGGCCGCTGGGCGGGCGAGCGCATCCGCGAGATGACCCAGAAGAGCCAGGACCGCGCCGCGCGTGCCCTCGCCCCCGTCGCGCGCGTCGGCATCATCGCCTTCGCCTGCATGATGGCCCTGCAGCAGCTCGGCGTCGGCGAGCGGCTCATCACGGTCGGTTTCGCGCTCGTGCTCGGCGCCGTGTGCGTGGCGGCCGCCCTCGCCTTCGGGCTCGGCGGACGCGACGTCGCGGCGAAGATCCTCGACAAGGAGTACGAGCGACGGCAGAAGTAGGCGCGCGCGAGCGCCTCGGCGACGCGCCGCTCTCCGGTCGGGGGGCGGCGCGTTGCGGTTGTGTGGGGGAGCGGGCCTCGCTTGTAGCAGGGGTGCGCGTCGGCTAGCGCTCGGTCGTGCGCGAGGTGCACGTCGTCGTCACGCGGTCGACCTTCTGGATGCGGCTCCGGCTGCACGCCCGGCTCTTCTTGGCGCGCCTGCCCTGGCTCGTCGTCGGCGCGCTCGTGCTGCCGTTCCTGTTCTGGCTCCTGACGCTCGCCGTCGACGGCGAGCTCTTCGGCGTCAGCCGCGGGCGCCTGTTCCTCTACGCCGCGGCCGGGTGCGTCGGACTCACCGTGCTCCTCGTGCTCGGCGTCGCCGTCGGGCGCAGTGTCGGCCCATCGCCGCTCGAGCGGCATCTGCCGCGCGCGCTCACCTTCCGCGTGGACGGCCTCACGGTCGTCCCGCGCGACCGCCCGGCGTACGAGACGAGCTGGCACTGGCTCGAGCGCGCCGTGGACCGCGGCGCGACCGTCGACCTCGTCATCGGCACGGATCCGCTCCTCGTCGTCACCCTCGCGAGCGCCACGCTCGGAGAGGACCGCCTCGAGCAGATCCGCATCTGGTTGCGGCGGAACGACAAACTGCCGCGGCGACCGGCCTAGGCCCCGAGCGGGGCGCCCGCTCCCGCGCCCGCCCCCGCCCTCTGCCTCCTGTTGCCTCCGCCCCGACGCGGTCGTAAGCGCTCGACCCATGGCGCGGCACGACAGCGCGGCCGAGACCGTCGAGCAGCGAACCCCGCGGCGGGTGCGCGCCGCGCGCCAGCTGCCCGCGGTCCTGCACGTCGTGCACCCGCCCGAGCTCGTCACGACGGTCGTCCTCGGCAAGGAGACCCTCGTCGTGGGGCGCCGCCCGGGCGCCGCGGACGCGGCCGCGGCCGAGCGCGAGCTGCGCCTCGACCACCCGACCGTGTCGCGCCGCCACTTCGCCATCGGCTACGACGCCGCGCGCCGCCGCCACCTCGGGCGCGATCTCGGCAGCCGCAACGGCTCGCGCGTGGACGGTCGTTTCGTCGACGCGAGCGCGCCACGCCCGCTCGGCCACGGCGCCGTGCTGCGCATCGGCGACGCGCTCGCCGTGTACGAGTGCGGGCCCGACGTCGAGGCGCCCGACCCCGAGGCGGTCGACCGCACCGCCCTGCCCGGCGCGAGCGCCGCGATGCGCCAGCTCCGGACCGCCGTGCACGAGCTCGCGCGCGATCCGGCCCCGGTGCTGCTGCTCGGCGAGACCGGTACGGGCAAGGAGTTCGTGGCGCGCGAGATCCACCGGCTGAGCGGCCGGCGCGGACCGATGCTCGCGATCAACTGCGCGGCGCTCGCGCGCGAGCTCGTCGAGAGCCAGCTCTTCGGGCACGCGCGCGGCGCGTTCACGGGGGCCCACACCCCGACGACCGGCCTCTTCCGGGCGGCCGAGGGCGGCAGCCTCTTGCTCGACGAGATCGGCGAGCTGCCGCTCGATCTGCAGCCGAAGCTCCTGCGGGCGCTCGAAGAGAGCGAGGTGCAGCCGGTCGGAGACACGCGCCCGGTGCGCATCGACGTGCGCGTGATCGCCGCGACCCTGCAGCCGCTCGGCGAGCTGGCGCGCGCCGGGCGCTTCCGGCTCGATCTGTACGCGCGCCTCGCGCTCTGGGAGGTGGCGGTGCCGCCGCTGCGCGAGCGCCGGAGCGATGTGCTCGAGTGGGTCGCGCGCCTGCGCGCGCGCTTCTTCGCGGAGCGCGGACAGGGCTCGGTCCCGCCGCTCGAGCTCGACGCGGACGTGTGCGAGCGGCTCCTGCTCGCGGCCTGGCCCGACAACCTGCGCGGCCTGTCGCGCTTCGTCCACCGCGTGGCCCAGCACGGCGGCCAGGAGATCGAGGTGGCGGACCTCGACGCGTGGCTCGGGCCGGAGGCGAAGGGCGAGGCGTCGGACCCCGACGGCGACGTCACGAAGCCGGAGGTCGCGGGCGTCGCGGAGGCGCTGCGCGCGGCGAGCGCGGCTGCCGCGGGCGCGCGTCCGTCGCAGGCGGAGCTCGAGCGCGTGCTCGCGGCGACCGAGGGCAGCGTGCGCGCGACCGCGAAGCACTTCGGCCGCGACCGCCGCCAGATCTACCGCTGGCTCGAGCACTACGGGCTGCGCGCGAGCAAGGGCTGAGCCGGGCGGTACACCGGCGGGCCTACGGGACCGGGGCCAGCCAGTCGCGCGGCGCCCGGCCGACTCCGTGGCGCGTCACCCACGCGCCGAAGAGATCGAACCACTCGAGCCCGGGCAGCAGCCGCACGCGCGCCTCGATGGCAGCGATCTCGGTGCCCTCGGCGCCGTCGAAAAGAAAGCAGAGCGCGTGGCGCGCCTCCTCGGGCGCGCTCATGCCGAGGCCCACGGGTCGCCAGCCGATGCGCAGGGCCGTCGACACCACCCGGCGCGCGTGCGCGTCCGCGCCGAGGCGCCGCTCCGCCTCGCGGTAGTAGTACGCGAAGTGCCGCAGCTCCTGCTTGCCGATGCGCTCGCACAGGACGGCGAGCTCCGGGTGGCCGGCGCGCGCCCCGAGCGCGCGGTACGCGTGGTAGGTCGTGAGCTCCTGGATCGCACCCCACACCATGTGGACGGCGGGCCAGGCGCCGGGCCAGAAGCGCGAGAGCGCGCGCTGACCGAGCTCGTCGAAGCGCTCGCCGAAGCTGCGCGCGTCGACGACGGCGGGGCGCGCCGCGGCGGGGACCGAATCGCCGTACGCCCGGAGGAAGCGCCGGAAGGCGCGCCCGTGGAACTCCTCCTCGTAGAGCCACGCCGTCACGAAGGACGACAGTTCGGGGTCGCGCCACGAGCTCGTGCCCGTGAGCACGCGCACGTAGTGCAGCGTCGAGCTCTCGACGAGCTGGAAGTAGCGCACCGTGCGGAGCGCGGCGTCGTGGAGGCGCCGCTCGGGGACGGCGTGCCACGCGACGTCGGCGAGATCGACCTGGGCCGACGTCTCGAGGAACCTGTCGAGATCGATGCCCACCGGCCGCTCACGCGAGGTTACAGAAGCCTTCGTAGTCGATGTACTTGTCGATGGTCGGGTGGTCGCCGCACATCGGGCAGCTCGGGTCGCGCCGCAGGCGGAGCTCGCGGAACGTGAGGCGCATCGAGTCGTAGCAGAGGAGGCGCCCGACCAGCAGATCGCCCTTGCCGAGCAGCAGCTTGACCGCCTCGGTGGCCTGCAGCGTGCCGATGAGACCCGGCAGGATGCCGAGCACGCCGGCCTCGGCGCAGCTCGGCGCGAGGTGGGCGGGCGGCGGCTCCGGGTAGAGGCAGCGGTAGCAGGGTCCGACGCGCGGCAGGAACGTCGTCACCTGCCCCTCGAAGCGGAAGATCGAGCCGTGCACGACCGGCTTGCCGAGCAGCACCGAGGCGTCGTTCACGAGGTAGCGCGTGGGGAAGTTGTCGCAACCATCGACGATGACGTCGAAGCCCGCGAAGATGCGGTCGACGTTGCCGCTGTCGAGTCGCTCCTGGAACTTCACGACCTTCACGTCGGGGTTGAGGTCGACGATCATGCGCTCGGCGCTGTCGACCTTGGCCATGCCGATGCGCGAGGTGGCGTGCACGATCTGGCGCTGCAGGTTCGAGGCGTCGACCGTGTCGGCGTCGACGAGGCCGAGCGTGCCGACGCCGGCCGCCGCGAGGTAGAGCGCCGCCGGGCTCCCGAGCCCACCGGCGCCGAGCAGGAGCACCTTGGAACCGAGGAGCTTCGCCTGCCCGGCCTCGCCCACTTCGGGGAGCATGATGTGGCGAGCGTAGCGCTCGCGCTGCGCCTCGGTGAGCTCGGGCGGGCGCTCGATCGGGAAGCCGAGATCCTTCCAGCGGACGTAGCCTGGGTTGGCGCTCTCCACCGAGACGTAGCCGAGCTCGGCGAGCGTCTTGGCCGCGAGCGCGGAGCGCGTGCCGCCCGCGCAGTACAGGACCACGCGCGCGCTCTTGTCGGGCACCTTCTGCTCGATCTGCATCTCGAGGTAGCCGCGCGGCACGCTGATGGCGCCCGGGATGTAGCCCTGTCGGAACTCGTCCCGCTCGCGCACGTCGACGAGCGTCATCGACTCCTTGTCGTCCAGGCGGCGCCGGAGCTCCTCGAGCGAGACGGTGGCGACGGCGCTCCGCACGCGCGCGATGAGGTCGGCGTAGGTGAGCGACATGCGGTCTCCGAGCTTCGGTGGGGGTGCGCTCTTCGTCAAGCGCGCCGATCAGCCGCGCGGCGCGACGTCGCCGTAGCGCCCCTGGAAGTAGACGAGCGGCAGCGCGTCGCGGGTCGTCACGGTCTCGACCGACGCGATCAGGATGTCGTGATCGCCGCCCCCCAGAAAATCGACGATGCGGCACTCCAGGCTGGCGACGACGCCCTCGAGCAAGGGCGAACCGGTGACGGGGCCCGGCGCCCATGCGACCCCGGCGAACTTGTCCTCGAGCTTGCTGGCGAAGCGCGCCGACAGCTCTTGCTGGTCCGCCGCGAGCATGTTCACGCCGAGCTTGCGGCTCGCGCGGAAGACCTCGAGGCTCGCGGCGCGCCGGTCGATGCACGCGAGGCAGAGCGGCGGCTCGAGCGACACCGAGCTGAACGCCGTGACCGTGAGGCCCCACGCCTTGCCGGTCGCGTCCATGGTCGTGACCACGGTGACGCCCGCGGCGAAGCGGCCCATCGCGGCCTTGAACTCGGTCGGGGTGACTGGCATGCGCCCTGTTTTGGCACGCGCCGCGCGCCGGTGCGAGCCGCGTTCGTCTCTTGTCGTCCCGCCGCTGGCCACGTAGGCTGGGTTCCCGAAGGCAGCGGATGTGAGCGAGCAAAGGCCGGCCCAGAACGACGCTCCCGCCGGCGCGTCGAGTGTGCCGGGGTCTCCAGCCCCTCCGCAGGGCAGCGGCGTGTCGCCGGCGTCGCGGTCCGCGATGCCGCCCCCGCCGCCGCGCCGCAATCCGGGCAGCCTCGCGCCCCCGCCGCCACCGCGCTCGACGAGCGGCCTCGGGGGCGGGGCGGGCAGCGTCCGCCCGCCACCGGCACCCGGGACCTTGCGCCCGCCACCCCTGCCAGCGGCGCCCACGGCGCAGCCGGCCCCCGCCACGCTCCGCCCGCCCGCGCGCGCTCCGACGAGCACCGGGGTCCCCGCCACGCCCGAGCGGCGCTCGGGGACGCTGGGGAGCAGCAGCGGCTTCGACCGCGCGGCCCTCGAGGCCGCCGCGGCCGCGGCAGCGACCGAGGCGCCCGCGCCGCCCACCGGGGCGCCCGGCAGCTCGCCCCACACGCTCGATCCGGAGGCGCTCGCGGAGGCGCTGCGGCTCCTGCAGCCGACGCCCCAGGTCAATGCCGTCGCCGCGACCGCACGGGCTCCGGCGCCGCCGTACGGCACCGCGAGCGCGACCGAGGGCGAGACGTCGCGGACGAGCGACTTCGGGCCCCCGCGCACGGAGCGCAACCCGAGTAGCGCGGAGGCCATCGTGGTGCCCGCCCACGTTCTCTCCGTCGCCATCGCCGCCGTGACCCCCGCCGCGCCGGCCGGCGAGCCGGCGCGCAGCAGCGACGCCGCCCCGCGCGCGCGCCGCGCCGAGGAGCTCGCCGGCGAGGCGCGCACCTCCGCCCAGCGCGGCGCCGACAGCGAGCTCGCGGAGCGCGTGACGGCCGTGCCGTCGACGGCCCCGTACGACCCCGCCGCCGTGTCCTTCACCCCGGCGCCCTCGTCGCCGACCGGGCGCACGGCGCCGCCGGCCACCCAGCCCAGCCCTGCCGCGCTCGCCGAGCACCCGCTGCTCGCGCCGCGCCAGGCGGAGCTCCTGCGCGACATGGAGCTCGTGCGCGGTGCCTTCGAGCGGAGCCAGGCGGAGCTCGCCGCGACGCGCAGCGAGCTCGCCGCGCTCCGGGCGGCGCTCGCCGCGCGCGAGACCGAGCTCGAGGCGGCGCGTGCCGCGCCGGCGGGCAAGCCGGGCGCCGCCGAAGCGGCGCTGCGCGAGAGCCTGGCGGAGCGCGGTCGGATGCTCGACGCCGTCCAGCGCGAGCTCGCCACCGCACGGCGCGCGCTCGAGACCGCGCAGGCGCACGCCCAGCGCGAGGCGGCGGGGCCGCGCGCCGAGCTCGCGGCGGCGCAGCGCGAGCGCGACGCCCTGCGCGAGAGCCTGGGGGAGCGTGGCCGCCTGCTCGACGCCGTCCAGCGCGAGCTCGCGGCGGCGCGCGCCAACGTCGAGTTCGGGGAGCACGCGCTCGTCGACGCCCGCGCTGCGACCGCGGCGGCCGAGCGCGAGCGGGACGCACTCGCGGCGGCGCTCGACGAGCGCGTGGGCGAGCTCGCCCACGTGCGCAAGGAGCTCGAGGCGGCCCGGCACCGGGTCGCGACGGTGGAGGCGCCGCTCGTGACGCTGCGCGCCGACCTGACGACCCTGCAGCGCGAGCGGGTCGTCCTGCGCGACGGCCTCGCGGAGCGCAGCCGGCAGGTCGAGCGCGCGAGCGCCGAGCGCGACCGCGCGCGCGCGGAGCTCGCGCCGCTCGCCGAGGAGCTCGCGGCTCTGCGCCAGGAGCACGCGGCGACCGCGACCGCGCGGGCCGAGCTCGAGGCGACGCTCGCGGCGCGGGACGCGCGGGTCGCCGAGCTCGAGGCGACGCTCGCGGCGCGGGAGGTGCAAGGCGCCGAGCGCGCCAGAGCGCCCGCGGCGCAGGCCCCACCGGACGATCTGCGACGCATCAAGGGCATCGGGCCCAAGTTCGCCGAGCGGCTCGGCGCGCTCGGTGTGGCGAGCTACGCGGCCATCGCCGCCTGGCAGGAGGGCGACGTGCAGAGCTTCGCCGACGCGCTCGGCATCAAGGCCGCGCGCATCCGGCGCGAGCAGTGGGTGGAGCGCGCCCGCGAGCTCGCCGCCGGGGCCGCGCCTCGGGGCTGAGCGCGCCGACCCGGCTCAGCCCCACAACGCGGACGGCGCCGGGCCGAGGCGGCCGGCCTGCGCGCGCATCCCCGCGGGCCGGTCGCGCGCGAGCCACAGCGCACCGTCGAGGTCGGCCCAGCGGGCCTGCGCGGCCACGAGGAGCGCCGGAGCGATCGCGAGCGAGCTCGACACCATCGACCCCACCATGAGCTCGAAGCCCGCGGCGCGCGCGGCGGCTGCGAGCGCGAGCGCCGCGGTGAGCCCACCGGCCTTGTCGAGCTTCACGTTGACCGCCTCGTAGCGACCCGCGAGCGCCGCGAGCGAGCTGCGGTCGTGGCACGACTCGTCCGCGCACACGGGCACCGGATGCGCCAGGCCCGCGAGCGCCGCGTCGTCCGCCGCGGGCAGGGGCTGCTCGCAGAGCTCGACGCCGAGAGCCGCGAGCTCGGGCGCGACCGAGGCGTAGAGCTCGGCCGTCCAGGCCTCGTTCGCGTCGACGACGAGGCGCGCGCGCGGCGCGGCGGCCCGGACGGTGCGCACGCGCTCGCACACGCCCTCGCGCCCGCCCTCGCGCCCGAGCTTGACCTTGAGCAGCGGCAGCTCGGCGTGCGCGCCCGCCGCCGCGGCCATCGCCGCCGGCTCGTCGAGGCTCACCGTGAAGGCCGTCACGATCGGCGCGGGGGGTGCGAGCCCCGCGAGCTGCCACGCGGGCCGCCCCGTCGACTTCGCCTCGAGGTCCCAGAGCGCACAGTCGATGGCGTTGCGCGCCGGCCCCGGCCCGAGGGCCGCCCCGAGCGCGGTGCGGTCCATGCCGTGCTCGAGCGCGCGGAGCACCGTTCGCGCCGCGGCGAGCTCCCCCTCGGGGCTCTGGCCGTAGCGACGGAGCGGGGCGCCTTCGCCCCGTCCCGTCGCACTGCCCTGCTCGATCTCGCAACACACGACCTCGACCTCGCGCTTCTCGTCGCGCGACGTCCGGAAGACTCCGGCCACCGCAAAGCGCTCGAGCGCGAGGCGCACCCGCCGCTGGCTCGTCGATCCGCTGGACACGGCCGCACGCTACCTCGGCGTGTACGCCGCCGCACCCCGGCGGTCGCGGCCCTCGCCCCGGCCCGCCCGTGGACAGGGCTGCTCGCCCGCCCTATGCCCGTCCGCATGGCGATCCTGGAGCTCAGGCAGGCCACGCTGCGCCCGTGGCGCGCGAGCGACGCGGCCGCGCTCGTCCCGCACGCCAACAACCGGGCCGTGTGGCGCAACGTGCGCGATCGCTTTCCGCACCCCTACACGCCGGCCGACGCCGAGGCGTGGGTCGCGTTCGCCTCGAGCCAGACTCCGATGCAGACCTTCGCGGTGGACGTCGGGGGCGAGGCCGTGGGCGGCATCGGCATCGGAATCGGCGACGACGTCCACCGCCGCTCGGCCGAGATCGGCTACTGGTTGGGCGAGCGGTTCTGGGGTCGCGGCATCGCCACCGAGGCCGTCGTGGCCGTGAGCTCGTGGGCGTTCGCCACCTTCGACCTGTGCCGTCTCTACGCGCTCGTGTTCGAGTGGAACCAGGCGTCGTGCCGCGTGCTCGAGAAGGCGGGCTACGGCCGCGAGGGGCTGCTGCGCCGCAGCGTTCACAAGGACGGGCAGACCATCGACGCCTTTCTCTACGCGCTCGTTCGACCCGACTGACGCCGCCGGCGGCGCGCGACGCGGGCCGGGATGAGCCGAAGCGGGGGGGAGGTGCGTCTGAGGGTCGCACGGAGGCGCCGTCCGGTCCGACCGGCGGCGTCGTGGGGCGCCATGTAGGCGCGGGGGGTTTTGCGGTTTACATGACGTCGGAACTGCGGCATGTGTCCGTCCGGTTCGCGCCGCCGACTCACGGGCCGCGGAACCGCCGAGGCGGCAAGCCGCGGGGGGCTTCGACCCCCGCCGTCGATCCCACCCTGCTCGCCGAGCGCGCCGAGGTGATCCCTCGACGCGCCTCGCCGGTCCGCAGCACGAGCCTCGAACAACGCGACACACCCAACGGAATCGATCGGAGGACACCCATGAGCTTGAATCGCTGGAACCTGCTCGCCGCGCCCGCGCTGACCCTGGGCCTGGCCATGCCTTTCCTCGCCAACTGCAAGGCGCTCGGCAACATCGTCCCGGGCATGAGCTGCGACGAGCTCGACAACGGCAACTTCGCCGCGCTCAAGTTCGAGGGCGACGCCAGCGTACAGGGCAAGCTCAAGGGCTTCCTCGAGGCCGTCTACAACCTCGACAAGCTCGCCGCCGACGCCGAGGTGGGCCTCATCGCCTCCTGCGCCGAGCTCGGCAAGGCCGCCGGCCTGCCCGAGGCGGAGCTCAAGGCCGACCCGAGCGGCGGCGAGGGCGCCAAGAAGGTGTGCTTCGCGGTCGCCGCGAAGATCGAGAACATCCTGAAGGGTGGCGTGACCCTGTCGGTCGAGGTCAAGGAGCCCAAGTGCTACGCCGACGTCGACGCCATGATGAAGTGCTTCGGCGAGTGCGGCGCCACCATCAAGCCGGGCGAGCTCGACGTGGCCTGCGAGGGCGGCAAGATCTCGGGCGAGTGCAAGGGCGAGTGCAAGGGCAGCTGCACCCTCGAGGCGGGCGCCAAGTGCGAGGGTAGCTGCGGCGGCAGCTGCGAGGGCAAGTGCGACGGCAAGGAGTCGCACGGCTCGTGCGCCGGCAAGTGCGACGGCACCTGCTCGGGCAGCTGCACCGTCACCGGCAAGGCCGAGTGCAGCGGCAGCTGCGAGGGCGGTTGCTCGGTCGACGTCCAGGCACCGAAGTGCTCGGGCACCTTCAAGCCCCCGAGCGTGAGCGTCGACTGCCAGACCTCGTGCGGTGCCAAGGCCGCGGCCTCGTTCAAGTGCGATCCGCCGGGCCTCTCGGTGACGCTCGACGGCAAGGCCGCCGACGAGGTCAAGGCGCTCGCCAAGGGCCTCGAGGTCGCGCTGCCGAAGATCATCGACATCAACGTGCGCCTCGGCAAGAAGCTCGCGGGCACCATCGAGGGCGTCGTCAAGATGGGCGCCGAGCTGCCCAGCGTCGCGGCGAACGCCGGCACGAAGGCCATCGGGTGCATCGGCGCCGCGGTCGACATGGCCGCGAGCGCGTCGGGCTCGATCGGCGTGAGCGTGAGCGCGAGCGTGAAGGTGAGCGGCTCGGTCGGCGCGAGCATGTGACCGTACGAGCGGTGGGACGACGCGGCCGGCTCTGCCGGTGACGGCGTCCCCTCGGAGCGGCGGGTGCCGCGCGGGTGACCGCGCGCCCCGCCGTTTCGCATTTCGGGGCCGCAGCGCCCGCGGATTGCGCGCCCGCGCGGGGCGGCGCGTGATAGCCTGGCTTCATCATGCGCCACGTGCTCGTCCTTGCCGGTGCGTGCGCGGGCGGTGTGCTCTGCGCGCCGAGCCTCGCCCATGCTTACGATGTGCTCGCAGAGGGCTGCGCGGTCGAGCCCTTGTACTGCAAGATCGCCCCCATCGCGTTCGCTCGCAAGGACACGCTACCCATCGAGTGGTCCTTCGACACGGGGTGGATCCCGTCGGGGTCGCCCCTGCAGGTGCACCTCTACGCGGGGGTGTACGCCAACACCTGGGTCGAGCTCGCCGGGCAGCTCGAGACGAGCTGGCCCGACACGCTCACCCTGCGCGCGCCGGGCAAGCGCGAGGGAGGCGCGATCGGCTACCACTACGGGCTCGAGGTCGGCGCGCAGGCCTCCGTCACCATCACGGTGCTCGGGCAGAGCTTCCACTGGACCGGCGACATCCCCTACATCCCGCAGATCGACTTCCAGGTGGAGGGCGCGCAGATCTTCGACGCCTGGGGCTGGAGCCCCGGCGGCACCGTCTCGTCCCAGACCCAGACGGTGACGCTCGCGCAGGTGGGCATCGGCGACATCATCGGCGGCAGCATCCCCGAGATCGACGGCGGCTTCGAGCTCGACGCGGCCATGGAGCTCGCCGCGACGTGGACCAACCACGCGATCGCGATCCGCACGACCGACGGCGCGCCCGTGAGCGGCGGGCCGATCGTGGTCGAGGACGGCGCGACGACCTCGGACTACCCGGGCGGCCCCAGCATCGAGTTCGACGTCAACCCGGAGGGCGTCGTCAGCTACGACGGCACGGTCCACCTCATCCCGGCGTTCTACGTCGAGCTGCTCGGCCAGTCGTGGAGCATCCCGATCGCGGACATCCCGATCTCGTTCCCGATCACGGACCTCGACTGGAGCTTCGACGCCGAGCGCGTGCACGTACCGCTGCCCGACGTCGTCGTGCAGGTGCAGGAGCTCGACTTCGGCGAGGTCACGGTCGGCGAGGAGCGCTACGGCGGCTACCCGATCGGCAACGTCGGCGAGGCCGAGGCCGAGGTGGCCGTCGGCGTCACCGACCCGGACAACTTCCCGCTCTGGGACGAGAGCCTGTGGCTCGAGCCGGGTATCGACCTCGAGGGCGCGCTGCGCTTCGCGCCGAAGTCGGAGGGGCATTTCGAGGCGGAGCTGTACCTCACTTCGAACGATCCGGACGCGCCGCAGCAGGTGATCATCCTGAAGGGCGACGGCATCGCGGCGCCGGTGCCGCCCGGCGCCCCCGCCGGCCCGGAGAGCCCCGAGGAGAGCGCGGGCTGCGGCTGCAGCGTGCCGGGCGGGTCGACCCAGGGCGAGCTCGCGCTCGCGCTCGCCGGGCTGGGCCTCGGCGCGGTCGGCCTGCGGCGCCGGCGCCGCCACGCCCGCTGACCGAGGGCGTCTGCTGCGTTCTCGTCGGCCGGCGAACAAACCGCTATGCTGACCGAGGTCGCAGACGCGGGCTCCGTCGCGAGCTCGACCTCTGCCCGAGGACCCACGTGAACACCTCCGAAAGAGTCGCCCTGCTCGAGAAGCTGCTCGATCGCGTCAAGAGCCGGCCCCCGCGCCGCAAGGCCGACGCCGGCAGCGACCGCCTCATCACGGCCTCGGAGCTCGAGGCGAAGCACCCCGAGCACGCCCGCGCGCCCGAGCGCGTCGAGCCGCCCGCGAGCGACGCCAAGGCAACGCTGATCTCGAACACCGAGACGAGCGCGGCGGCCCGGGCGGCCCGAGCGCTCGAGCCGGTGCGCGTGATCGCGGCGGACGAGATTCCGCCCGCGGAGCCGTCTGCGGAGGCGTCGGTCGCGGCGCTAGCGGCGGCCGGGTTCTTCGAGGGGCGGGGCGACCTCGCCGCCAAGGTCCTTGCCCCGGTACCGGCACCGAGCGTCGAGGCGAAGCCCGCGGCGGTCCCCGTCGAGCCCGCTGCGACCGCCGTCCCCACGCCCGAGGCGCGCGCCGCCGAGCCGAAGTCGGCGTTCGAGCTGCTCGCCGAGGTCAAGGCCGCGAAGTCGCGCGCGCCGGCACCGCCGGTCAAGCCCGCGGTCGATGCCGGCGCACGACCGGCCCCCACCGAGCCGGCGGTGCCGAAGCCCGCGCTGGCCCTCGACGAGGAGCCCGCGCGTGCGGACGAGGCCACGCGGCGCCCCGAGGCTGCCAGGCCCGCCGAGGTGGCGAAGCCCGTCGAGCCCGTGCCGGCACCTGCGCCGCAGGTCGCGGCCGAGCCGCTGCGACGTCCCGCGCCCCCACCCCTACCTCGCGCCGAGGAGGAGGGCCGCCGATCCGCACCGCCGCCCTTGCCGGTCTCTCCTCGCCCGGCCGCGGCCGTGGCCGCGCCGCGCGCCGAGGAGGCGCTCGACGAGGGCGACGAGCCCACGGCGATCCACTCGCGCAAGGAGCTCGCCGCGCTGCAGACCCTGCTCGCCAAGGGCCCCAAGCCGATCGAGGACGAGATCACATCCGAGGCGCCGATCGAGGCGCCGAAGCTCGCCCCGGTGCCGAGCCCCGCGGCGCCACCGGTTCTGCTCGCCCCGAGGGAGGCTCCGACGCCCGTCGTCGCCCCGCCGACGCCCGTCGTCGCCCCGCCGACGCCCGTCGCCGCCCCGCCGGCGCCCGTCGTCGCCCCGGTTGCCCGAGAGGCGGCTCCCGCACCGCTCGCCGCGGCGGCACCCGCCGTCGCGCCGGCGGCGGCGAAGAGGGTGGCCGAGCTCGTCGCCGAGCCTCCGCCGGCGCCCGCGCCCGCGTTGAGCGCGCGCCCGGAGCTCGTCACCGTTCGCCCCGAGCTCATCAAGCCGGTGATCGTGGCGACGGGGCGCGTCGGCGAGTTCATCGGAGAGGTGGAGCAGCCACCGCCCCCTCGCTTCGGCGATCTCCTCGACGCGACGCTCGACCTCGGCTTCGACTGACGATGCCTGCGGCCTCGGCCACCGGCGCATGCACATCGGAATCGACCTCGGCGGCACCAAGATCGAGCTGCGAGCGCTGGAGCTCGCGGCCGGGACGGGGCCGCACGCCCCGGGCCGCGAGCTGTGGCGTCAGCGCGTGCCCACCCCGCGCGCGGACGCCGAGGCGATCGTCGCCGCCGTCGCGGAGCTCGTGCGCCGTGCGGAGCACGAGGTCGGTCCGGCGGCGAGCGTCGGCATCGGGATCCCGGGCTCGCCTTCGCCCCGCACCGGCCTCGTGCGCGACGCCAACACGACCGCCCTGAACGGCCGGCCGCTCGGGCAGATGCTCGCCAGGGCGTTGGGCCGCTCCGTCCACCTCGAGAACGACGCCAACTGCTTCGCGCTCTCCGAGGCGAGCGACGGCGCCGGCGCCGACGCCGCGGTGGTGTTCGGCGTCATCCTGGGGACCGGCGTCGGAGGCGGCCTCGTCGTACGCGGCGAGCTGTGGCGCGGGCGGAACGGCATCGCGGGCGAATGGGGTCACAACCCCCTGCCCTGGCCCGAGCCGGAGGATGGGCCCGCGCCGAGCTGCTACTGCGGCAAGTCGGGCTGCATCGAGACGTACCTCTCCGGGCCGGGGCTCGTTCGCGACTACGTGGCGCAGGCTGGGCGCGAGCACGCGCCGTCGCCCGGCGCGCCCGCCGACGCCGAGGCGGTCGCGACGCGCGCCCGCGCCGGGGACGCCGTCGCGGAGGCCTGCCTCGTCCGCTACGAGCGGCGCCTGGCCCGGGCGCTGCTCGGCGTCCTGCACGTGCTCGACCCCGACGTGGTGGTGCTCGGCGGCGGCCTCTCGAAGCTCGCCCGGCTCTACGAGCGCGTGCCCGGGCTGTGGCAGGCGCAAGCGTTCGCCGACGGCGTGACGACCCCGCTCCGCCCCGCCGCACACGGCGACGCGAGCGGCGTGCGGGGGGCGGCGTGGCTCGGGCGGGCGCCCGTGCGAGGCACCGTGCCATGACGGAGCGTCAGGCCGAGCTCTCGGCGGCGGCGCTCGACGCGGCGCTCGAGCCCGTGGCCGAGGCCCTCGCGACGGCGAAGCGCGTGCTCGTCGTGACGGGCGCGGGGATCTCGGCCGACTCCGGCATGCCGACGTACCGCGGCGTCGGCGGCATCTACGACCGCGGCGTGACGGACGAGGGCATGCCGATCGAGGTGGCGCTGAGCGGCGCGGTCTTCGAGCGCCGCCCGGCCGTCTCGTGGAAGTACATCCTCGAGATCGAGCGCGCCTGTCGCGGTGCGGTGCCGAACCGCGCCCACGAGGTCATCGCGGCGCTCGACGCAGCCGAGCGCGAGACGTGGGTCCTCACGCAGAACGTGGACGGCCTGCACCGCCGGGCCGGCAGTCGGCGGCTCATCGACATCCACGGCGACGTTCGCTCGCTCGTGTGCACGCGCTGTCGGGCCGGCGAGGTGGTGGAGGACTACCGCCGCTTCGACGGGGTCGTGCTGCCGCCGCGCTGCCCGCGCTGCGAGGGCGTCCTGCGCCCGGCCGTGGTGCTCTTCGGCGAGCTCTTGCCCGAGGACAAGCTCGCGGAGCTCCGCGCCGAGCGCTCCCGTGGCTTCGACGTCGTGCTCTCGGTCGGCACCACGAGCGCCTTCCCTTACATCGCGGGCCCGGTGCTCGAAGCGCGTCGCCTCGGCCTGCCGACCGTCGAGGTGAACCCCGGCGAGACGGCCGTCTCGGCGCTCGTGCGCCACCGAGTCCGCGCCGGCGCTGCCCGAGCCTTCGGCGCGCTCGCGCGCCTGCTGTGCCTGCCAGGCGGCCAGGCCGAGGAGACTGCCTGATTCGGGGCTAGGCGCTGCGCAGGACCTAGCGTGGTAGACTGAACGCCAGATCAGTATGCCACCCACGCGAGAGCCCGACCGACCGAGCGCACCCGCTCCGCCCCACCGCGGCCGCGGCGCCGCGTCGAGCCCCGCGGGGCGTTTCGAGCGCTGGGTGCGGGTCGACGAGGACGACGGATGGGGCGACCCCTCGGACGAGCGCCCCGCACCCCGCACGCTCGTCACGTGGGACACGGCGCGCAGCGTGCTCAGCCGCAACGACTCGCCCGATCTGCCCTTCGACAGGTCCGTCAACCCCTACCGCGGCTGCGAGCACGGCTGCGTGTACTGCTTCGCCCGTCCGAGCCATGCCTACCTCGGCCTTTCTCCCGGGCTCGACTTCGAGACGCGCATCGTCGCCAAGCCGGACGCCGCGCGCTTGCTCGCGCACGAGCTCGCTCGCCCGGGCTACGCACCCGCCCCGCTCGCGCTCGGCGCCAACACCGACCCCTACCAACCGGTCGAGCGCCGCCTCGGGATCACGCGTGCCGTGCTCGAGGTGCTCGCCGCGTCGGCGCACCCGGTCGTCGTCGTCACCAAGAGCGAGCTCGTGCTACGCGACCTCGATCTGCTCGCGCCGATGGCGGAGCGCGGGCTCGTGGTCGTGCTCGTCTCGCTCACGACGCTCGCGCCCGAGCTCGCCGGGCGCCTCGAGCCTCGCGCCGCCGCGCCGCACCGGCGGCTCGCGGCCCTGCGACGGCTCGCCGACGCCGGCGTGCCGGTGGGCGTGCTCACCGCCCCGATGATCCCCGGCCTGAACGACCACGAGCTCGAGCGACTGCTCGCCGCGGGGCACGCCGCCGGGGCCGAGAGCGCGGGCATGGTGCTGCTCCGGCTGCCGCACGAGCTCGGAGCGCTCTTCGACGAGTGGCTCGCTGCCCACTACCCCGCGCGCCGCCGCCGCGTCCTCGGGCTCGTGCGCGACTGCCGCGACGGCACCCTCAACGACCCGCGCTTCGGCAGCCGCATGCGCGGCACCGGAGCGTACGCCGATCTGCTGGCGCAGCGTTTCGAGCGCGCCATCGCGCGCCTCGGCCTGTCGCCGAGGCCGCGCGCGCTCGAGACGCGCCACTTCCGGCCGCCGACGCCGGGACCGGAGGCGCGCGCCACGGCGGGCGCGGGCGCTCCCCCGGCCGACCAGGGCGCCGTGGCACGCGGCGCCCCGACGCGGCAGCTCGAGCTCTTCCCCGGCCCGCGGCGCGGCTGAGCCTGCTCCGCGCCGCGCGCGTGCTAAGGGTGCGGCTCGCGTGAAGACCCTGAGCCGCCATCTCATCGCCGAGCTCTACGGATGCCCGGCCGAGCG
This sequence comes from Polyangiaceae bacterium, assembly GCA_020848455.1. Taxonomy (GTDB): domain Bacteria; phylum Myxococcota_A; class Polyangia; order Polyangiales; family Polyangiaceae; genus JACRDA01. Next base: position 66,525 of record JADLAB010000265.1, read on the forward strand.
TCTCGACGATGTCGCGCTCGCGGCCGACGCGCTGCGCGCGGCTGCCGCGGCCATCGGCGCGACGGTCGTCGGCGAGGCGTTCCACCGCTACGCGCCGCAGGGCGTGAGCGGGACCTTGCTCATCGCCGAGTCGCACCTGTCGCTCCACACCTGGCCCGAGGCCCGCTACGCGGCGCTCGACATCTTCACCTGCGGCGGCCTCGACCCGCGCCCGGGCGTACGCGCGGTCGAGGCACGGCTCGGGGCGACCGGCGCGCGCTGGCACGAGATCCTGCGCGGCGTGCCGGCCGAGCTCGAAGCGGGCGCGCCGCTCGTGCCCGAGGACGTCGCGCTCATCACGCGCCTCGTGCCCGCGCGCGACCGCTGACGGCGCGCGGCGGCGCCAGCGCTTTCGCGCTATGAGCGGGCGCATGGCCGAGCTCCGCACCACCGTCTGCAACCGCGACTGCCCCGACGCCTGCGCCATCGTCGCGACCGTGGAGGGCGAGCGCGTCGTGGCCCTCGCGGGCGACCGCTCCCACCCCGTCACGCGCGGCTTTCTGTGCCACCGCACGCAGAAGTTCCTGGCGCGGCAGTACCACCCCGAGCGCATCACCGAGCCCCTGCTGCGCCGCGGCAGCACGCTCGCGCCCGTGTCGTGGGACGAGGCGCTCGACTACGCGGCCCGGCGCCTCGGCGACATCCGTGCGCGCCTCGGTCCCGCGGCCATCTTCCACTACCGCAGCGGCGGCACGCTCGGCATGGTCCCGGCCGCGGTGAGCGATCGCTTCTTCGAGCTCTTCGGGCCCGTCACCGTCAAGCGCGGTGACATCTGCTCGGGCGCGGGCGACGCCGCACAGGAGCTCGACTTCGGCGTGTGCGACTCGAGCGACCTCGACGACCTCGCGCACGCGCGGCACATCCTGCTCTGGGGCAAGAACCCCTTCGTCTCGAGCCCCCACCTCTTGCCACGCCTGCGCGAAGCGCGCGCCGCGGGCGCCCACCTCGCGCTCGTCGACCCGGTGCACCACCGCACTGCGAGCCTGTGCGAGCGCCACGTGCAGCCGCGCCCCGGGGGCGACTTCGCGCTCGCGATGGCCGTCGGCGAGCGCCTGTTCGCGCGCGGGCTCTGCCACCCGGAAGCAGCGCGCTACTGCGAGGGGCTCGAGGGCTTCCGCGCCCTGTGCCAGAGCCGCTCGGTCGCCGCGTGGTGCGAGCTCGCGGACGTCGCACCGGACGACGCCGAAGATCTCGCGCGGCGTCTCGGCGCGCGCCCGACCACGATCCTGGTCGGCTGGGGCATGGGGCGGCGCCGCAACGGTGGGGCCATCGTGCGCGCGCTCGACGCGCTCGCCCTCGTGAGCGGCAACGTCGGCGTGCCCGGCTCGGGCGCCTCGTTCTACTTCCGGCGCCGGCGCGCGTTCGTCTCGCCGGCGCGCGGCCTCGCCGCGCGCACGCTGTGCGAGCCGCTCTTCGGCCGCGAGCTCTCCGAGGCCAAGGACCCGCCGGTCGCGGGCGTGTGGATCACGGCCGCCAACCCGGTGTGCATGCTGCCCGACTCGCACGCCAGCGCCGCGGCGCTGGCGAGCCGCGAGCTCGTGGTGGTCGCCGACGCCTTCCTCACGGACACGGCAGCGCTCGCGCACCTCGTCCTGCCGACGCCCACCCTGCTCGAGGCCGACGATCTCTGCGGCGCCTACGGCCACCACCACATCGGCGTCGCGCGGCCGGTGGTGGCGCCCCCGCCGGGCGTGAAGAGCGACCTCGAGATCTTCCAGGCGCTCGCGGAGCGCTTCGGCTTCGGAGCCGAGCTCGCCGGCAGCGCCCGCGCGTGGAAGGAGCGCCTGCTCGCCCCGGAGCTCGCGGCCCACGGGGTCGATCTCGCGACGCTCGAGCGCGGCGTCGTGCGGAACCCCCTCGCGCCCCAGGTGCTCTTCGAGGGGCGCCGCTTTCCGACGCCGAGCGGGCGCGCGCGCCTCGTGACGGAGGCCCCGGGCGCGGGCCGCGGCCTCGCCCCGCCGCCCGACCGCGACTACCCCCTCGTGTTGATGAGCCTCTCGACGCCGAGCTCGCAGTCGTCGCAGTGGGTCGGCAAGCCGCCGAGCCCGGTCGAGCTCTCGGTGCACCCGGACGCCGCCGCGGGGCTCGCCGACGGCGCGCCCGGGGCGATCGTGTCCCGGAGCGGCGCGATGCGCGTGCTCGTGCGGCACGACGCGCGCCAGCGCCGCGACGTCGCGCTCGTGCCGAAGGGCGGCCACCTCTGCGACGGTGCCTGCGCCAACGCGCTCGTCCGCGCCGAGACGACCGACCTCGGTGAGGGCGGCGCGCTCTACGACGAGCCGGTGAGGCTCGAGCCGCTCGACGGATCGGCCGCCCTGCCGACCGCGACGGCGGCGGCGCGCGGCGGCGCGGGGGCGTCCGGGGCCTCGCTCGCGGCCGGCGCAGGGGCGGCCACGCTCGGCTCGGCCGGTGGGCGCGGCAGGGCGGCGTCCTTGGCCGGCGCCTCGTAGCGCCGCGGCTCGGCCGCGCCCGGCGGCCACTCGTAGAGCTCGGCGTCCCCATCGCGGTCGATGCGCACGAAGGTCTGCGTGCCGAGGCGACGGCGGCACTCGGGCTCGCCGAACGCCGGCGACCAGAAGCCGCCGTTCAGGTACTCGACGGGCCCGATGGTGCGGTGCTCCGGCACGTGCACGTGGCCGAGCACCACGCGGCGCGCGCCGGTGATGCGCGCGATGAGCGCCGCGTTGTGCTCGGTGAGCAGCGGCTTCTCGAACACGGTCGCCTTGACGCCGTACGCGTAGACGAAGAAGGGCGGCAGGAACAGCGCCATCGGCAGGAACACCCAGAGCGGACTGATCGTCCAGGCGATGTTGATGACGAGCACGACCTGCCAGGCCGCGAGCAGCACGGCGATGAAGAGCAGGCCGCGGTCGAGCCACAGCTCGCGCGCCACCGACAGCGGGTTGTGGCACACCGAGGGCACGTCGAGGGCGGAGAGCTTGCGCACCATGGACGGGCTCACGCGCGAACGCCGCGCGATGGCGCGCACCTTGTCGTCGACGAGCAAGGGGTCGGTCATCGCCGGAGACCAGTGCTCGCGCATCGCGATGACGAACGTCGCGATCGCCCCCCAGAACCAGGTCCACACGAGCAAGGGCTGGGTGCGCACCATGTAGCGCAGGAAGAAGCGCACGTAGGCCGCGCCGGACATGATGTAGTTCTGCGTGGCGTGGGGGTTGAAGTAGCCCATGCCGTTCAGCAGATAGCGCCCCGCGAGATCGCCGAAGGGGATGCGCACGCGCGGCCGACCGTTGAGCGAGATGAGCGGGTCGATGGCGTTCTTCTGGGCGCACAGCGGATCGTACTGGTGCCCGTGGCTCACGAAGGTGTCGCCCCTGGCGAGGTAGAACCAGGAGCAGAACACCACCGGCTCCTCGAGCGGGGGCGGCACGCGTCGGTCGTCGCCGTCGTCGCTCGCCGGCGGCTCGCTCGAGCGCGCGGCGAGCTGCGCGGGTCGCGCCGCCTCCACGCCGAGCGCCCGCAGGATGCGCTCTTGCACGCTCGGCCACGCGAGCTCGCAGTCGTGGTTGCCGAGCACGAACACCACGCGGTGGCCCTGCGCCACGAAGTCTCGCAGCGCCGCCACCCACTCCGGATGGTCGCCGAGGATGACGTCGATCTTGTGCAGGCTCATCCACTCCTCGCTCGCGAGGCCGCGCAGGCGTCCGAGCCAGTCGACGTCCCCGTGCGAGCGCGGCGGGAGCCGCACCACGTTGTCGAAGTCGAACACGTCCCCGTTCAGCACGAGCTCGATCGGCCGCTCGGCGCGCGTCGCGTAGTGTGCGCACAGCCGCGCGAAGTCGGCGTCGACGAAGAACTCACGGCGCTTGTAGCCCATCCACATCGGGCGCTTGGGCTCGGGCACGTGCGCCTCCGACAGGTGCATGTCGGACACGATGACCGTCTCACAGTCGCTCGGCGCAGCTTTGGGTTCGCTCACGGTGCGCGCTCGGGTCGTACCCGAAGCGTAGCCGCTCCGCGTCGCGCCGGCATGCGGCGCATCACCAAAAACGCTCGGCGGCGAAGTGACCCGGGGCACGCTGCCGGTGCCGTCGCAGACCGCGCGCCTCGAGGACGGCGGTCGTCGCGTCGACCATAGCCGGGTTGCCGCACATGAGGACGTGCACGCGCGCCGGCTCGAGCGCCGCGCCCGCCGCTCCCTCGAGCCGCCCGTCGCCGAGCGCCGCGGGCACACGCCCGCGGAGCCACGCGAGTCCGTCGGCGTCCGCCGCCCCCTCGAGGCCCTCCGCGACCGCCTCGCGGGTCACGCAGGCGACCCGCCGCAGCTGCCCGGCGTGGCTCCGCGCGAGCGCCGCGAGCTCGTCGGCGTAGGCGAGGTGGGCCCGCTCGCGCACGCCGTGCACCAGCACCACGCGCTCGAAGCGCCGGAAGGGCTCCCCGCTCCGCAGCATCGCGACAAACGGCGCCAGGCCGGTGCCGGTCGCGAGCAGCCACAGCTCGGCGGCGGGTGGCACGTAGTCGAGGGTGAAGAAGCCCTGCGCCCGCGGCTCGACGAAGAGCTCGTCGCCGACGCGGAGCCGCGCGAGCGCTGGCGTCAGGCGCCCGCCGGGCACGACCGTGACCAGAACCTCGGCGACCGAGCCGGGCGGTGACGCGAGCGAGTAGGCCCTGCGGACGAGCTCGCCGTCGAGCTCGAGGCCGAGGTTCACGAACTGCCCGGGCCGGTGGGGCTCGAGCGCGGCTGCCACCGAAAGCGAGAACAGCCCGTCCGCCCAGTCCCTGCGCCCGACGACCCGACCCATCCCGGTCCGGATGACGCTTTCGGGCCTCGGACGCAAGCGCGAGGCGGGGAGATCGGCCGCCCCCCGACGTAAGACGCGACGCGTGGGCGGCGTTGAGCCCGATGCGGACCGCCCCGGTGACCGGGGCCGACTCCAAGGCACAACCGATTGCACAACCTGAAAAAAGTTGCGAACGAGTCGGCGCTCCGACGCCCGGCAACGCGCCGTGTAGTGCGCTCAGTTAGCTGGAATTGCAGTGAATTTTCCTCTTCACGGCGAGACACTGGCGCCCTGGCGCGCGACTTGCTCGGATGATCGCCCGAGACTTCTGGCCTGGTCCTGCCCAAGAACTTCATCTTTTGCCCGGGGGTTGCTCCCAACCATGGATCGTCTGTCACTTACCTTGCCGGCCGGACGGGGCGACACGGCGCTCCACCACGGACAGCGCAGAGCCCACGAGCGCTGGCCGGTGCAGGCCGACGTGGAGCTGCTCGAGCCAGCGGTGGCGTCGGGGATCACCATCAACGCCAGCGTCGGTGGCATGCGGATCGCGGTCGACTGCGCGCTTCGCGCCGGGGACGTCTGCCTGCTCAGGGTGCGCTTCCCGTCCGGCAAGGAGACGCTCGAGCGTGGGCAGATCGTGTGGAGCCGCGAGGCGCGCGACGGCTGCATCGCGGGTCTGCAGTTCCTGGGCCGCAACTGAGGGACGCCGCTCGGGCGACGCGCTCGGCAAGGCGCACCACGGGGGACGTCGGAGGCGCGCCCGGCAGGCGACTCCACCAACATCCTGGATTCCAGGCGCAGAATAGAGTTACGCTCCACCGGTAGCTGGGTCGTGACCCGCTCGTCCGGCTGCCGGCGAGCGTACGAGGGAGCGAGGGGCGAGCCGCGCGTCGCGGTGGCGTCCTCTCGTTCGCCCTCGAGTGACGAAAATTCGACACATCGCGCAGCGTCTTCAGTTCATCCCGCCATGAATACCCACCTGACCCGTCCCGCGCTCTCGATCCTCGGAGTCGCCGCCGCCCTCGCGAGCGGCTGCGCAGCGACCCTGCAGACCTCGGACGAGGGAGGCCCCTCCAGGCTCGGCTCCCTCGCTGCCGACGACGGCGCGAGCCAGGTCGTCGACCCGGCCGTGTTCGACGAGCCGGTATCGGAGCGCATCCCGATCGCGGGGTCGGACTTCGTCCGCGGTCGCGCGCGCGTCGTCGTGCACGCGCCCATCGAGCGGGTCCGGGCCACGCTCTACGACTTCAAGAGCTACCCCGAGTTCATGCCCTACTGGGACACCGCGCGCGTGGTCGGCAAGAAGCCCGGCGGCGCCCACGAGGTGTACATGTCCGTCAAGCTCCTCTACGGCGCCCTGCGTCTGTGGGCGCGCCTCGACTTCCCCAGGCCGACGGTCGTCGACGGCGTGGAGGTCATCGAGGAGCGCTACCTCGAGGGCAACCTGAAGGAGCTCGAAGGGCGCTGGCAGCTGCGCGCCATCGACCACGACCGCTGCGAGGTCACCGTCGAGGTGCTGATGCTCCCGAAGATGCCCCTGCCGCTCGAGCTGGTGAACAACGGCCAGGAGGACGGCGCACGCATGCTGGTCGACGCGGTCCGGCTGCGCGCCGAGGGTCGCGACGACGGCTGAGGCGGGCGTGCCCGGGCGCGGTGCCGTGCCCGGGCCGGAGGTGGCTACTTCTTCGGGGCCGCACTCGGCGCCGGCGCCGCGCTCGCGCTCGGTGCCGCCGAGGCACTCGCGCTGGCGCTCGCACTGGCGCTCGCACTGGCGCTCGCACTGGCGCTCGCGCTGCCGCTCGCGGCCGGACCGGCATCCTTGGCCTTGAACTCGCCGACGCAGGCCTCGTTTGCCTTGTCCACGGTCATGTCACCGCGGCCGTAGTAGTAGGTCGTCCGCTCGGAATCGCCGCCCTTGGCGATGACGCAGGTGGCGATGGAACCGTCGCTCGTGCAGCCGCCCTTCTCGTACTTGCCCTCGTAGAGTGCGCGGCACGCGGGCTTCACGTCGCTCATCTTGAGCTTCGGGCCGGTGTACTCGACGCAGAGCGAGCGCTTCTCGACGACGCAGGAGTGCGGGCCCTCCTCGGTCTTCGGATCGTCGGGCATCGCCTTGTTCATGCACGCCAGAAAGCCGAGCGCGTCCTTGACGTTGCAGGAGCCGACCTTGCGCTTGATGTCGTCCTTGGACGAGCAGCGCTTCTCGCAGGTGCCGGACAGGTCCTTCGCGTCGTCCTTGGCGAAGCCGAGGGCCGCCTTCTGCACGTCTTCGGACGCGTCCTTCAAGATCTCCTTGAGGGTTCGCTCGCGCAGCTCGAGCGTGGACTGCGCGTACCTCTGGCACTGCGACAGGCAGGAATCGCCCGTGCTGCCGCTCGGGCCGCCGGGGCCCGTCGCCGCATCGCCGCACCCGAGCCCGAAAAGGCCGCAGCCGAGCCCGAGGGCGCCGAGCCATGGCCGCGCACCTCGCGCGCCCCAGGCGAAATGTCGGACGGAACGGGACGGATGCGACCTGCCGATGACTGTCATGTGCTGGACCTCGCCGCAACGCGCACCCCGCGCGTGCAGACCGCACGCTTCCATCACGGCGCGTCGGCGGCAAGACCGCCCGCTCGCCAACGTGGGTCGGCGGGCGCGGCCGCGCCCGCAGGGCTCACCGCGCCCCGCGCACGTTGAGCTCGACGCGCCAGCGCTCGCCGTCCTTGCGGGGCTCGAGCGGGACCGCCTCGAGGAGCAGGGTGCCGATCGCGGTGACGCTGGCGCCGAGGTGTACCGGGACGACGTCGCCCTCGGCGCGACCCTCGGTCGGGAGCACGACCTCGATGGGCGCGAGCTCCTCGAGCTCGCCCGGGCGAGCGCGCCGCGCCGTCGGGCCGCCTCCGCCGGGCCCGAGGTCGATGCGCGCGCCCGCCTCGTCGTCGCGCCGCACGGTCGAGGCGAAGAACCGGAAACGCACCGGCTCGCCGACGACCGCGTAGAGCTCCTCGGCCGGGAAGGCCGCAGCGGTGCCCTCCTCCATGCCGAAGGGCGCGACGCACAGGGCCTGCACGGGCGGCTCGACCCCGGGGACCGCCGGCGCGGCGCCCTCGATGCCCACGTAGTACGCCCGCGCCGTGCCGCCGCGGATGCGCACGCCACGGCCGCGGCGCACGCGTCCGTAGTACGCCGCGCCGCGTGCGACGGCGAGGTCGAGGTCGGCGCCCGGCAGCTCGCGCGCCGGCTCGGCACCGTCGGCGGCGAGCCAGCCGTCGAGCGTCGTGCGCAGTCGCTCACGGACGCGCTTGCTGGCGAGCACGCCGCCGTTGAAGAGCAGCGCGCTCGGGCGCAGCAGCGCGCCGGCCCCGCCGCGCGCGCCGCGATGACGCGCCAGGAACTGCGCGAGGTGCTTCGTGACCGCCGGGTCGGACGCGTACGGCAAGCCCAGCTGTCGCAGGGCGGCGCGCGGGCGTGGCGCCGGGGCGGCGTCCGCCGGCACGTCCGGGAAGAAGCCGTCGAGCAGCAGCGACTCCACCGTCGCGCGGTCGAGCTCGCCGCGCAGCGCTCCGCCGACGAGCTTGGCGCCGCGCCGCGCGATGGCGACCGGCACCTTGTCGGGCGGCCTCGGCCCGAGCATGCGCTCCTTGGCGGCGCGCGCGGCGTGTCCGAGCGCGGCCATCTCGAGCGCGCCGATCTCGGCGCCGCGCGCCTCGAGCTCGGCGCGCAGGCGGTGGGCCAGCAAGAGGTCCATGTTGTCGCCGCCGAGCAGGATGTGGTCGCCTACCGCGATGCGCTCGAGCTCGAGGGCGCCGTCGCGCTCCTCGGCCGCGATGGCCGATAGATCGGTCGTGCCACCGCCGATGTCGACCACGAGCACGACGTCGCCCGGACGCAGCCGCTGCCGCCACGCCTCACCGCTGCGATCGATCCAGGCGTAGAGCGCCGCCTGCGGCTCCTCGAGCAGGATGGGCTCCTCGATGCCCGCGACGGTCGCCGCCTCGACGGTGAGCTCGCGGGCCTGGGCGTCGAAGGACGCGGGCACGGCGAGCACCACGTCTTGGTCGCCGAGCGGCACGCCGTAGCGCCGGGCGAACACCTCGCCCAGGTGGTCGAGCAGCCGGAAGCTCACCTCGACGGGCGAGATCTTCTCGAGATCGTCGGGCGCCCCGAGCGGCAGGATGCCGCTGCGTCGGTCGATGCTCGGGTGGCAGAGCCAGCTCTTGGCGCTCGAGACGACGCGGCCGGGCGCCTCCGGCGCACGGGCGCGCGCGTGCTCGCCGACGCAGTAGCGACGCTCGGGGTCCCAGGGCAGCGGCAGGGCCCCTTCCGACTCGGGGGGGAAGTAGACGAACGAGGGCAGCAGCCGCCGCCCCTCGAGCTCGCCGGTACCGACGAGCTGGTCGACCTCGACCACCTCGACGGCCGTCTCGCTGCCGGGCGCCTCACCGAGCGCGGCGACCGCCATCGCGCAGTGCGTGGTGCCGAGGTCGATCCCGACGGCGAAGCGCGCCGCGCTCGCGGCGCTCATAGCTCGATCTCCGCCGGCGCGAGCACGGTCGCGTTGTGGCCCGGCAGCGTCTCGGGAAGGGCGAGCCGGCGCGCGCGCCAGCCGCGGTGCCGCAGCGTGCCGCGGAACGGCGGGCGGCCCGCGACGCGCCCCGTGAGCTTGCACTCGCTCGGGTCGTAGCCGGGCAGCACCTCGACGGTGCTGTCCTCCGCCTCGCTGCGCAGTGGCTCGATGTCCGCGTGGCCGCGCAGCGCACGCCTGCAACCCTCGTGGACGACGCGCGCCGCGGCTCCGAGGTCGGCATCGTCGAAGCCGGCCACGTCCTGCTGGACGAAATCGATGAAGCGACCCTCGCGCTGCAGCAGCGACAGGAGCTGCAGCGGCTTCGCATCGAGCTCGGCGCCAGGCGCCGCAGCGGAGCGCGACCGCGTCGATGCGGGGTGGCTCGCGCCCTCACCCGGCGGCTCGGATGGCTCGCGGTGCGAGGGCGGGCCGACCTCGACCTCGGAGGCGGGGCGCGGTGCGGGCGGCAGCGCCCGCCGGACGGCGTAGGCCCGGGCCGCGAAGGCGCCGTCGAACAGCACCTTGAAGAAGCAGGCGATCGCGAACCAGATGCGGGTCCCGAGGGGTAGGGCTTCCGTGACCACGTCGCGCACCATAGCGCGGCACCTCGCGCCCGCCATGAGCGGACGCGCGGCAGCCTGCCCGGCGGCAGCGGAACGCCGTCGATGACACCCGTTCGGCGAGACTCTGTTATATCGGTGGAGTGGCGGTCGTCGGCATCGACTTCGGTACCGCAGCGCTGCGGGCGCTGTCGGCACCCGCGACGGGCGCGGAGCCGCCGCGGTCGTCGCCGGAGGAGCCCGCGGTCCTGCCCGCGACCCTCGCCCTCGCTCGGCGGGGGGACTGGGAGCTCTCCGAGCCGGGGGCGCCGGGTGCGAGTCCCGGCGTCAAGCGCCTGCTTGGCCGCACCCCCTCCGACCCGCTCGTGAGGCGCGTGCTCGCGCGGGTCGACGCGGCTGGCGTCGAGCGCGGCGGAGCGCTCTGGGTGAAGGGCGCCGACGGCGCCGCTGCGGATGTCGCCGGCGGTGTGGCGCTGCTCCTGCGCGAAGCGGCGCGGCGGGCCGCCGGCCTCGGCCCTCACCAGGTCGTGGTCACGGTACCCGGCTGGTACGGGCTCGCGGAGCGGGAGGCGCTGCGCGGGGCCGTGCGCGCCGCCGGGCTCGAGCTCCTGGCGCTGGTCCCCGACGTCGCCGCGCTCGCATTCGGGCGCGCGCGGGGCGACGCGCGGCTCGCCCTCGTCCTCGATGCCGGCGCAGGCGGGTACGGGGCGGGCCTCGTACGGGCGAGCGAGGGCCTGCTCGAGCTCGTCGGGAGCACGGGTGACGCCGAGCTCGGCGGCGACGACTTCGACGTCGAGCTCGCCACCGCGGCGCTCGAGGGCTGCGAGCTACCGCTGCGACCGGCGCTGTGGCGGGCCGTCGAGGGCGCGAAGCGCGAGCTCGCGGAGCGCGACCAGGCGAGCCACTCGCTCGCGCGGAGCGACGGCACCCGGGTGCGCGTCGTCGTGGACCGCTGGCAGATGGATCTGCTCGCCGGGCGCCTGGCCGCGGCCGTCTCGGCGAGCCTCGGGGAGCTGTGGACGCGCTGCGGGCGACCCGCGCTCGACAGCGCCCTCGTCACCGGCGGCCTCGGCGTGCTCGAGGCGGTGCTGCGCGCCGCGCGCGAGGCCCTCGGGCGAGGCCTCGAGCCGGCCAAGGAGCACGCGACCGTGCGCGGCGCCACCGCGCTCGCTCGGGCGATCGCGAGCGGCCGGGCGCCCCAGCTCGGCCTCGGGTTCGCGGGCGACCCGACGGCGACGGCGACCGAGCGCAAGGGGGCCGCGGAGGTGGGGCGCCCCGCCCGCCAGCGTCGCCTCACCGAGCCCCACCGCGAAGGGGTTCGGGCTCGTGCCTTGCCCGAGAGCGAGCGTGCAGCACCGCCCGAGAGCGCGCCCGTCGTCGACTTCACGCGCAGCGATCGCGCCCGCCCCGAGAGCGGCGGGCCCCCACCGGTCGCGGTGCCGGTGCGTTTCGAGCACACGCTCGCGCCGCTCGGCACACCTCGCGAGCCGCCGGCGCGCGAGGCCGCCGCGCGCAGCCCGTCACCGCCACCGCGGGACTCGCAGCCGGGCGCGGCCGCTGCGAGCCCGGGCTCGGCACCACCGCGCGACTCACGGCCCGGCTCCGCGCCGTCTCAGGCCACGCCCGGTCTGCCCCCGCGCGACGCGAGACCGAGGTCGATCTCACCCGACGACTCGCGCCCCGGACCGGGAGCTCCGCCACGTGACGGGCAGTACAGCGCGACGACGACCCGGAGCGCACGGCCCGCCGGGGGTGGTCCCGCGCGCCGCCAGGCGCCTACCCCGACGCGCGGCCCCGTCCTTCCGGAACCGCCGGCGGCGGGTCGGCACGCGGGCCGCGTGGTGGAGGTGCCGCTCGCCCGGGCCGACGAGCGGGCGGCCGACGACCCCCGAGAGGAGCGTCCCCCGCGGGGCCCGACCGCCGACTCCTCCACGCTGCCCCGCCGCGGCTCGATGACGGACCCGTTGGCGACGCTCCCCCGCCGGGGCGCAGCCACGGCTCCGTCCTCGAGCCTGCCGCGCCGCGGCGCCACCACCGAGCCCACCAGCCCGCCCCGACGCGGCGCCGCCACGAGCCCCGGCGCGCTGCGCAGCGTGGTCGAGACGCAGGCGCCACCGCGACGCGGCGCCGCGACCAGCCCCGCCGTGCCCCACGCTCGCGGCGGAGGCCAGACCGACGTGGCCGGCGCCCCGCGCCGCGGCGCGGCCACGGACGCTGGGGCGATGTCGCGCCACGACGCGCCGCTCGGCCGCCCGCGCGGCGCCGTGCCCGAGCCGGCGCCGCGCCGCGAGGCGGTGACGCCCTCGCGACCGAGCCCCACGCCGGTCGAGGGGGCGCCCCGGGGCGAGCTCTTCGCGCCACGCACCGCGGTCGAGCTCATCGCCGTCGCCCGGTTGCCGCAGCTCTCGCTGCCGGTGCTCCTCGGGAGGCTCACCGCGCAAGCGACCGTGGTGACGCTGCAGGACGGCCGGCACGACCTCGCGTTCGAGGTACGCGACGGAGCGGCGTGGCTCGACCGCGACGAGCACGGCCGCCTGCTCGAGCTCGGTGCGCGCAGCAGGCTCGACTACCGGCTCGACGCCCGCACTCCGACCGCCCGGCTCGTGCGGCAACCCTACCCGCTACTGCGCGTCGCCGCGGAGATCCTGCTCGGCTACGGCCGCGCCTGGAGCGCGGAGGAGCTCGCCGAGGCGCTCGGCGATCGCATGGTGCTCGCCCCGACGCTCCGCACCGACAGGGCCAGCAGGCTGTCGCGCGTGCTCGACGGTCGCAGCGAGGCCTTCGCGCAGACCACGCTCGACGGAACCCAGAGCGCACGGGCCATCGCCGAGCACGCGCCCCTCGGGCGCCACGCGACGCTCCAGCTGCTGTGCCTGCTGGCGGCCTTCGACCTCGTCGAGTGGCGCCCGGTGCGGCGGCAGTCCCGTACCGGTCAGCCCGGCGGCTCGCCGGTACCGGGGCGCTGAAGCACCGCCCGCCGGCTCACTTGGGCCAGGTGGTCGGGATCGTCGTCGGAAAGCCGCTCGGCAAGGTCGAGGGGAAGCCCGAGGGCAGCGCCCACGGGGCCGTGCCGGTGGCCGTGCCCGTCGGCGGTGCCGTGGGAGCCGTGGCAGGCGGGGGCGCCGGCACCGTCGCCGGCGGGGGCGCGGCGGGCGGCGGAGCCTGCCCGTAGCCCGGCGGAAGCTGGCCGGGGGGCCACGGTGCCTGCTGCTGAGCAGGCTGCGGGTTGGAGGAACCGCAGGCCCAGAGCAGGCCGGCGAGCCCGAGCAAAGCGGTACGCGAGCGCATCGTGGGACGGCATCATGGACGGCACGCGGCGCCGGGGCAAGCCGTCACCGACAGTCCCCGGCAGTCCTCCTGAGCCCGAAGCCAGCAGCCTGAAGCCGCCGCCAGGGACCGCGCCGGCCGCGTCCGCACGCCAGGCGCTTGCCGTGTGGCGTGCGGTCCCCTAGCCTACCGGCGTGGCTCCAGCACCGAAGCCGAAGAGCTGTCCGTCTTGCGGGGGAAAGAACACCGCCGAGGCCAAGCGCTGCGCATCCTGCGGAGGCCCGCTCGACGAGCTCAAGCCGGCTTCGAGCACCGAGCGGTCCAAGGAGCGGCACTACCGGCAAGAGGGCTTCAGCCTGCTGTGGCTCGCCATCTCGCTCGGCGTGCAGGCCGTGCTGACCGGGGCGGTGCTGGTGGCGCTGCCGCGCGTCATCACGGCGCTCGATTTCGAGGGCTACTACGGCATGACCGTCACGATCCCGGTGTGGTTCGTCGGCGGGCTGCTCGTCGGCCTCATCTCTCCCGGCAAGACGTTCATCGAGCCGGTCGTCGCCACGTTCATGATCGCGGTCCCGACCGCGATCTTCCTCGCGCTGACGCAGACCGTGCGCTCGATGCCGTGGTTCATGTACGGCATCATGTCGGCCATCGGCGTGCTCTTCACGCTGGTGGGCTCCTACACGGGCGAGCGCATTCAGCTCGGGCCACCCCCGAAGCCGACCGCCTGAGCTCGCCGGGGTGGCACCGCACCGCGCGCAGGCCGCCGCCGCGCTCCGCGGCGCCGTGGTGGCAGGCTCGCGCCGAGCGGCGGTCGGCCCCGGCGGTCGGGCACCGTGCCGCCGAGTCCCGCCCGACCCTGCGCGGCGCCCGCGGCCGTGCTAGAAGCGCCCACCGACGCCGGGCGCGCGGGCGCGCCGGTGGCCGGGCGGCAAGAGGCACATCACGTCATGTTCGAGACCATCGCACGCGGCTTCCGGCAGGCGCGCAACCGCCTGGCCGGCCTCACGGAACTCAGCGAGAAGAACATCGACCCCGCACTCCGCGAGGTACGGCTCTCGTTGCTCGAGGCGGACGTCGAGCTCGGCGTGGCCAAGGCCTTCCTGGCACGGGTCAAGGACAAGGCGATCGGCCAGACGCTCGAGACCCGCGTCAAGAAGGACGGCGTCCTGCACCAGGTCTCCGCGAGCGACCAGTTCGTTAAGGTCTGCTACGACGAGCTCGTCACGCTCATGGGCTTCGAGGCGGAGCCGATCCGCTGGGCCGACGACGGCCCGACGAAGATCATGATGACGGGCCTGCAGGGCTCCGGAAAGACGACCACCTGCGCCAAGCTCGCGCTCCTGCTCCAGGGCGACGACCACAAGCCGATGCTCGTCGCGGCGGACATGCAGCGCCCGGCCGCCGTCGAGCAACTGCGCGTGCTCGGTGAGCAGGTCGGCATCCCCGTGTTCAACGTGCCGGGCGCGCGCCCCGTGGACATCTGCGCGCAGGCCGAGGCCGAGGCCCGGAAGACCGGCCGCGACGTGCTCATCTACGACACGGCGGGCCGGCTCAGCATCGACGAGACGCTGATGCAGGAGCTCGCCGACATCAAGAAGGCGGTCGACCCGCAGAACATCTACCTCGTCGTCGACGCCATGATCGGCCAGGACGCGGTGCAGACCGCGAAGAACTTCCACGACCGGCTGGCGATCACCGGCGTGGTGCTGACCAAGCTCGACGGCGACGCGCGCGGCGGCGCCGCGCTCAGCGTGAAGGAGGTCACGGGCGCCCCCATCGTGTACTGCGGCATCGGCGAGACCCCGGACAAGTTCGAGCAGTTCCGGCCCGAGGGCATGGCGAGCCGCATCCTCGGCATGGGCGACGTCGTCGGCCTGATGCAGGACTTCGAGAAGGTCGTCGACGAGAAGAAGGCGGAGAAGGACGCCGCGCGCCTGCTGCAGGGCAACTTCACGCTCGAGGACTTCCTCGAGCAGGTGACGATGATCCAGCAGATGGGGTCGCTGAAGGACCTCGTGGACAAGCTGCCCCTCGGCGGCATGTTCCCCGGCGGCCTGCCCGACAACGTCAACCTCGACGACAAGGAGCTCGTGCGCATCCGCGCCATCATCCAGTCGATGACCAAGGGCGAGCGCAACGACCCCTACCTGCTCATCCGCGAGCCCGGGCGCACGGCGCGCATCTCGCGCGGCTCCGGCTGCAAGCCCGAGCAGGCCACGATGGTCGTGCAGCAGTTCCTCTTCATGAAGCAGATGATGACGAGCATGGGCCAGGATCTCGGCTTCTTCGGCAAGATCCCGGGCATCAAGCAGGTCGCCATGGCCAAGCGCATGAAGAAGATGATGGCCCAGGGCGGCGGCATGCCGGGGATGATGCCGGGCATGGGCATGCCGGGGATGATGCCGGGCATGGGCATGCCGGGAATGATGCCGGGCATGGGCATGCCGGGGATGATGCCGGGCATGGGCATGCCGGGGATGATGCCGGGCATGGGCATGGGCGGCGAGGGACCGGACTCGGCCAAGCGCAAGCCCATGAGCGCCACCGAGCGCAACGCCAAGAAGGCGCAGCGCAAGCGCGAGCGCGACGCCCGCAAGAAGGGGCGGCGCTGAGCCCCCACGCGCGCGCGCTCGGGGTGCTCGGGCCCCTCGTCCTCGCCGCGAGCTGCGGCCGCGATCCCGGGCCGGCCCCCGGCACCGGCACCCCACGGAGCAGCGCGCCCGCGGCGCGGCATGAGGTGCCGGAGCTCGACGTGCCTCGCGTCGCGGGCGGGCCCGAGCTCACGCTCGACGGCGTGCTCGACGAGCCGCTGTGGCGGGCGGCCGCGTCGACCGGGCCCTTCGTCCATGCGGGCAGCGGCGCGCCCGCGAGCGAGCAGGCCGTGCGCGGGCGCGCCCGCCTCGCCTGGGACGAGCGCTGGCTCTTCGTCGCCTTCGAGGTCGAGACAGAGAACGTGCGCGGCGGCTTCCCGGCCGACGCGCGCGACCCGCACCTCTGGGAGCGCGACACGGTCGAGCTCATGCTCGACCCCGACGGCGACGGGGACAACCGGGACTACTACGAGAT
The DNA here is from genome assembly GCA_020848455.1 of Polyangiaceae bacterium. Lineage (GTDB taxonomy): Bacteria > Myxococcota_A > Polyangia > Polyangiales > Polyangiaceae > JACRDA01. Next base: position 82,748 of record JADLAB010000265.1, read on the forward strand.
CCAGGTGAGCCCGCAGAACCTCGTCTTCGACTCGCAGTTCGACGACTACAACCTGCCGCGCGGCGGTCCGGCGGGCCCCTTCGGACACCAGGCGTGGAGCGCGAGCGTCGACAGTGGCGTGCGCGTCGAGGGGACGCTCGACGACCCCTCGGATGCCGACCGCGGCTACACGGTCGAGGCGCGCATCCCGTGGACGAGCTTCGCCAAGGCACGCCGCGCCCCTCCCGCTCCGGGCGACCGCTGGCGGGTCAACTGCTACGCCATGCAGGACAACGGCGGGGTGGCGTGGTCGCCGATCCTCGGGCAGGGCAACTTCCATCGCTCGCGGCGCTTCGGCCGCGTGCGCTTCGTCGCCGCGCCGGCCGAGGAGGCGACCCGCCCATGAGCGTCACCGTCCACCACCTGAACTGCGGCACGATGCGACCGCCGAGCGCGCGGCTCGTCAACGGAGCGGGCAGCATCTTCGGCCCCGCCCGCATGGTGTGCCACTGCCTGCTCATCGAGGCCCCGGACGGCCTCGTGCTCGTCGACACCGGCCTCGGCTGCGCCGACATCGCGGACCCGCACGCGCGCCTCGGCGGCTTCTTCCTGTCCGTCGTGCGCCCCGTGCTCGACAGCGAGGAGACCGCGCTCGCCCACGTCGAGCGGCTCGGCTTCGGGGCACGGGACGTGCGTCACATCGTGCTGACGCACCTCGATCTCGACCACGCCGGGGGCCTGGCCGACTTCCCCGACGCCGAGGTGCACGTCTTCGCGGCGGAGCACGCGGCCGCGAACGCGCCCCGCACGCTGAACGAGCGCCAGCGCTACCGCCCGGCGCAGTGGTCTCACGGCGCGCGCTTCACGCTCCACCGCACGAGCGGCGAGCGCTGGCAGGGCTTCGAGTCCGTGCGCGCCGTGGTGGAGCCCTCGGTGCTCATCGTGCCCGTCGAGGGGCACACGCGAGGCCATGCCGCCGTCGCGCTCGAGACGCCGGACGGCTGGCTCTTGCACTGCGGAGACGCCTACTTCCATCACGGCGAGATGCGCACGCCACCGCGCTGCCCCGCGGGCTTGCGCCTGTTCCAGGGCGCACTCGCGCTCGACGACGGCGCGCGCGTGCGGAACCAGGCGCGGCTGCGCGCGCTCGCCTGCGGCCCGGCGGGGAGCGCCCCCGGTGCCGATGGGGTCGCGCTCTTCAACGCCCACGATCCCTTCGAGCTCGCGCGCCACGCGCGCCCCGCTGCGCCCGGCGCGGCGCGCTGACGGATGCCACCCGGCCGCGCGCCGCGAGTTGCGAGCACAGCCAGCGTGCGCAATGGTTCGCCGAGGATGGCGAGAGCGAGAGAGACCGCGAGCGTCGGCGCCGTGACCCCGCGACCCGGGGCGGGCGCTCGCTCGCTCGCCCCGAAGGAGCACGGGGCCTACGGGCAGCTCGCGGTCCCGCTCCTCGCCGCCCTCGCGGCCGGAGCGCCCAGCCCGAGCGCCCTCGCGCTCACGGTGGCGGCCTGCTCGGCCTTCGCGGCCCACGAGCCCGCGCTCGTGCTCGTAGGGCAGCGGGGCGTGCGCGTGCGCCGCGACCACGGCGCCCGAGCCCGCGCCCGGCTCGCCTGGCTGGGCGGCATCGCGCTCGTGGCGGGCGCCGCGGCGCTGTGGCTGGCCGACGCCGCGACCCGGCTCGCGGCACCGGTACCCCTGCTCCTCGCCGGCCTGCTCGCGCTCTTCATCCTGCACGGCAAGGAGAAGAGCGCGCTCGGCGAGACGGTGGCCGCGGTGGCGCTGTCCTCGGCCGGCCTCCCGGTCGCCCTGGCCGGCGGCCTGTCGCCCCTCGCCGCGGTCGGCGGCTGGCTCGCGTGGTGCGTGGCCTTCACGGCGACCACCGTGGCGGTGCGCGAGGTGGTGGCGCACCACAAGCGGCCCGCCGGCGCCGCACCCCGGCCCGCGCTCGCCGCGGTCGGCCCGCTCACCGCATGCGCGCTCGGCATCGGCGTCGGCGTGGCGCTCGGGCGTGCCGAGCTGTGGGCCGCGGCGCCGGTCGTCGCGACCTCGTGGGTGCTGTGGCTGCTGCGGCCGCATCCGCGCCACCTGCGCCGCGTCGGCTGGGCGCTCGTGGCGGCGAGCCTCGCGGCGGCGGCCCTGCTCGTCGTCGTCGCCCGCACGGCCCCGTGACGCCGCGCCGATGGCCAGCCCTGGTCAGCGGGGCGCTGGCGGAGGCGGAAACAAGTCGCGCGGCTTCGGCCGGCCCGACGGCGGCAGCATCGGCTGCGTCTGCTCACCGTAGAGCTCGGTGGGGTAGCTGCGGCCCGTGGGCACCGCCGCGCGCGGAAAGGAGAGCGGGTCGGCCGGCGCGGTGGCCGGCGCCGTGGCCGGCGCGGTGGGTCGGGCGCTGACGACCGGCGGGGGCACTTCACCCGGACCGAAGAGCTGGGTCGCGATGGACCGGGCGGGCGCGCCGGACGGGGCCGGCGCCGGGGGCGGCGCGTAGCCAGCCGTGGCCGGGGGCGGGACCCACCCGAGCGAGGCCGGCGGCGAGTCCACGCGCCACGCGCACTCGACCCCATCGCCGAGCGAGACACAGTCCTCGAGGTACACGAGGCGACGACCGCAGCCGCCCACCACCTTGGTCCGAGCGTCGATCTGGACGAGCTCGAGCCACTGGGGCGGACAGGCGAGGTCGTAGGCAGCCCGCTGCTGGAGCTGCGGCAGCGTGGCGCGACGGGCGGTGGCGCACCCGAAGGGTGCCCCGAGCCCGGCGCCTGCGACGAGCAGGAATGCGACCGAGCGAGCGTACCGCATGGCGCTCTAGCCATGCCACGGCGTCCGGGGCGGGTCGAGTCGTTCGTCGGCGGGAGCGGGCGAGGACCGCGGGCTCACCGGACATGGTAGGCTCCTGCCCCTCGTCGCGGCCGGCGAGAGCTCGGCGGGTCCGGCTCCGGCCCGGCGAGCCGAATCGGGAGGTGAGCGTCACAATGAAGCGTGAGCAGCTCGAGTTGAGCATCGTGCTGTCGGTCGAGCCCGAACGGCTGTACGCGGCGTGGCTCGACGCCGGCGAGCACAGCGCCTTCACCGGGGGCGCAGCGAGCGTCGAGGCATGGGTCGGTGGCAGGCACACGGCCTGGGACGGCTACATCGAGGGGGAGATCCTCGCGCTCGAGCCGGGGCGGCGCATCGTGCAGTCGTGGCGCACGACGGACTTCACGTCCGCCGATCCCGACTCGCGCCTCGAGATCTCGTTCCAGCCCGAAGGTCGCGCCGGCGACGAGGCCGGCGAGACTCGCCTCACGCTGCACCACGCCGAGCTGCCGCCCGGCGGCGCGGAGCGGTACACGCGCGGCTGGCAGGAGTTCTACTTCGACCCCATGCGAGCCTACTTCTCGGCGCCCCCCTCCGGCCTCGCCCCCGAGTCGGCCGCCGCCGACGCCGGCGCCGCGCCCGCCTCCCCCCCGGCGCGCCGCGCGAAGAAGGTCACGAAGGTCGCCGGCGCGCGCAAGGCGGCCGGCGCGAGGGCCCCGAGCAGCCGCGCGGGCGCGCGTGGTGGCGGCGACAAGGCGGCTCCGCGCGCCAAGCGTGCCAAGAAGACCGCCGGCGCGGCCACCCCTGCGAAGAAGACCCCCGCGCGCGCGCCGGCCAAGAGGGCCGCGGCGACCGCCCGGGGCAAGGGCGCCCCGAAGGCGAAGGCCCGCACGAAGCGGAGCCGCCGAGCGTAGGGCGACCGGCCCCTCAGCGCGCCGCGGCGCGGATCTTGGCGACCGTCCAGAGCGCGAGCGTGTTGCGCAGCCGCTGGTGCACCTCCCTCGGCAGCTCGCCGCTCACGCGGAGCGCCGGCCGCTCGTCGCTGACGACGCCACGCAAGGCCATGCCGCCCGCCGCGGCGACACCGCGGTGGCCACGCCTCAGCACGTCGCCGAGGTCCTGCAGCAGCCGGGGCGGGATGCGCCCGCGTACGCGGCGCAGCTCGCCCCCGTCCCAGCGCACGACGAACAGCTCGTTGGCGCGTGCGAGCGCGACGACGAGGGGCACGGAGGCGACCAGGATGAGCAGCGGGACGAGGTACTCGATCATGGGGTGCTCGACGGCTCGAGCGGCGCACGCGCACGGGCCGATGCAGCGTAGCCGCCGAGGTGACCCTCGGCCAGATCACTCGGTGGGGACCGGCCCGAGACAGCTCGCACCGTAATCCCGGAGCCCGGGGGCGCCGGCCCGGACGACGGTGAAAGCGGGTGCGACCAGGTGCCGCAGCAGCTCGAGCGCGATGACGACGACCATCGTCGCCGCGAGCACGCCGACGACGACGGCGCGGAGCGACGTCGCGGCGAAGCCCGCGGGGCTCGAGGCCTGGCCCTCTCGGCGCACCACCGGCCCGAGGGGTCGCGCGTCGATGCCGCACCACACCGGCCGCGCGCACACGAAGCACAGGCCGTAGCTGAGCGTGCCGAACCACAGCATGAACCCCGGCTCGTCGTAACAGAACAGCCGCCGCATGAACGGGTTCGCGTTGAGCGCCGTCTCGAGGAACGCCACGGCGAACGGAGCGCACAGCCCGAGGACGCGACGAGCCGCGGGGGCCCGGGCACGCTGCGCCAGGCGATCGGCTACGGAGACGAGTACGAAGTAGGTCGCGAAGTAGGCCACCGTGAGCGGGTAGAGAAAGACCGGGTTCTGGCGCAGGTTGAGCGCGGTGCGGAACCCGTAGTGCATGTGGAGCACCTCGAAGAAGTAGGGCGTGCAGAAGTAGTTCCAGAGGAACGCGAAGCCGATCACGCTGAGCCCCGCCTTGAAGGCCGTGCGCTCGCGCCAGCGTCGCGCGCGCTCGCTCGGGTGCGGGCGCACGACGGGTGGCACGACGGCGCCGAGCCCGAGGCCGACCCCGAACGGCACGAGCTCCGCGTCACTCCAGCGCTCGGCCACCCCCGACAGCATGACCGCCGCGGCGGCCCCACCCCAGACTGCGGTGTACCCGAGCCAGTAGCGCTCGACGGCACGACGGGCTGGATTCGGCGCCAGGAGGCTCATCGCGGTCGGCGGGGGGCAACGACCCTACGCCGCCCGCGCCACGACCGCCACGGCGAAGACCCTCCCCGGCGCGTCAGTACGGCAGGAGCCGCTGCTCGAGCGTGGCGGAGCACCCGCTCCAGCTCTCGCAGAAGCACTCGGGGGGCGCGACCGGTAGCGCGAAGGTCCAGCTGAGCTCGGCTGCGTTGTCCCCGACGATGAAGCCGTCGACGCCGCGCTCGCCCGCAAAGGGCTCCCAGCAGCTGCAGCCGGGCGGTGTCCAGTGCGGCTCGCGCGCGTAGAGCGACTCGCCCTCACGGATGAGGCTGAGCTCCGGCGCGAAGGACGAAAAGCAGCTGCTGTCGAAGAACGGGTCGCAGGGCGCGAGCCGGACCGAGCCCGGGCTCGCCGTGACCTCGACCCTGACGAGCTTGCCCACGTACTCGGTGCCCTCGGTCACCGAGTCCTCGAGCGGGCACGTGCCCTCGTAGCCCACCGTGCTGAGCTCGTAGAGCCCGCTGGCGAGCTCCGCCTCGCCCACCCCGCTGCCCTTGGCGCACGCCGAGCTCGCGAACCCGAGCGCGGCGACGGTGCACCAGAAGCTCCGCTTCATGGTCGGTCTCCTGTGTGGATTGTCCGGCGCACCCTTGGACGCGCGGACCCCGCCCGACATTCACGCCGCCTACCCTTGCGGCGCCCTTGTCGCGGGGCGAAGAGGCCGGCTACCGTCCGCCCGAGCAAGCCCGAGTGTCCCGGAGAAGCACGCCATGATGCAGTCGCCCATGCCCTACGGCGCCCCGCCGGCGCCCACCACGACCGTGCACGACAACCCGCGACTGCCGGAGGACCTCGGCCTGCCGAGTCTCGGTCTCGTGATGCAGCTCTCCGGGTGGCTGCTCAACTGCGTGTGGGTCCTGGCGCTCCTCGGCCTCGTCGTCGGGAGCCGCGGCGCCAAGGGCACCGGGGCCTTCATCGTCGTCCTGCTCACGTGCATCGTGCGCTCGATCCTGGGCGCGGTGGCGGGCGCCAAGCTCGCGCAGGGCGGCATGGACGCGCCTCGCTCCGCGCGCAACTACGCCATCGCGGCGGCCGTGCAGACCGTGATCGTGGTCGTGCTCGTCCTCGCGGCGGGCGTGAGCCTCGGGGCCGGCGCCATCGTCTGGCTCGTGCTCGTGAGCCTCGCCTGGCCGGCGGTGGTGTTCGGGCTCTGCAACCGCCCGACGGCGCGCGCCCTCGAGTCGAGCGGCTACGTGGTCGGGCGCGACCTCGGGCTCGCGGGCGCGGGCGCGCTCATGACCTCGCTCGGCGCCATCGGCCTCTTGATGGGCATCGCGCTGCTCACCGTGGTGCTCGGGATCCTCGACCGCGCCGGCGCCGTCGGCGCGGTGCTCCTGCTGCTGACCGTGGCCCTCATCGTGCGCTCCGCCTTCCATATCGCGGCCGGCGTGCGCGGGCTCCGCGGCGACAGCGTGTCGGCCTTCCAGAACGCCACCGGACGGTACGTCGGCATCGGGTTCGCCGCGTCCGGCCTGTGCCTGCTCGTGTTCTTCATCATCGGGGCCATGGGCGGGCGCGGAGGAGCCGGCGTCGCCTCCTTCTTCCTCGCCTCGCTCTACGCCGCGGCGCTGGCCGTGTGGCCGGGCGTGATGGCGAAGTTCCGGGCCCAGGTCGGGAGCCGCGCGGGCGGCGAGGTCCTGCCGCCGGCGCGCGACAACGGCCTGACCGCCATCGGCTTCGTGGTGCTCGGCCAGGGTGCCCTCGGCGTCGCCGTCGGGCTCGGCGCGTACCTGTTCGAGGGCGGCGCGACGTCGCTGCTCGGGGGCATGTTCTCCGGAGGCGCGGCGCGGGAGCTGGCGGACGGAGGGGTGCCGGCGGGCCTGTCCCTGGCCGTGTCGTTCGTCAGCGTGGTGGGCGGCATCGAGCTCGTGCGCATGACGCCGCGCTACCAGGTCGCCGGCATCGTCTACGCGGTCGCGGGCATCGTGGTCGGCCTGTGGAGCGGCGTCGCGACCTTCAAGACCCTCGGCGGGACCCTGGGCAGCGCTCTCCTGTCGAACCCCCTCGTCATGCTGATGCCCGCCGTCCTGGCGGGGGTCTCGCTCGTCGTTCCGGTCGTGACCCTCGCCCTCTGCCTGCGCAAGCTGCCGGGCGACGCGATCGTGAAGCCCGACGTGTTCTCCTGACGAGCGGCGCGCTCAGGGCGGATACGGCGGCGACCACGCGCCCTGCACGGTCGGCACCGTGGGCAGGCGCGGCGTGTGCGCGTTCGGATCCTGGAAGATCGGCACGACCTCGCAGCTCTGGGTCGCGCACTGCCCGCCCTCGCTGAAGCGCACGTCCGCGACCAGCCAGAACGTGTTCGAGCTCGGCGAGGTCCCCATCGCGGGGGTGAAGGTCACGGGCGCGTCGTAGCCGGCGGGCCCGAGGTCCGCGGCCATCTGCCCGTTGCAGAAGATGCGGATGCGCGGGTGCACGCTGTAGTTGACCCCGTGGTTCGAGTAGTAGTGCACGCCGACGCGCGTCCACTCGTTGTTCGGCGGGTAGTCGATGTTGATGTTCTCGGGCGCGCAGAAGCTCGAGTTCTGCGGATCGAGCACCGACGGATCGCAGGTGATGTTGTCGAGGTCGAGGCGCGGGTTGTGGCAGCCGAGGCCCATCGCCTGCCAGCTCGCCCCGACGCCGCGCGGCGCGAAGTAGCAGCTGTTCTTGTTGATGTCCGGATCGAGGTACCAGTCGACCGGATCGGGCGGCGCCACGCCGTTGAACCACTCCGGGCCCATCGGGAACGGCGGCTGGAAGTCGTAGTACTTGCAGTTGTCCCAGGCGCACACGGAGGGGTTGCCGCCGTCGCCGGTCCAGGCAGCCGTGGTGCCGGGCTGGTGCACGTGGAGGTCGAGATCGACGCCGGAACCGCCGAGGTCGTGCTCCCAGTCGAGCTCGACACGCAGGCCGGGTGCGCCGACGAACAAGGGGTAGCTGCACTGTTCGGGCCCGTTGGCGGTCGTCTTCGTGTAGGTGACCGTGTACTCGCCGCTGACGATCGGCTGGAAGTCGTCGGCGGGGTTCGAGCCCCCGACCGCCGGGCACGGGCTCACGCCCGGCGGGCAGGCGACGGACCACGACTCGGTGAGCGCACCGGCGCTGAAGTTGCCGGTACCGGGCTTCAGATCGACCGTCACGAAGGGCGGCGTCGTGATGGCGTGGCAGCCGAGCTGGTTGTTCGGATCGGCGCACACGTCGGCCCCGACGCCACCGATGCACTCGCCCCAGGTGCCGAACTCGGTGCAGCTCTCGGTGCCCGGGTAGCAGCCCTGTTGCCCGAGGAAGGAGGGATCGCCCTCGAAGCACCAGTGCGTGAGGCCCGCCTGGCAGGGGCAGGTGTCGTCGACGATGCCGTTGCAGTCGTCGTCCGTGCCGAGGTGATCGGTGTCGCAGAGCTCGTCCGGCCCGCAACCCGTGCCGCACGGGTTGATGATCATGCCGCCCGAGCCGCCCGTGTTCGACGAGGTCGTGAAGATCGTCCCCCCGGCGCCCCCGGGGTTCTGGTTGCCGGCCCCGCCGGTGCCGACGTTGCCCTCCCCGCCGGAGCCGGCGGCGAACTGATTCAGCTTGGAGCTCTTGCCTCCGGCATTGCAGCCGGCGGCGTAGATGCCCGCGGCGAGCACCGGCAGCGAAGCGTACGCGAGGAGAGAACCGAGGCGCATGGTGGGACTCCGCCGGCGGAGCGCGGCCGGCACGCAAGGTGATGACGTCGCTCGAACGTATCACCGAGCGGCGCGCTTGACGACGCCCCGAAAGAGCTCGGGCGCCCCTCCCCAGAGGGCCACGGGTCGGCTAAGCTGTTGTCGGCTGCATTCTCCGGCCCGGGAGCGCGTACGAAGGATCGATGAGCACGCTACAGGCGGGCCGGATGGTCACCACGAACGTGCAGCTCGTGCGCGAGCTCGGTCGCGGAGCGATGGGCAGCGTGTGGCTCGCCGACCACCTGACGCTGCGCACCAAGGTCGCGGTGAAGTTCATCGCCGAGCAGCTCGCGACGAACGATGCCGACGTGCTCGCGCGCTTCACGGCCGAGGCCACGGCGGCGGCACAGATCAAGAGCCCGCACGTCGTGCAGACCTTCGACGCGGGCATCATGGACGACGGGACGCCCTACATCGTCATGGAGCTGCTCGAGGGCGAGACCCTCGGCGCGCGGCTCGACCGCGTGGGCCGCCTGGGCATCCGCCAGGTCGCGCAGATCCTGGCGCAGGTCGCGCGCGCGCTCGACAAGGCCCACCGGGTCGGGATCGTCCACCGCGACATCAAGCCCGACAACATCTTCCTCATGCCGAGCGACGACGAGCTGCACGTCAAGATCCTCGACTTCGGCATCGCGAAGGGACTGCACCTACCCGCTTCGGGCAGCGTCACGATGCCGGGCACGCTCGTCGGCACGCCCGACTACATGAGCCGAGAACAGGTCATGCACTCGCAGGCCGTCGACGCGCACACCGACATGTGGGCGCTCGCGGTCACCGTGTACGAGTCCCTCACCGATCACCTGCCCTTCACCGGCGAGAACGTCGGCGCCACCTGCGCCCACATCGCGATGGGTCGCTTCGTCGCGCCGAGCGCGCTCCGACCCGAGCTGCCGCCGGAGCTCGACGCGTGGTTCGACCGAGCGTGGCACACCGAGCGCGAGGCGCGCTTCGCGAACGCCAAGGTCATGGCGCTCGCGTTCCTCCAGCACGTGCGTGCGAGGACCGACGACCTCGAGGAGATGCTCACGCAGACGGGCGTGTTCGCCATGCCGCCCGAGGTGCGCGCCGCCCTCGCGACGGGCGGGCGGCCGGACACGCCCCGCCAGGGCGTCGCGATGCCCCGCGCGACACCGCTCCCGGCCGGCGTCCAGCCGCAGGCGGGCACGCCCACGGCGCGCGCGCGCTCGGCCTCCACCTCGGGGACGCTGGCGGCCGGCGCCGACCCGGAACGTCCACCGGGCCGGTCGAGCGGCGGTGCGCCGGACTCGAAGCGTCCGTCCACGCCGCCTCGCTCCGCGCGGCCGTCGCAGCCCGCGTACCCGCGCCGCATGTCCGCGGCCTCGAGTCACCCGAGCGGGCGCACCGACATCGCGCAGTTTCCCCCGGTCGCGAGCGCGAGCGGCTCCCCGCCGGCGTCGGAGCGCGCGCCGAGCGCGCGTCCGCCGCTCCCGCGACCGCCGAGGGCGTCCGCCCCTGGGCCTGCATCCGGGCGGGCGCGCGACTCGGTGCCCGCGGCGCCCCTCGCGAACGGCGCGGAGGGGTCGGCGCGCCTGCCGTTCGCGCCGGTCGGCGTCCCACCGGCTCCGGCAGCCTTCGACCCGCCACCGGTGGCTGCGGGCGGGCTCTTCGCCGCCGCGGCCGCCCCGCCCCCCGAGCTGCTCCTGCCGGAGCGCCCCGCATCCGCGGGCACGCTTCGCGGCGCGGCTTCGTCGGCGCCCGAGGCTCCGTCACCGCGACGCTGGGGCGTGCTGGCGCTCGGCGGGTCGGTGCTCGCGTTCGGGACGGGCGTGGCGCTGACGCTCCTCGTGGTGGGGCGGTCGCCCGCCGCGCCGAGCACGAGCGAGGTCGGAGCCGCATCTGCACCGGAGCTCGCTACCGCCCCGGCAGCATCGCTCGCGCCGCCCCCCTCGGCACCGCCGAGCGTCGGCCCTGCGCCGGAGTCCGCCGCGCCCACGGCTGCGGCTTCGACCCCGAGCGCCGACGCAGCCGGGAGCGCGCCCGCCGCGAGCAGCGCCCCGGCCGCGAGTAGCGCCCCGGCCGGAAGCAGCGCGCCCGGGGCCGCGAGCACGCCCAAGCCCAAGGCACCGGCCACCGGTTGGCGCCCGCCACCGGCGAAGAAGAAGCCGTCGTGGCTCTGAGCGGTCCGCCTCCGCTTGACGCGACGACCCGCAGCCCCCACCTTGTGCTCGACACCCCAACAGGGGCCGATCGGCTTCGACGCGGGGACGGAAGGCTCATCTGCGTGTGGCGGCTCCTGCACCGCCTCGACAAGCGGGACGTATTAACTGCGAACGACAACGCAATCGCCCTGGCTGCCTGAAAGCAGACTAGAGCCGTCCGACGGGCAGATCGTCCTGGTACCCGGAGGGCGTCAACACGAGGGCTGGAGCGCGTGAGGAACGCCAGCGATAGCGCGCTCGAGACAAGGGCCGGCTAGGTCGCAGCCGAATCTGCGAACCCAGTCGCCGGGGATACGGCGACCACGCACGTGGATGAAGGTGAGCTGGATGCCTCGCGGACCCGGGTTCGATTCCCGGCGGCTCCACTAGCAGGACACTTGGCTCCGGCGCGACGTGGCTTCAGGCGTCGGGCTCCAGGCTTCAGGCCCAGAAGCCGGAGCGCGGATCCGACGGGAGTGCACGCACGTACGCGCCTGCGGGGGGACCGGTCGTTCGATCCGTCCCTCTGGCTGCATGACCCTGCATATCGGGTGGCTGCATGAGGGTGCAGACTGGCAGGCGCAGAGGCCGCGGCGTGGATCCCCGTGGCCTCGCGCTCTCCCGCCCGAAGCCTGGAGCCTGGAGCCCGTCGCCCGTGTCGGCCTGCACCGCCGGGCGCCTGTCGGACCCCCCCGCGAGCTCGCCGCCATCACCCTCGGGCGCTCCGCCGGAAGCGTGCGGAATGATGCACGCCCGCGACGAGCCGTGCTACGCATCCCACATGAACGTAAGCTTGCCCCAAGCGCCCACCTCCTCGCCTCGCCGCAGCCTCGGTGCCCTCCTCGGCACCGTCGCCGTCGCCACTCTCGCGTCCGCGCTCGGCGGCTGCGCGAGCCGCGCCGTGCCGTTCAAGGATTTGGACAACGCCCAAGTCACCGTCTACCGCCTCCAGCAGGCCCCCGCGGCTCAGCCCGCGCCGGCCCCCGGCGGCATCCCCGGCCTGCCCGCCATCCCGGGCCTCACGCTCCCGCCGGAGATCGCCCAGATGGGCCAGGCGGCGTGCCAGAATCCGCAGATCGTTCAGATGTTCCCGTTCCTCGCGCCCATGTGCCAGGGCGGTGCCGTGGGACCGACCGCGCCTCCGCCGCGGCTGTTCCGCAACACCTGGATGATCACCGCCGAGCAGCCCATCGCCGACAAGAAGCTCATCGGCGACATGCTCGACATCTTCGGCGACTCGGGCAGCTTCAACTCGAACCGCGCGCCGTGCTTCAACCCGGGCTTCGCGGTGTCGTTCATGGCGCCCAATCGCCAGGAGCCGGTCGACGTCGTCGTCTCGTACTCGTGCAACCAGGCGGTCGGTTTCGGCTTCCAGTGGCCGCACAAGGACAGCGGGTTCACCAACGACACGCGCGACAAGCTGTCGAAGATCTACCAGAACCTGTGGGGCCAGCCCGCCCCGATGCAGGGTGGCTGAGCGCCAGGCGCGCACCGACCGTGCGCGCACCCCGCGCGCACCTGCCGGCGACCGCCCGCGTACCCTGCGTACGCGGGCGGTTCTGTCTTTGTCGATCTCGTGGCTGCTGCTCGCCGCGAGTGCCGTCGTCGTGGTCCTCGCAGGCGCGCGCGCGCCGCGCAGCGGGCCGACCCTCGCGCGACTCGAGGGCTCGGGATGGCCAGGCCTGCCGCCGGGCCTGCGTGCGCCGCGACCCGCGCGCCCCGGCATCGAGCCCGCGGGCCCTACCTCGCACGAGCGGGACGCCGGCATCGGCGAGGCGTCGTGCCTCATCGACGACCCCGGCTTCGGCGCCTACGAGCGCTGGGAGCGCCTCGACACGGGCGGCGCCGGCTCGCCCGCGCCGGGCGGCCGCGTGCTCCTTCCGACCGCGCTCGCGCCCGGTCCCTTCGACCTCGTGATCCACTTCCACGGCTCCGAGGCGGCCCGGCAGCTGCTCGCCGAGGCCGGGCTGCCGGTCGTGCTCGCGGGCGTCGACGCGGGTGAGGGCGGCGCCGTCTACGAGCAGGCGCTCGCCGATCCCGCCGCGCTCGAGAGCCTCGTCACGGCCATCGAGCAAGCGGCGACCCGCAAGGCGGGCGGCGACTGCCGCGCGGCCCACGTCATCCTGAGCTCGTGGAGCGCGGGCTACGGCGCCATCCGCCAGATCCTGCAGCACGATCCGGAGCGACCGAGCGCGCTCGTGCTGCTCGATTCGCTCTACGCCTCGTACCTGCCCGGCACGCGGCACCCGGACGACGCGCAGATGGCGCCGTTCGTGGCCGCGGCCGAGCGCGCCGCGGCCGGCAACGCGCCGCTCGTCCTGACCCACTCGGACATCGACACGCCCGGCTACGCGTCGACCGCCGAGACGGCGGACTACCTCATCGCCGCGCTGCGCGGCCAGCGCCGCTACGCCGGCATGCTCCCCGCCGAGGGCGTCGAGGAGCGCACGCGCTTCGCACAGGGCTTGCTCGAGATCCGCGGCTACACGGGCGGAGACGCGCCCGCGCACTGCGCGAACCTGCGCATGCTGCCCGGCCTGCTGCGCGAGCTCGTGCTGCCTGCGCTCGCGCCGCCCGCTGCCGGCGCGTCGACGCCTCAGTAGGACTTCGCGAAGACGACCCGCCGCTCGCTCGCCTGGCCGCACACGACGCAGCTTCCGGCCTCGGGCTCGGCGTCGAGCGGGATGCAGCGGATGGTGAGCTTCTGGTCCTTGATGCGCTCCTCGCAGGCCGCCTGGCCGCACCAGCCCGACAGCGCGAAGCCGCCGTGGATCTCGGGCTCGGCGGCGTTCTTGGGCGTGAAGTAGGCCTGGAACTCGGCGAAGCCGTCGATGCGGCGCGTGTGGGCCTCGCGGTGGGCGAGCGCCCGCTCGTAGAGGCGCTGCTGCATCGCCGCGAGCATCGCCGGCGCCTCGGCGACGAGCGCCGCGAAGGACGCGACGTGCTTGTCGCGCGGCCCCTCGTCGCGGCGGTAGTACACCGCGGCCTCGCCGTCGACGTCGCGCGGTCCGATCTCGATGCGGAGCGGCACGCCGCGCTTCACCCACGCCCAGCCCTTCTCGCCGCCGCGCATGTCGCGCGCGTCGATCTCCACCCGCAGGGGCGCGTCGCCGTAGCGCTCGGCGCGGAGCGCGCGCGCCAGGCGCTCGGCGTACTCCATCACGCGCGCACGGCCGGCCTCGTCGCGGTAGATCGGCATGATGACGGCGTGCGCGGGCGCGAGCCGCGGCGGCACGACGAGCCCGTCGTCGTCGGAGTGCGCCATCACGAGCGCGCCCACGAGCCGCGTCGACACGCCCCAGCTCGTCGTCCAGGCGTACTCCTCGCGCTCCTCCTTGCTGTTGAACTTGATGCCGCTCGCCTTGGCGAAGTTCTGCCCGAGGAAGTGCGAGGTGCCGGCCTGCAGCGCCTTGCGATCCTGCATCATCGCCTCGATGCAGAAGGTGTCGACCGCGCCGGGGAAGCGCTCGGAGTCGGTCTTCTTGCCCTTGATGACCGGCACGGCCATGTGCTCGGTCGCGAAGGTCGCGTAGACGTCGAGCATGCGCCGCGTCTCTTCCCTCGCCTCCTCGGCCGTGGCGTGGGCCGTGTGCCCCTCCTGCCACAGGAACTCGGCGGTTCGCAGGAACAGCCGCGTGCGCAGCTCCCAGCGCACGACGTTCGCCCACTGGTTGATGAGCAGCGGCAGATCGCGGTAGCTCCGCACCCACTGCGCGAAGCTCGCGCCGATGATGGTCTCGGACGTCGGCCGCACGACGAGCGGCTCCTCGAGCACGGCCTCGGGGTCGGGGATGAGCCCGCCCTTCGGCCCGGCGATGAGCCGGTGGTGGGTGACGACGGCGCACTCCTTGGCGAAGCCCTCGACGTGCTCGGCCTCCTTCTCGAGGAAGCTCTTCGGGATGAACAGCGGGAAGTAGGCGTTCTTGTGGCCGGTGTCGCGGAACATCTGGTCGAGCGCGCGCTGCATGTTCTCCCAGATGGCGTAGCCCCACGGCTTGATCACCATGCAGCCGCGCACCGGTGAGTTCTCGGCGAGGTCGGCGGCGCGCACCACCTGCTGGTACCACTCGGAGTAGTTCTCGGTGCGGGTCGGGGAGATCGCGCTCTTCTGGGGCTTGTCCTGGCTCACGGTGACACCTCGTCTCGGGCGTGCGATCTACCACGGGCGCCACCGGCGCGCGTCGGCCGCCGCGCGGCGGGCGTCGAAGAGCGGCGCCGAGCGGCGCGCGCGCCGTGGGCCGGCTCAGGCCGCCGCGGGGGCGGGTGGCGCGCGGCGCCGCACCACCGGCACGAGCGCCAGGGCGCCGAGCAGGGCCACGCCGACGAAGGCCAGGAAGACCTCGCTCCAGCCGAGGCGATTCTTGAGCCAGATGGTGACCACGCCCTGAAGCACGGCGCCGAGCGAGCCGACGCCGTTCACCACGCCCGCGGCGAGCCCCGCGCCGTGCGCCCCGCCCGCGTCCTGAGCCGCCGCGCCCGAGATGAGCGAGTCGGCCGCGAAGAGCAGCGCGCCGACGAGCGCCATGCTGGCGAAGTTCGCGCCGAGGCTGCTCGCCCCGACGAAGCTGTAGAGCAGGAGCGCCCCGGCGAGCCCCACGATCGCGACCGCCGCACAGGCGGCGCGGGTCACCTTGTGGACCAGCTTGTCGGAGATCCAGCCCATGGCGACGGTGCCCGCGAAGCCGCCGATCTCGAAGGAAGTCGACAGGTAGCCCGAGGTCTCCGCGTCGAGGTGCAGGGCCTTCGTGAAGTAGTACGCGAGCCAGGACAGGATGCTGTAGCGGATGAGCTTGAGGCAGAAGTAGCAGAGCCCGTAGCACCACAGCACGCGGCTCACGAGCAGCTCGCGGCGCGCGAGCGTGCGGGCCTCCACGTGGCGCGCCCGCGCGACCGCGTCCTCGGCCGTCGGGACCACGCCGGTGCTCGCGCGCCGTTCGGCGAAGGGACCCGGGCGCAGCAGCGCCCACACCGCGATGCCCACGGTCGCGACCCAGAGCGCGGGCCCGAGGAAGGCCGCGCGCCAGCCGAAATGGGCGAGCAGGAAGGTCGCGACCGCGGTCGCCGCGATGCCGCCGACCTGGTAGCAGGTGGCCCACAGGCCCATCACGCGGCCGCGGCGCGCCGGCGCCGTCCACTCGGCCATGGCCTTTACCGTCCCGGGCCAGCCCGAGGACTGGAAGAGGCCGTTGAGCCCGAACAGGAGCGCGAACACGAGCGGCAGGTCCGAGAGGCCGAAGGCCGCGCACGCGAGCGCCGAGCCGATCATGCCGAGCGCGATGAGCTTGCGCGCGCCGTGGCGGTCGCCGATGGCGCCGCTCGCGAACTGACCGACGGCGTAGGCCGCGAGCATCGCGGTGTCGATGGCGACGAGCCAGCCCTCGTCGAGATCGAGCTTCGCCTTCACCACGCCGAAGTTCTTGCGACACAGGTA